>CAMDOF010000146.1 GCA_945903465.1 Opitutus sp. GAS368
GCCGGGCGGAATCTTCCAGATCCCGCGGTAGCAGAGTTAATATATACGGCCATTCCTTCTCGTCGTGCAGCGACGGCGGTGCTTCCATGCCACGAAAACCATCGCAAAAGGCGAAAAAAGGCAATTCCTTATTTTAACGCCTATGGGGGGTGGTGGTTAGGGAACTTCAGGGGCCGGGCGGTTCTTTTTCTTGGGGGCGGTCTTCTGTTTTGGGTCGGACTTTTGCTTGCCCTCGTCGGCGAGGGGGTAGTTGGCGGGGTTGAACGCGGGATTGCGGACGGGCGTGACGGCTTGCGTGTCGATGAGGAATTTTGCGATGAGGGCATCGAGGGCCTTGACGCGGGCGGGGTCCTGGGCGGCGAGGTTGTGCTTTTCGACGAGATCGTCGCGGAGGTTGTAGAGTTGGTAGCGATGGGCGCCGTTGGCACCGGCGAAAAAGAGGCGGATGAGTTTCCAGTCGCCCTGGTGGACGGTGACGGCAGGTGGCAGCCAATCAGGCACACCGGGGGCGTGCGGGAAATAGGTGAACACGGCGTCGCGGGTGAGTGGCTGGCCCTGCAACGCGGGGAGAAGGCTGGTGCCGTCGAACTTCTGGTCGGGAGCGATGGGGAGGCCGAGGCCGGCGAGGAGGGTCGGATAATAGTCTTCGCTCTGCACGAGGGCGTCGCTGCGGGTGCCGGCGGTGGTGAGACCGGGCCACGCGATCACAAGGGGGGTGCGCACGCCTCCCTCGAAGACGGTGGCCTTGCCGCCGCGCAACGGGGCGTTGCTGGTGGGGGTGGTGCCGTCGACGAGGTTGTACATGTTTCCGCCGTTGTCGGAGGCGAAGATGATAATAGTTTTGTCGGCGAGCTTCAGGCGATCGAGGGTGTCGAGGAGGGTGCCGACGGCGTCATCCATGCTCTCGATCATGGCGGCGTAGGTGGGACTGCGCTGGGGATCGGCGGGGTTGACGCGGGCGCGGTGTTTTGCGATGAGGGCTTTTTTCGCGTCGAACGGCGCGTGCACGCTGAACATCCAGTAGTTCAGAAAAAACGGACCGGCTTGATTTTTCTCCAGGAAGGCGACGGCTTCCTTGGCCATGCGGTCTTCGATGTGTTGGTCGGGCTGGCCGGGATCGGCATCGAAGTCCTTGAACTTCCATGGCGCGACATAGCTGCCGGCGGGACCGGGGCCGGGCCAGTGCGGGAGATCGACGTCGAAGCCGTGCTGGAGAGGCGAATAAGGCTCAGCGCCGAGATGCCATTTACCGAAATGGCCGGTGGCGTAGCCGGCGGCTTTGAGGGATTTCGGTAGAGTGTGGTAGGTGGTCGCGAGCCGGGTAACGGTTTCCGGCATGACGGCGGGAAGCGTGGCAGAACCTTTGGAGCCGACGGTAGATTTAAGGACGACGTTGGGGACATGGCCGCTGGGCGTGGTGATGCCGGTGCGGGCGGGACTGAGGCCGGTGAGAACGGCAGAGCGGGTGGGGGAACAGAGGGGACTGGCGGAGTAGGCGCGAGAGAAGGTCAGGCCGCGTTTGGCGAGACGATCGAGGTTGGGGGTCTGGTGAAATTGGGTGTGCCCGTAGAGCGAGGTATCGGCCCAGCCGAGATCGTCGGCGAGGATGAAGATGACGTTGGGACGCGGCGTGGGCGAGGCGGCCGGAGTGGCCGCGGAAGAGGGTGGTCCGAGCGCGGCAAGGCCGGCGAGCGCGGCAAAGGTGGATCGAAATGAGAGGACGGACTTCATGGCGATTTTTTCTTGGCGTTACCGGGGGCGATGAGCGTGACGGGTTCGCGCTGGAGGAGCGGCTTACCGAAAACGGTTTGGGTGTCGCCCTGCTGTTTCATCCACGCGTCGAGGTCGGCGCGGAGACCGGCGAGACGAGTGGCTTGCCGCGGATCGGCGGCGAGGTTGTGAAGTTCGTCGGGATCGGCGGCGAGGTCGTAGAGTTCTTCGGCGGGGCGCGTGGTGTAACGCAAGAGGGTCGCGGCGGCAGCGGGATTTTTTTCGGCGGCGGCGAGCCACGATTGCCAATAGACGTTTCCGCTGGGGCCGGATGAGCGCGAGATGTGGGTGTGGTGCTGGAATTCGGGGTGCAGGTTGCGAATATATTTCCAGTCGCGGGTGCGCACGCTGCGGATCGGGTAGACGTTGAAATCGCCGTCGCCGCTGTGCGTGGTGAAGACGCGGTCGCGGTGCGTCGTCGCGGTGCCGCGTAAAATTCCGGCGAAGGATTTCCCGTCGAGGCCGGCGGGGACGGTGCCGCCGGCGAGGTCGATAAACGTGGGCAGCAGGTCAGGCCAGCAGACCAGCGCGTCGCTTACGGTGCCTGGTTGGAGATGGCCGGGCCACGCGATCAGGAGCGGGATACGGGTGCTGGCGTCGTAGAGGTTCCATTTGCCGAAGGGCCACTGCGAGCCGTGGTCGGCGGTGTAGATGAAGAGCGTGTCGCCGGGGATTTTTTCGCGGACGAGCGCGCGGACCTCGCCGAGGAGCGTGTCGGCCTTGGTGATATCGGTGAGGTAGCTCGCGCGCTGTTCGCGGGTGGTCGGCGTGTCGACGTGCTTCGGGGGGATTTTTACCGCGGCCGGATCGTAGGTGCGCTCTTCTGCGGAACTCCACGGGACGTGCGGGTGGCGCGTGCCGACGAAGAGGCAGAGGGGTTTTGCGGCGTCACGGCTGGCGAGGTATTTCGCGACGGCAGCGGTGTCGGCGAAGCCCTGGTTTGGGCCCTCGGTGGTGTCGAAGCCGTGGCCGCTGGCGTAGGTGTTGTGGGCGACTTTGCCGAGGGCGACGACCTCGTAGCCGAGGGCGCGGAGGACAGGCGGAAGCGAGGCGACGCCGGGGTTTTTCGGTTTGTGATTGGGCTCGGCGCCGTTGCGCGCAGACCAGAGACCGGTGAGCAGGGCGGTGCGGCTCGGGCCGCAGGCGGGCGAGGCGACGAAAGCGTGAGTGAATTTCATGCCGTCGGCCGCGAGTCGCGCCATCTGGGGCGTGCGCACCTCGGTGGAACCGTAGGGCTGTGAGTCGAGCTGGCCGTGATCATCGGAGATGAAGACGACGATGTTGGGGAGCGGGGTTGACTTTTTCTCGGCGGCGAGGAGCGAGGTGCCGAGCAGCGCGCACAGGGAGAGGAGGAGAAGGGAAGGTTTCATAGTTTCATGGTGACGGAGATGGCCCGAACCCTCTTCGCTAGTCGGGTGAAGACGGGTTGGCGAGGCGTAGGTGGGCGGGCGGCCAAGCTCTGGAAATCGGGACGGCGGAAAGGCGTGCGTGGCGGCTGGAAAGCCGCCGATCCGGGGGAGGCACGGCACGGTGACGAGTGGGGCATTTTTTCGGGAAGGGCAGGTCGGAGACCCGGCCCGACTTTAGAAGTTGAAGGTGCTGGTGAACGGGTAGGCGCGCGGTTCCTTGAGGGTGGAGACGGCGGTGTTGGGGGTGTTTTTGCCGTCACGGGTATGAGTGGGGCATTTTTTCGGGAAGGGCGGGTCGGAGACCCGGCCCGACTTTAGAACTTGAAGGTGCTGGTGAACGGGTAGGCGCGCGGTTCCTTGAGGGTGGAGACGGCGGTGTTGGGGGTGTTTTTACCGTCACGGGTATGAGTGGGGCATTTTTTCGGGAAGTGCAGGTCGGAGACCCGGCCCGACTTTAGAACTTGAAGGTGCTGGTGAACTGGTAGGCGCGCGGTTCCTTGAGGGTGTAGACGGCGGTGTTGGGGGTGTTTTTACCGTCACGGGTATCGACGTTGATCAAGGGGAAGACCGTGTTCTTGTCGAAGACGTTGCGGACGTTCATCTGCAGGCGCCAATCAACGCGGTTCTTGAAGAGCTTGCGCTTGTAGGTGACCCAGCTGCCGAAGTTGGCGTAGGCGGGAGCGTAGTAAGGTGAGAGCGGATTGAGGACGAGTTTCGAGTCGACCGCGAAGCCGTTAATGGCTGGGCCGCGCGCATTCATGCTGCCGCCGATGGAGAAACCACCGAGACGGCTTTCGCGGGCGAAGTCATAGCTCTGGATCAAGTTCATCGTCCAGTTAGAGGCGAAGTTCGCGGATGGGCTGTTGCGGATGGCGTTGAAATTGGTGAGCGTGTTTTCGAGATCGGCGACGCGGGCGGCTACGGTCACGCCGTTGGTCGCGTCGAGGTTTTGCCACTCGGGGTGCGATTTGATGATCGGGATGTATTCCGCCATGTATTGGTTGATGTAGACGCCGCGGGCGCTCGTGGTGTTGTCGCCGCGCCTGCTGCCGTTGAGCGTCATGCGCCATTGGCGGGTGGCATTGGCGGTGAGGGAAAATTCCCAGCCTTTGGAGGTGGTGGCAACGACATCCTGCCAGACGGTGCTGAGGGTCGAGTAGGGGGAAGTCAGATATTTCACGTCCTTGGTGAAATCGCTGACGGCGATCCAAAGTTGGTCGAACTGTTTGAAGTTGCCGGCGGCGTTGGCGGAGATGCTGTCGCCGCTGTTTTCGTTGCTGGTGGTGTAGGCGGTGAGGTCGAAGAACAGACGGCGGTCGAAGAAGGAGAATTTGAGGCCGTAGTCGGTGCCCTTGCCCTGAGGGTTGGGGAGGAGGTCCCCGTAAATGTTGCGGGTGCCGGAATTGACCTGGAAGTTGTTCGACGTGTTGTAACTCAGGCTGACCCACGGCCGGAGATGGAAGACGAGGCCGCGGGAATACGTGCTGCCGCCACGCGCGGCGCGACTGCCGGGCTTGAATTCGCGGACGTTGATGCCGCTGGGACGGGGTGCGGTGCCGTTGGCGTCGCGGAGATTGACGAAGTCGTTGGGCACGGCGAGCCACGAAGTTTGGTCGTCTTGGCGGAAGCCGTTGGTCAAAACGATGCGGTCATTCCAGAAGAAGCTCTGGAGGGCGAGTGCGTTGGTCTTGACGATGGACCTGGTGATGGTGGGTCCCTGTTGCGCCATGAACGCAGGCGTGACGCCGCTGGGATCGCGGGTGGGTAACGGATCGTTGGCGTAGAGGACGGGAATGGCCTCGATGTGCCGGCCGATCGACGTGCCGACCTTGTGGTTCGCGGGATCGGCGTAGGAGCGATATTGAATGGCGTTGACCCCGTTGGTGATGACGCCGGCGGCTCCCACCGTGCTGAGCGGGGTGGTGTTGAAGACGCCGTTGTTGCTGGACCAACCGTCCTGCTCGCTCTCCTCACGGAAGAGCGCGGCTTGGTGGCGACCGAGGTAGTGAAGCCAAGGAGATTTTTGGCGCCCGAAATCGAGCGTGTAAGAGGCCATGACGCGGGTGTTCGTGGCGGCGTTCGGCGCATCGATAATGGTCGGCTGGGACTGGCTGTAGAGCCGGCCGACGTTGGGGTTGGGCTGGCCGTTGGGCAGCTGGGCGTTGGGGTCGACGTAGATGTAGCTGAGCTGACCGACGAAGCCGTTGATCGCTTTGAGTTTGCTGTCCACTTGGTTGAACGCGGCTTCGATGAAGAGGTCTTGCGTGATCTGTTGTTCAAGAAACGCGGAGACCGTAGTGTAATGGGTCAGACGGTAGGCGGAATTGCCGAAGGCGCTCGCGAAGGTGGGGTAGATCGACTCGTTGACGAGCGAGCGGAAGTTGCCTCCGTTGACGGGAAAGCCGTTGGCAAACGTGGTGGGTGCGCTCTGGCCCTGGTTTTGGAAACGCTGGGTCGGAACGGGCGCGCCGCCGGCGGAGAATTCGGTGGAGGTGAGGCCGGCGTAGGCGAAGTTCTGCGTGCCAGCGGGCTTGCCGGTGGCGACATTCGTGTAAGTGGCGATGATCGGCGAACCAGCCGCGCGCCACGGAGAGACGGCGTCGTAGTCGGGCCAGGGGCGCACGGCGTTTTGCTGGATGTGGCCCGTCTCGTAGTTGACGCGGACGGTGGTCTTTTTGAAGGGCGTGGCGTTCAGCGTGAAGAAGTGACGGCGCTGATAGTCGTTCGTGTGAAGGCGGAAACTGTTCAGGCCCTCGTAGAGTCCCGCGTAACGAAGCGAGAGAAGATTTTTCCGCAGGACTTGGTTGATATCCATTGTCGTGCGGTGGCCGCCACGGCTGTCCATTTGCATTTCGAAGGTGCGGCTGGCGGTATTTTTGGCGCGCTTGGTGGAGGAAACGAAAGCGCCGGCGGCATTGCCGAGGCCGAAGAGGATGGCGTTGGGACCCCGCGTGAAGGTGAGTTGCTCGGAGTTGAAGCGGTCCTGGGGAATGCCGTTGCTGAAGAAATCCTGGCCGACCACGGTGGTCGCACCGCCGCGGGTCACGTATTTTGTGGGGATGTTGATGAAGTCATTGCCGTTTCCCGTAATGTCGGATGTCGAGAGGATGAACGGGTCGGTGTTCGGCGCGAAGGCCATCAGGTTGTAGATGCTGTTGGCGCCGAGGTCGTCCATGAGTTGCTCGGTAAAGACGGTCATCGCGGATCCGACGTCCTTCAGATCGGTTTTGACGCGCGTGCCGCTGAGGGTCTGCGTAGCGAGGTAGCCTTTTTCGGTATCGACCTGGACGGTAAACGGGGAGAGGACGAGGGCTTCTTCGGATGCGGGCGGCGGAGGCGTGCTTTGCGCGAAGAGAGGCGAGATGGCTAACCGTAGAACGATAATGAGATCGCGAGAACGGTAGGTTGAATTTACGGCCAGGGCCATGGTGGTGTTGGGGTTTTCAGTGCGAAAACAGAATACGGTGGGTGGCGGAGAAGGGGAAGGGGACGGGGCGGGGCGGGGACCTAAAATCAGGGAAGCGGAGGAAACGTTGCTCTGAGTGGAAGTACAAGGACGATGCGGTCGGGAGTGGACGTTTTGGGCCAACGACTCCGGGTCGTCAGGCTTCGCGTGGGCTGGAGGTAGAGCCGCGATCTCTGGGCGTGATGGTGGGTAAATTACCGCTTGAGCCCAAGCAACGCGGTTGCAGCGCAGAGCTCCGGACCTCGCAGAGTAGAAACCGGAAAGCCGCAGAATGGTGGCTTCGCCCTGTAGGTGAAAACACCCCGCGAGAGCTCATTTTCTCAATTTGCTTTCTCTGCGCCCCGGCTGTCGCTGCGGTGAAATTCCGAGTGCGGGATTTAGGTTGAGTCCGTCACGCCGAGGGCACGCGACGCTACCCGGAAACCCAAGCCCACAAAGATATCCGATCGAGAATCGGATCGATTTTAGCGACCGGGGCCTTGGCGCTGCCTTTTGCTTTACGCTGCGGAGTTACGGAGGAATGGGCGCCGGATCAAGTGCCGCGATGGGTGCGTGGTGTCGGCGGCAGGAATGCCGCCGGTCCGTCAGAGGGGCGGCTTTCCAGCCACCCGCGTCGCAGGTGTGTTTGGGGCCACGATTGGCTCAGAATTCAAACGTGTTGCTGAAGGCGAAGGTGCGGGGCTCGGGCACGCGCCAGCGGATGACGACGCCCTGGCCGGCGCCATCGTCGACGCCGGTGATGGGTTCGAGATCGCGGTCGTCCAGGACATTGCGGACGTTCAGCTGCACGCGCCAACGCACGGTGCGGGCGGCGGTCAGCTTGATGGTGCGCGCGTAAGAAATCCAAAGGCCGGTGTCCCAGCTCGTGGCGCCCTTGATCGGGGCGTCGGGCCGGGAGAGACCTGCGCTGTTGGCGAGATAGCCGATGGTGCGCGCACTGCGGTAGTTCAGGCTGCTGCCCACGCCGACGCCCTTCAGTGCGCCTTCGGAGAAACGATAATTAGTCACAAAGTTGGCGGTGTATTTGGGGATGCTCGTGGTCGAGACGCCGCTCAGGGCGGCGATGCGGCCAACGCCGGCGCCGTAGGCATCGAGCAGGGCGCCGATGGTGCCGGCAGTGCCCGCTTCAGCGCCGCCGGTGCGGTCGAGGAATTTTTCGATCTGCACCTGCGGCGTGGTGGGGAGCGTGGCGTCGATGACGCCATTGCCGTTGAGATCGCGGCCCGGGAAGGCGCGGAAGAGGGGTTGATACTCGGCCCAATATTTTTTCAGGACCGGCCCGATGTTGCTCTGCTGGTTTTCCTGCGCGCCGGCGTTGAAGCTCACGCGCCAGTTGGCGGTGGGATTGGCGGTGAGGGAAAATTCGTAGCCCTGGGCGACGTAGTCCTGGTAGTCGGTGAAAGCCTGCGCGGGGCGATACGGCGGCTGGATGTATTTGTTGTCGCCGGAGAGCGTGGCGGCGGTGTTCCAGAGCGTGTTGGTCGCGTTGGTGAAATTGAAATTTCCGAGTTGGTTGCGAATCGTCGCGACCGCCTGGCCCTGCATATCCGTTTTCCAACGACTGAGGGAGGCCTGCACTTTGCCGCCGAAGAGCGCGACACGAGCGCCGGTCTCGGTGCCCTTGCCCTGGGCGTTGTCGATCGGATTGCTGTAGAGATCGCTCGCGGAGGCATCTTGGAGCACGAGACTGCTGGACTCGTTGTAGAAAAAGCGGAGCCACTTGGTCGCGATCACGACGACGCCCTTGGAAAACGTGTTGGCGGGCTGGACGGTTTTGACGTTCACGCCGTCGCGCGCGTTGTAGGGCACGGGATCGGGGTAGAGGGCGGAGGCCGAGTCGATGGGCAAGCTCCGGCTGTAGAGGGTGCGCTCATCCTTGCGCCAGCCGAAGAGCGTGATCACGCGCTCGTCGAGCCAGTAGTTGTGCGTCGCGAAGATGCGGGTGTCGACGCGGGTGTAACGAAGCACGGGCGGGCCGCCATTGGCGAAGCCGGGTGTCACGCCGTTGGCCTCGGAGGGCAAGGTCGCCTGGAGGGCGGCGATGTTGTCGCTGCTGGCGAGGCGCGGATATTTGTCCCACAGGCTGGGCATGAAGTTCACGCCGGTGGTGGGATCGAAGTAGAAGCGATAATACATCAAGTTGTTGGCGGCGCCGGGGGCAGCGGACCACGTGGAGGCGAGGCCGGGGACGTTGGTCTTAAGCGGCGTGAGATTGCGGAACGTGGCATTGTTCACGCCGCTGAAGGGATTTTTCTGCTGCTCGACGAGACCGGCGAAACGGTGACGACCGAACCAGCGGCCGAAGCGCGGGAAATACTGTTTGGAATCGAGTTCGTAGGAAACGGTGGCACGGGCAATCTCGAGACTGTTCTTCTGAAAAAAGATCACGCCGCCGCCGCCACCGGCGTCGTAGTAATATTTTCCGTAGTTGGGATTCGGGGCGCCGCTGGGGAGCACGGCGTTCGGGTCGACTTGCAGGGTGTCGTTCGCGGCGGGTTTGGAGTAGTCGGCGAAACGATCGCTGAACTGGCGGTTGTAGGTGAGTTCGAAATCGAGATTCGGCAGGACGTTTTGCTGGAGCGATGCGGTGAAGGCGCGGAAGTCGACCTGCGTGCCGTCGGAGTAGCCCATGAGGTTGCTCTCGACGGGAAAGGGGAGCGCAAAGGATTCGCGGCCGGTGACGCCGTGGATGCTGCCGCCGAGCGCGGGCGTGGTGATGCGGGTCTTGCCCATGCGGGCCCAGTTCATCGGGGCGACGGTCGGCGTGGCGCCGTCGACGATGAAGATGTTATTGGCGCCGATCAGCTGGTCGAGGCCCGGGATGGGGGAAATGGCGAGGATGGAACCGGCCGCGGTCACAGTGGGGCGGCTGGCGGCCGGCAACGTCGTCCACGTGCTGAAGGCATCGGAGTAAGTGAAGCCGCGCGCGAACGAGCGGCGACGTTGGTCACCGTCCTCGAAGCTCGCGTCAACGATGGTCTGCTTCCAGGGCTGAAAACGCAGAGCGGCGTAGGTGCGGCGGTGGAGATTTTCGTCGGGCTTGAGATGCGAGCCGCGATCGTCGTCGAGGCGGGCGAGGCGGAGGCCGAGTTTGTTTTTGATGAGTGGAAAATTCGCGTTGGCGCTGGTGCGAAAACCGGAATTGGAATCGAGCTTGAGGTCGAGTTCGTAGCTCGGGCGGTTGAGATTGGCGCGCTGCGAGACGGCGTTGGAGATGCCGCCGGGATTACCGAGGCCGTAGAGGATGGCGTTGGGGCCGCGCGTGAAGCTGATACGCTCGGTGTTGTAGATGTCAGCTGGGGCGGTGGTCGGGAGGAAGTCGCGCTGGGCGCTCGCCACGGAGAATCCGCGCGACGTGTAGGCGACGCTGGAGAAGAGGCTGCTGTTGCCGGCGGTCGTGCCGAGCTGCGGGTCGTCGGTGCCGGTGTTGGGGACAAACTTGAAAACTTCGTCGAGCGAGGTGAGGCCGAGGTCGCGCATGAAGTCGGGTGTGATGATCGTCTCGGCGACGCCGGTGTCCTCGATGCGGGTCTTCAGGCGCGTGCCTGAGAGTGTCTCGGTGGCGGAGTAGCCGGTGTCCTTGGCGGAGGTAACTTCGAAAGGGGTGAGGAGCACGGCTTCCGCCTTGGTCGGGGTGGCCGCAGTTTGGGCCAACAACGGGAAGGAGGTGGCGGCTGCGAGCAGGGTGGTCAGGATGAAGGGTGGTGTGCTTTTTTTCATGGAGTGGGGGCCGAGGCGGTGAGGGGGAAATATTCGCGATACCAGACGCGTTCTTGTTTGTTGGGTTTGTCCGTGGGAAGACCGGCGGGCTGGAGTTGATCGGTCCACGCGGCGAGTTGGCGGCGGAGTGCAGCGACGCGCTCTGGCTGCGTGGCGGCGAGGTCGCGGCGCTCGTGTTCGTCGGTGCCGAGGTTAAAGAGGCGGTCGGGTTCGCCGGCGCGGTGGAGCAGTTTCCAGTGGCCTGCGCGAATGGCCGCCTGCGACCAGAACCGCCAGTAGAGGGCGGGGTGGGGCGCGGAGGGGTCGGTGCCGGTGAGATGGGGAATGAGATCGACCCCGTCGAGTTCAGGAGCGGCCGGCAGGCCGGCGAGGGCGTTGGCCGTAGCCGCGAAATCGAGCGAGGACACGGGGTGTTCGTAAATTTTTCCGGCGGGCAATTTTCCGGGCCAGCGGGCGAGCATCGGCACGCGGATGCCGCCTTCGGATAACATGCCTTTTTCGCCGACGAGCGGTGTATTCAAAGAGCCGTCCCAGCCGCCCATGTCGACGTCGAGCGGGGAGTCGCGCCGCGTGTGGATGGGCGCGCCGTTGTCACTGGTGAAGAAGATCAGCGTGCGGTCGTCGACGCCGTGCGTTTTGAGCGCGGCGAGGATGCGGCCGACGCCGTGGTCGATGCCGGCGATCATGGAGAGTGCGGCCCGGCGGCGGAGGGGCATGGCGGTGGGGAACTGCGCGGCATAGGCGGGCGGCAACTCCAGCGGCGTGTGCGGCGCGAAATAGTTCAGGTAGAGAAAAAAGGGCTTCGCGTGGTTGCGCTGGAGGAACGTGAGGGCGGCGTCGGTCTGCACGTCGACGCGGAAGCGGTTATCTCTGCGCCACTCGGGGGTGACGGTGGCGCCGGTTAGATCGAAGTTCGCGAAATAGGAGTTGATCTCTCCCGTGAAGTAATCGTCGAAGCCCTGCGCTTTCGGCATGAAGCGTTGGCGTTGAGCCTCGGGGATGACGACGCGTTTGGCAGCGTTGGGTTTTTGTTCCGGGAGGTTTGTTGCGGCCCACTTCAGGCAAAGAGCATTCGGCTCGAGATGCCATTTTCCGATCTGACCGCTGGTGTAGCCGGCGGGCTTTAGGCGCTCGGCCATCGTCACCGAATCGAGGGGCAGTGGCATGTCGGGAATCGTGTCGATGCCCATGCGTTGTTGATAGCGCCCGGTGATGAGCCCTGCGCGCGAGGGCGAGCACTGCGGTGCAGTGATGTAGCCGGCGGTGAAACGCACGCCCTCGGCGGCGAAGCGATCCAAGTTTGGCGTGCGCACGTCGCGTTCCGGGCCCTGCACGCCGAGGTCGGCGTAGCCAAGATCGTCGGCGAGGATGACGATGATGTTCGGCTTGGTCGGTGCGTTGGTCGCGGACCACCCAAACGCAGAACCAAGCAGCGCGCACAGGGCGGCGAAAAAAAGACGGATCTGCATGTCGGTGCTGGCGGCAATTCAGAAGTTCGCTGGAGTGCTGGGCAGAGCGACGGCGGGATCGGCCGTGTCCTTCACCCATTGGCGCAAGGTTGCGTAGAGTCGGTCGCGTTCGCGACGGTGCTGCGGCGCGCCCGCAAGATTTTTCATTTCGTCGGGATCGGCGCGGAGATCGTAGAGTTCGAGAGGCGGGACCTTGCCGCCGAGGCTCTGTGGATCCATCTCGGCGAGGATGCGGTATTGCTCGGGGAAGTCGTCTTTGTGCTTCACGGTTTCGGCGTAGGAGCGGTTGCCCCATAGTTTCCATACTTTGCTGTCGGCCTGAACTTGACGCCACGCGGGGACAAGTTTTTCGCGGTAGATCAGTTTCCATCGGCCATCGTAGACGCTGCGCTCCTGCATGCCGTCGTTGGGCAACGGGCCGCGGTGGGAGATCTCCGCAAAGATGGAGTGGTGGCCCGTGGCGTTGAGCGCACCGACGAGCACGGGTTTGAGCGACACGCCGTGCGAACGCGGCAAAGGGTCGAGCCCGAGCAGATCGAGCAGGGTGGGGGTGAGATCAAGGGTGCTGGCGAGAGCGTTGGTGCGCACGCCGCTTTTTGCGCCGGGCGCACGGATGATCAGCGGTGTGCGCAGGCCGAGATCGTAGAGCGTCATCTTGCCGTGCGGAAAGGTCGGACCGTGGTCGCCGAGGAAAACGATGATGGTGTTGGCTTCCTCGCCGGAGTCGCGGAGCGCCGTGAGGCCTTCGCCCAGAATGGCATCGGTGCGCTCGATCGCGGCGAGATACTCGGCCCAGTCCTGGCGGATAACGGGCGTGTCCGGGAGATAGGCGGGGAGGCTGACGCTGGCGGGATTGACGCGGATCTTGACCTGGTCGCTGTTGGGGTAGGGACGGTGCGACGCGCCGATGTTGTAAAAGAGGTGCCAGGGTTTTCCGGCGTGCTTAGCGCGGCTGATGAACCCGGCGACGGAGGCGCCGTTGGTGGGTTTGGAGAATTCGTCGTAGGGAAACTTTTCGTTCGGCAAGACGTGCAATTTGCTGGTCACACCTTGGGCGTAACCGGCGGCGTGCAGACGTTCGACGAGGGTGGGCAAGGCGTCGTGGATCCGATTCGTGCGGTAGAGGACGTGGTTGCGTTCGGCTGCGGTGACCTGTGCCGCGGGTTTGAAGAGATTGATCGTATTGTTGAGAATCCCGTTGGTGTGGTTGTGCAGGCCGGTGTAGATCGCGGCTTTGGAGGGCGAGCAGACAGGGTAGGCGACGAAGGCCTCATTGAAATACACGCCGCTGCGCGCGAGCGAATCCATGTGCGGCGTGCGCAGGCCGGGCGTGCCGAGGAAACCGAGGTGCGCGCCTTGGTCTTCGGTGAGAATGAACAGGATATTGGGACGCGCGGCGGCGGCGGGAGTTGCGGCGGTGAGGGTGGCGACGGCGGTGAGGGTGGCGGTTGCCAGGAGGAGGAGGGGAATCTTAAAATCGAGAATCGAGAATCGAGAATTTTTCATTTTCGGAAAAAGAGTCGGGCGGCGACAGGAGTGTCGCCGATCCGGGGGAGGGCGTCGGCCTTGAGCTTCGGCGCCGAAATCTCTCGTTGGGCGGCGACAGGAGTGTCGCCGATCCGGGGGAGGGCGCGGGTGAGGAGTGCGGCGCCCATAACGGTCATTTCTTTTTCTTGCGGGCTTTGGTCGCGGCTTGATCTGGCTCGTCGTTGCCTCCCTGGGTGCGGAAGGTTTCGTCTTGCAAGCGACGATAGGCCGGCTCGCTCCCGCCGGATCTGAGCAAGGCGGGATTTTTGTCGGCCCACCATTTTTCCCAGAGGGCGGTCAGGTGGGCGACGCGCTGGGGTTCCTTGGCAGAAAGATTGCTCAGCTCGGTTGGGTCCTGAGCCACGTTGAACAGTTCCCACGGCCGGCCCCAGTCCGAAGCGAGTTTCCACTCGCCGGCCAAAACGGCGCGGTGGTCCATGAGATGAAAATACAGCGCGTCGAACGGAGGGCGGGCCTCGCCGGCGAAGATCGGGCGCAGAGATTTTCCGGCCAACGGCGCGAGCGGCTTCCCTTCGAAGGTCGTCGGCCAGGTCGTATCGCTGACATCCATGAGCGTGGCCATGACATCGATGATGTGGCCGCGCTGATCGGTGATGGCGCCGCGGGATTTCATGCCGGCCGGCCAGTGCGCGATGAACGGCGTGGTCGCGCCGCCGTTGAACATGTTGCGCTTGTAGTGTCGGAAGGGCGTGCCGCTCACGTGCGCCCAGCCAAGACCGTATTCCCATGCCGCGCCTGGATCGGGCAACGTGCCGCGCCGGCCGCGATCATACGGGCTGCCACCGTTGTCGCTCAGGAACATGATGAGCGTGTTTTGATCCTGCCCTTGCGCCTTAAGCGTGGCCAGGACCCGCCCGATAGCCTGGTCCATACGGTCCACCATCGCGGCGAAGATCGCCATGCGCAGATCTTCGAAATCTTTTTCTTTTTCGGTGAGCGATTCCCAGGCCGGAATCGTGTCGGGTCGGGGCGAGAGCCCGCCCGGTTGCTTGAACAGGCCGAGGTCGAGCATCCGCTGGTAACGCAGTGCGCGGACCTGGTCCCAGCCGATCCGATACTTGCCGCGATACTTCGCGATGTCTTGGGGCCACGCCTGAATGGGCGCGTGCGGGGCGTTAAACGCGAGATACATGAAGAACGGTTTCTCCGGATGAGCCTGGCGCGAATCGGTGATGAACGTGATCGCGTGGTCGGCGTTGGCGTCGGTGGTGTAAAAGGTGCCATCGGTCGGGAGCGTGAAGGGTTTCTCGTCGAGCCGATGGGAGGCGTTGCCTTTGAAGTAGTCGCTCGCGCCACTGAGGTGACCGAAGTAGCGGTCGAAGCCGCGTTCGACCGGATTGCCGTCGAGGTGCCATTTGCCGATCGCGAAAGTCGCGTAGCCGGCGCCGCGCATGGCCTGACCCATGGTGATGCCCTTCTTCACGCCGAGGCCGACGTCTTGCCAATACTGGCCGCTCATCAGCGAGGCGCGGGTCGGCTCGCACTTGGCGGAGTTGTAGAACTGGGAGAAGCGCAGACCGTTCGCCGCCAGGTGGTCGAGGTTCGGCGTCTGAATCTCACTGCCGTAACAGCCGAGGTCGGCAAAGCCCAGATCGTCGGCGAGGATGAGGATGACGTTGGGGTGGGCGGCGGCGGGTGTGGCCGGGCGGAGGACGGGGGCCATGACACCGGCGGCTCCCAGCGCGAGAAGGAGTGCGGGGAATTTTTTCATCGGGGGGGATTAATTTTCATCCGACTTTTTCTTAGATTTCTTTTTGGGCGCGGCGGGAGACGCCTTGCTCGGCGTAGCGCTTTCGGGGCGCGTGTAGAGTTGTTTGTAGTCGAGACTGCGTTGGCGGAGGCGGGCGAAGACGGCGGCGTAGGCGGAGTCCGTCGCCACGTTGGTGAGCTCGGTGGGATCGCGCTCGCGGTCGTAGAGCAGTTCGGTGCCGTTCTGGTAATAGTTGGCGTAGGTGTAGCGGTTGTCGCGGATACCGAACCAAGTCGCGATTTGTGCGGGGTCGGCGTGGTGCTCGACGTAGAAATCAGTGCGCCAGTTTTTTGGATGCGCGCCGGCGAGCAACGGCACCAGGGTGTTGCCTTGGTATTTCGCCGGCACCGGCACGGCCGCCAGATCCAGAATGGTGGCGGGAAGGTCGAGGCTTACCGCGGTTTCCGGGAGCACGCGCCCGCTCAGTTCGGACTTCATGCGGGGGTCGTAGACGATCAGAGGCACGTGGATCGACTGGTCGTAGTGCGACCACTTGCCCTGAAACCCGCGGTCGCCCATGTAATAGCCGTTGTCAGCGGAGTAGATGATGACGGTGTTTTCATCGAAGCCATTTTCTTTCAGCGCAGTCATGACGCGACCGACGATGCGATCCATGCCGGCCAACATGCGGTAGATGGCGCGGAGGTTGCCGCGGTATTTTTCAGGCGTGTCGTAGCCCCAGAAATAACGCGCGCGGTTGATGGTGGTTTTCAGGAAATCAGGCGTGGCGTCGTAGTATTTTGGGTCGTCGAGATTCGGTCGGTTGGGTTCGATGTCATCGAAGAGACCGTCCTCGGCGGCCGGCCATTGGTAGTGATATCCCGGGCGACGGTCGTTGTCCTCCGCGTGCGAGATGTTGAAACTCATGTAGAGAAAAAAAGGTTTATGCGCCGATTGCGACTGGACGAACGCGACCGACTTGTCGCCGATGATCTCGTCGACGTGGCGCAGCGTGCCGTCGGGCATTTTCTTCAGGTAGGGATTGCGATGCAGCACTTCGTGGTCGTCGAACATTGTCGTCATGCCATTAATGCCACCGGCCCACCGGACGTGCTGTTTGCCGTAGAAACCGGTCGTGTAGCCGGATCGACGGAGGAGCGTGGGGAAGCTGGTGTCCAAGTCCTCCTTGCGCACAGGGGTGCTCGGATTCGCGTGGTAACCGTGGGTCGTGGTGGTAAGGCCCGTGAAAATATTTGCCCGGCTTGCCATGCAAATGGGCGTTTGCACAAATGCGTTTTCAAAACGCACGCCGCGGGCCGCGAGACTGTCGACCACCGGCGTCTTGATCTGCGGATGACCGGCGCAACCGAGCGAGGTGTTACGCTGATCGTCGACAAGGATGAAGACGATGTTGGGCTTCTTGTCGGCGGCGAACAGCACCGAAAATTGGAACGTCAGGAAGAGCGCGAGGAGCGCGTGGAGTGCTTTATTCATCGGGAAATAGCGGTCGTTGCGTAGCGGTAGTTAAAGCGGCCGTCGGGGGCGGTGTCGCCGCTGCGATAGGTGTCCATGATGTCACCGGATTTCTGGGGGTTGTCCCACCACTTGAAATCGAGCGTGACCGTATCACCCGCGGGGAGGCCGAGGGTGGCGCGAGGGATGGCGAGCATCAGCTCATGGCCCGAAACGGTGAGCTGGACCTGGACGACTTTCTCCCAGGTCCAACCGCCGGTGTTACGCTCGAGCCACGTCCCCTGGCCGTCACGGGAACGATTCACGATAAAGTCGTAGCCTTCCCAGCCGGTGCTCCGTTTTTGGTCGGTGTCGAGCAGGAGCAGCATCCAGTTCGCGCCGGACGGCGGGGTGAGGGGGCGCCGGGTCCGGGCGTAAAAATAAAGATGGGTCGCATCGCGGGCGACTTTCATGACGGCGAGGTCGTTGCGGCCGCTGGTACTCACGATGTGCCGTGCGCCTTGGCCAAAGTCGCGGTGGTCGTTGTCGAACACGTGATCGGTGAAGGCGGGCGCCACGGCACTCCATTGGGCGAACCCACCGGCGAGGTCGATCGTCGCCGGAGCCGAGGGCGCGGGTAGGGCGGGGTAGCCTTTGTAGCGGCGGACGCCGTCGACCAATTGATAGTAGTAGTTGTCGTGGTGCATTCCGGTGACGGGCTCGATATCGCGGCTGAATTCCTGGTCGTATTGGTCGACGAAGACAACGGGTAGCCCGGGGCGGCTGTGGCGTCCGGCGGTCCATTCGTTCCAGCCGGTGACCATGACGAAGGGCGGATCGAGTTCGATGGCGCGGCGCCACTGTTCGGCGAAGTTGGGGCCGCGGTCGATGTCGCCGGGGACGGGAGCTTGTTTCCCGTCGTGGAAGCTGCGGCCGCGGGCGTTGCCTTGGCTCATGTTCGTGACCTTGCCGTCGGAGGCACGGAGGTTCTGCGCGACGGAGACGTTGACCTGCTCGGGCTTCGCCGGGTCGGTGTCATAGCTGTAAACCTGAGGGTAGGTGTTTTCCCAGTGCCAGGCGTTGGGCGTGTTGACCTGCGTGAATGGCCAGTGGGCTTTGCGGAGCGTGAAGAATTTGGCGACCGCCGGACTCGCTTCTTTGGGATCGCAGATCAGGAGCGGTTTTCCCTGCCAGCGGAACCAGAGATCGGGATAAAGCGCGGGCTGGTAGAGATCGCGGTAGAGTTCCTGCGCGGTCTCGCCGGCCTTGGTGTTGACCATAAAGCAAATCTGCGGCGTGCGGCCGCCTTCCTGGCGAACCTGGGTCCAAACTTCGCAGATTTTCAGGTAAACATCACGGTAGGTTTTACGGTTGGTGGTGTCGAAAATGACGGTGTCGATGCCGGCGTCGGCGAGCAGGGTCGCGTGGCGGCGGAGCACCCACGGGTCCATGGAGTGATAGTAACCGTAGAGCGGTTCGCCCCAATAATACGGACCGCGCGGGCCCCACAGGGGTGAGTCGGGCTTTTTCAGGAGGTCGGGATCTTGCGGAAGAATTTTGGCGAGGTCGTTGGGCAGCGTCGTGCTTTCGCTCGCGTGAGTCAGGAAATAGAAAATGCCGACGGTGCGGTTTGGGCGGAGGCCGGGAGCTTGCGCAGCGGTCGGCAGGATGCGATTGAGCGCGTCGGTCGCGGGCCAGGGCGTGCCGGGGTTGATGGCGGACGCAGGGGTGAAGGGCGCGTCGGCGGTCGCAGGAGACATCGCGCAGCCCGCGAGCGCGAGGCTGCGGACGAGGGCGAAGGGGAGAAATTTCATGAGGTAAATGGGCCGGACTCGAGACGCTTTAAGGTTTCTTTGGTGTGCTGACCTGCTTGCTCCGCTTGGTCGCGCCGGCGAGATAAGCGGGATTGGGCGAAGGGATCACGGCGGAGGTTTCACGCAGCAAGGCGTCGAGGCGAGCGGCGAGTTGCTTGACGCGATCGGGATGGGCGGCGGCGACGTCGAGCGCTTCGCCCGGGTCGGCGGCGAGGTTGTGTCGATCTGTTTTTCTTTCGCCTGCCACTAATTAGCTTCTGCAAGTCGTTGGTGGGAAAAGAAAGCTGTTTCTTCCCGTCGGGGCCAAAACTTGTTTTGGTGGGGAGGCTCCCATGCAGCAGGGGCGACAAGAGTGTCGCCCATCCGACGGACCGGCGACACTCCTGTCGCCGATGGTGGGGATGGAAAGCTGTTTCTTCCCGTCGGGGCCAAAACTTGTTTTGGTGGGTGGGCTCCCATGCAGCAGGGGCGACAAGAGTGTCGCCCATCCGACGGACCGGCGACACTCCTGTCGCCGATGGTGGGCATGGAAAGCTGTTTC
>CAMDOF010000147.1 GCA_945903465.1 Opitutus sp. GAS368
AGCCGCTACACTTACCTCGCCGCCAAGAGCTACGACTACGAGACGGGCCTCCTCGGCTCGACGGCCGGCCAAGCCGTGCTCGACGCCATCGTCGCCTCCCGCGCGCTCGGCGATCTCACCGGGGGCGTTCCCCAGGTCACCGCCAGCTCAAGGGGCGATGCCGGGCTCGCCGGATCGATGGCGCGGATCCAGACCGATTGGTCGGTGGCCAAGTCGCGCCTCGGCATTAACAATCCCGATCAAAACGGCACGCTCTTCTCCCTGCGCCGCGAATTGTTCCGCCTGCGCGACGACCCGACGATCACGAGCGACGACACGGCGTGGCGCCAGACCTTGGAGCAGAATTTTGTGCCCAATCTCCTGGCGGATCCGGATGTCGCCGCGTTGTGCCGCAATCTCCAGAAGCCGGATGGCAGCGCCGTCCCGGGCCTGATCATCCCGTTCCGGACGGCGGTGCAGCACGGGCAGAATTTCTTCGGTCTGCCGCTCGCGGATGGCGACCACGCCTTCTCGGCCTCAAATTTCTCGACCAAGATTTATTCGGTGGGCGTCGTGTTGTCGGGTTACGTCGGCATGGACCCCAACTTGAATGGGAGCGTCGTCTCCACGGTCGTGTTCGGTTCCACGCCCAACGCCCTCAGCGCCACGCCGTATGTGTATTTGATTCCGACCGGCACAGATTTTATGCGTTCGCCGCCCCTCGGTGACATCGAGCAGATCCGCGGCTGGAAAGTGGCCGACCAAGCCCTGCCGCTGCCGTTCAATCTGGGGGCGACGGCGTTCTCCACGGGCAGCTATGTTTCGGCCAATGGCACGCTCAATGAGCAGCCGTGGGTGCTGCGCAAACATCAGGCCTTCCGGCCCGTGAGCGATCCCACGTTCTTCTATAGCTCGGTCCCCGCGGAATTCACCAACTCGCGCCTCGTCGGCCGCAGCGCGTGGAACAGCGGGTGGAAAATCGTCATCCCGGCGTACACGTTGTATTCGAACGAACAAGAGGGCCTCAACCGCCTCGCGGCGAGTCTCACGGACATCAAGTTGTTCCTTCGCACCTATTCGAATGCCGGTAATTGATCCATGAATACCCTTCCGCTGTCTTCCGGCAATTTCTCAAGTCAGCTTCGCCCGTTCAGTTCTGGAGGGAGCGTGGTGGCGTTTCCCTTGATCGCCCTGTTGGGGGCCCTTTTCGCTGGGGGCATGGTGCATGCCCAAGTGGCGAAATCTCGGCCGGTAGGGTTTCTCGTGCAGACGATTCCCGCCGGCCAGACCCGCTCGTTCTCCGTGCCGTTCGATGCGGATGTTTCCAGCCAAGGCGGCACCGTCGGCCGGCTCACGGCGGTGGGCGCTAACTTCATTGAATGCGCGAGCGCTCGCTGGATCCCCGGTGCGTTTTCGACGGAGGCCGCGCCTTATTTTGTCCGGCTGAGCACGGGCGGACACGCTGGGCGGACGTTTGGCATCACTGCCCCCGCCAACACCGCGACGCGTCTCTATCTCGACACCGATGGCCTCGACCTGTCGACGGTGGGCCTGAGCATCGGCGCGGCGGGCGACGCTTTTGAGATTATTCCCGGTGATACTTTAGTGACATTTTTCGGTTCGATGGCGGCGGGCCACGGTTTGGTGGTGCAGGGCTCGGGCGAAGCCAATACGGCTGACTTGGTGCAGGTTTGGAGTGGTACGGGTTGGCTGCGTTATTACTATAACACAGTCTGGCGCCGTTGGGCGCTCGACACGGATACGCTCGCTGATCCGGCGCGCGATAACGTCGGGCTCCGCTCGGATCGTGGGCTCCTGTTTACGCGGCGCGGTGGTACTCCCTTGGATCTCGCGGTCGTTGGTCGCGTGTTGGCCGTGCCCCAGCGCGCCATGCACGTGCGGTCGGAAAATGGCCGGACCTTTTTGGCCCCGATGCAGACGGCCGATACGACTTTGGGCGCGCTCGCCTTACAGCGGAGTGATCGGTCGGTCGCGTGGCGTGGCTCCAGCGACGCCGCCGATGCCGATATTGTCTCGGTGTGGAGTGGCGCGACTTGGTTTAATTTTTTCTTCAACACCGTCGCTGGACATTGGCAAAGGGTGGGGGACCCTGCGCCGAATCGCGACGATTTCGTTATCAAGGCGGGCACGCCCGTCTTGATCCAACGCCGCACGGCGGCCACCTCGCTACCCGATCGGACGCTGGTCTTTCCAGCAGCGGGCAGCTAAATTCGGGATTATTTAACGTGAGGCTTTTAAACCGGAAATGCACCGCGCACTCCTGATATCCATGACATTGGCGTCCGCAATTATATCAGGATTCGCTCAGTCGCCGGTGTGGGAGTCTTTTAACCAACCCGGTGCGCAGGGCTCGGTGTTGCCGCTGTCTTCGTGGGTCGGAAATGTGCTGCGGCAGCCCGAGACGATCACAATTACCGGAACCGCGAAAGACGACAACGGCTGGGGTGCCATTGGTCTGAATTTCGACGCGAGCGGCTTGTCGTATGTGACGATTTTGGGCCAGCGTGATGCCGGTAACCAGGCCGCTTCGTTGGTTTTGCAATTCGAAGACTCAACCTTGATGGTGCACACCGTGGCGGTGAGCACGTCTCAGTTCCCGATCGGAACGTTGGGCGCGGTCCAGTTTGCGCTCGGCGCTTGGCCAGCTGGGTTTAATGCGACGCGGGTCTCTGGTTGGAGCATCGGCGGCGGCACGACTGGTCTCGTCGCTTTGCGGATGACCCTCGATCAAATTGCGCTTAGCGCGGTGGCCGCGCCGAGCCTGCCGATCATAGTGGTGGAGCCCGCCGACCGTCTCGCGGGCGTGGGTACGGGCACCACGTTAAGTGTCTCCGCCACCGGCGGCCAGTCCCTGTTATATCGCTGGAAATTTAATGGAAATCCGCTGGCCGGGGCGACGAGTGCAGTCCTCGCGCTGAGCGACGTCAAACTCACCGATACCGGCGCCTACGCGGTCGATATTACCAACGCTTACGGAACCACGTTAAGCCGTTCTGCGCAGCTGGCAGTAGTCAACCTGCGCGCCAGCCAAACGTTGGCAAGCGCGGGTTATCTTGCAGGTACGCCTCTCGGCGTCGGTGCGACGATAACCCACTCCGGTTACTCGGGCAGCGTTGTGCTGCAGGTGCTGCTGCCGATGGGTTGGAATTATGTACCTGACGCCGCGGCCAACCCGGTGCCGCAAGTGGTGGCGCCCGGGGTCGTCGAGTGGCGTTGGTCTACTTTGCCGGCCAGTCCGGTGACGGTCAATTACTCGGTGAACAGCCCGAGCGCCGCGAAAGATCCTCAGACCCTCTCGGGTTTAGTTCAACTCACCCAAGCGGGCATCGCGGGGGCGATTGCCCTCAAACCTGACCCGTTGCTGGTGCCTTTGCTGCCCCGCTCGCATAGTGCTGACATCAACGGTGATTTCCGGATTTCTCTGTTGGAACTGACTCGAGTGATTGAGTTGTACGGCACGCGCAAGGGCTCTGACCGGACGGGTGCGTACCGCGTCGACGCAAGTGGTGAGGATGGTTTTAACCCGGATGGCGAGCGGACGAAGGGCTCGGTTAATTCTGCCCTCGTGCGCTTTCACTCGGGTGATAGCAATCGCGACGGCAGCCTCGATCTCTTTGAGCTGTTGCGCGTCATCGAACTCTACAACGTCCGCACCGGTAGCATCCGGACCGGTGCTTATCGCTTCTTTAGTGGCACCGAAGATGGCTTCGAACCGGGAGTCCAGTAACATGAGCCTTTCTTTTGATCGATCGACCGACGACCGCGTGGACTGCCCGTTGCTCGCTGATTTCCGTGCGGTGGGGGCTGCCCAAATTCCCGCGAACCGATGGGCGGCGTGCGGCTCGCGGGTGTTGGTGAGCGGTGAACGGCCGGCGGCAGATGGCAGGAGGGTGGCCCTTCGATCGCGGTCGCCCGCGGCTTTATCTTTGGTTATGCTGCGCTTTTTCTCCTTCATTTTATTCGCCGCTGGCTTTGGCCAGAGCCTTCATGCTCAACAAACTGTCGGAGCCACCAGCTCGCTCTCCGCGGGTGGCGCCGGTCGTTTTTCCGATGGCTCGGCTTGGCGCGTCAATGCGACTTTCCAGTTTGAACTCGGCGTTTTTTCTGCGGGTTTTGACCCCGCCGTTCAGCCCAAATCAGCGTGGGGAGCGGCTTGGACTTCCGCGCGCTTGGCAGTTGCTCCCGCTGGCGCGGTCGACACGTGGTTTTTGGACGGGGCGGTGACCTATTTTTCGATTCAAGGTTCGTCGGTTCCTCTTTCGGCGGTGCCTTCCGCCGGTACGCAGTATTACGTGTGGGGTTATAACTCGCGGACGCTCGCGGAGTCTTCCGAGTGGATTTTGCTCACGAATACCGCTTGGAAGGTCGTCGCCTCGTCCACCCCACAGTTGCCGGTGCTCTTTGATACGAAGGATGCCGGTACCATTGCGATCACGGGCGCCTTGACCAACGCGGGCCGCGACCTCCAATCAGCAAAGGCTTTGGCCGCCGTCGATATCGTCGCCTTCACGGGCAACTTGGTCGTCCCGGTAGGTTTGGCCGCCCAGCTCAAGGTTTCCGCCGTCGGCGCCGGAATTTCCTACCAGTGGTTTGCCGGGGCGTCGGGTGATACCTCGCGACCTCTCGCCAATGAAATCCGCTCCACCTTGGTCGTGAGCAGCCCCGCAAACTCGGCCGCCTATTGGGTTCGGCTCAGCAGCGGCGCGACGACGATCAATAGTCCCACTTCGGTGGTTGCCGTCTCCTCGGCGCCCGCTCAAGTCACCGCGACGCATCAACTAGCCAGTCCAGGTTATGTCGCGGGCGATCGGGTTGCCATTGCCGTCACTTTTGTTGCTGCGGTTCCGGTTACCCGCTTGGATCTAGCCGTGTTGCTCCCAGTGGGGTGGAGCTTCGTCAGCGATAGCAGCGAGGGCGCGTCGCGTCGGCCGAGCGCACGGACCGCCGATCTCCTCGAATGGTCTTGGGGCGGTCTGCCCGCGGGGACCTTTACGCTCAACTATGTTCTTTCGGTCCCTACTGGGACGACGGGCACGCCTTCGCTAGCGGGCTTGCTGGCTCACGTGATCGGCGGGACCGAGTATCAGGGTTTGGTGGCCGCCGATCCGCTCATCCTTGCGGCGGGGCCCTTGTACCACTCCGCTGATAGCAATCGTGACCGTCGCCTGAGTCTCTTGGAGCTGACCCGCATGATCGAGTTGTACGCGACGAGGGCTGGGACCGTGCGCGTCGGCAGTTATGGGGTGAATGTTTTGGGCGAGGATGGTTTTGTTCCGGCGCCCGAACGCGCTAGTGGTTCTCGCCCGACGCTCTCGACCTGGCATACCGCTGATACGAATCGCGATGCGCAGATTGATTTGTCCGAGTTGCTGCGGGTGATTGAACTGTACAACCAGCGTGTCGCCAACGTCCGCACTGGCGCTTACGTTCCGCGCGGAGACACGGAAGACGGTTTCCAGCCAGCGTCCCTCTAACTTAGAATGTTGCCTTCGATGCCACTCTCATCGCTCCGCTGGTTTTCCCTCGAATGGTTACGTGGCGGCCGCGCCCGTTGGGCCGCGTGGGGTTGCGTCGGTTTGCTCGGCTTGGCGCTGCCTTCCGCGCGGGCGCAATGGATGTCGGAAACCTACTCGGCGAAGGCCGGTTGGAATGCGATCTGGGTGCCGCTGGATATGTCGCACACCACCATCGATGAAGCCCTGACGGGCAAGACCGACATCGAGGAGGTCTGGCGCTGGAATCCTCCCGCTGGTCCGCAGTTTGTGATCGATCCCAATACGCCGGCGCAGGGAGATCCTAATTGGGGCGTGTGGAAAAGGGGGCTTCCGGGTCAGTCGACTTTGTTTCAGTTCACCGCCAATGCGGCTTACCTCGTCAAGGTGAAGGATGCGGCCGTTGCGGTTACGTTTACTTTGAAAGGCCGGCCGGTGCAGCCCAGCTACCTCTGGACGACCACGGGGGTGAATTTAGTTGGTTTTCCAACGGTAGCCAGCCCGCCGACATTCACCCAACTGTTTGCCGACAGCACCGCGCTCGCCAGCGGCCCCGCAGTCTTGAAATATGTTGGTGGGCCGCTGGTCGGTTCCACGGTGTCTGACCCCAATGTGATCAATATTTCGGGGGGCGGCACCCCCAATAGCGCGAAGAATCCCCAGTCCATCACCTTGATGACCGAGCCCGTGACGCGCGGGGTGGCGTATTGGGTGAAAGCGACGCAGTACACCGATTTTTATGGGCCGATGGCGTTGTCCCTGACCAATCGGAAGGGTCTTAATTATGGTCGCAACACCCTGTTGATGAAGTTGAGTCTAAAGAACCCCACGGCCAATCAATCCGTGACTTACTCATGGGCGGCCGTTGAGACCGAAGCGCCACCCGCGATCCTAGCGGGCACCGCGATTATGGGGTCGGGCACCACGGCCGGAAAAGTGGTCGCCATCAACCCGGATTTGAGCTCTGGGATGGTTTATGAAACTCCGCCAAGCGTGACGATCTCGGCGCCAGCGGCGGGGACGGTGGCCACGGCCATCGCGGTGCTGAATTCCTTGGGTAAGATTGAGTCCTTCACGGTGACCGGCGCAGGTGCCGGCTACGGTGTGACCACGCCGTTCGTCACCGTCAGGCCTGTCGTCAGCGGCGCGGTCCCGTTGCGCGTGCGCGGTGGGTTGGATCTGAGCTCGGCTCAATATACCTACACTCCTTTAAATACCAGCACATCTCCCTTCACCGTGACGCTGGCCGCGGGTGCCTCGACCGAGCTGGTCTTTCTCGTGGACCGGGTGGCGATGGGCGGCACGTCCGGTCAGCTCTTTGGCAGCCTGCTGCGGGTGACCGACTCACTCAACCACACCAGCCTCACCGTGCCGGTCACGGCCTTGGCGGGTGATTTTAACGGCTTGTGGTCTGGCGTCGCGATGGTGACTGATGTCAGCCAGATCCAAGGTGCGACGGAGGTCGAGGCGAAGACGGCGGTCGCGACGGCGACGGTGGCGGCGGGCAAAGTTACCGGGTTTTTGATGTCCAGCACCGGCGCATTTTACACGGCGCCTCCAATCATCACCTTCGCCGGTGGTGGTGGCTCCGGTGCAGCGGCCACGGTCACTGTGCTCAACGGCGTGTTGCAGGAGTTCACGATCACGAATGGCGGTTCTGGCTACACGGCGGCCCCCACCGTGACGTTCAGCGCCCCGCTCGGATCGCCGACTGCCGCCACGACGACGGGGTTTCCCGTGCCCGTCCTGCTGCACCGTTCAGTGGCTGGTGATACCTACATGCTACAGCAAGCTTTTATAGGTGCGAATGCCGGGCGGGTGAGCTTGGCGACCGCAGAGAATTTGTTTCCAACTGGGACCGTGCCGACCTCGCGGGTCAGCGTTGCCTCCCTGCCCAATAATTCGGTCATCCTTGGTACCGGGCAACTCGGGGCCACGGGTGCGGTTTCGTTTAAGGTCGAGCTCGGTTACAATAACGACGCCAATCCCTTCGTGCACCGTTTCCATCCCGATCACGACAATCTGGATGCGCGTTTTAAGGATCTGCTGCCGGAGGGTCGGGAGTCGCTCACGGTAAAGCGAGCGATCATCCTGACCTTTCTTACCAGCCTGCCGGGCGTCACGGACCCGGCCTGGGGGGTCACTATGCTTGGGGGGAGCTACGTGGAAACGGTGACGGGCCTCCGAGCTGTGCCAATTACGGTAAGAGGAGTTTTTATCCTGAACCGCGTCTCCGACGTCGCCTCCATCCTGACTCCCTAACTTTCTGCTCAACCTTATGATTTCCATGAAAAATCGCCTCCGGCTGCTGGTCGTTTTCGCCTTTGTGCTCATTGGTATAGCTCCTCAAGTGCAGGCCCAGACCGTGGTGGGTGCACCGACTACGATCGACTATCAGGGCAAGGCCTTGGATTCGGCCGGCAGTCCGTTGGCCAACACGACGCCGACCAATTACGAAATGCGCTTCCGCATCTATGATATGCAGGAAGGCGGCACGGTGATCTGGTCGGAAAAGCAGGTCGTGACCGTGAGCAAGGGCCTATTTTCGGTGCGCTTGGGCGAGGGCGTGTCGCTCTCCCCGGCCGAAGGCACGATTGCCCAGACCGCCCTCGCCGATGCCTTTGCCGAAAAGGCGCGCTTCCTCGGGGTCACGATTGTTATTTCAGGCCAGACACCGGCAGAAATTTTACCTCGGTTGGCCTTTTTGGCGACGCCTTACGCCTACGTCGCCAGCAAGAGCGTGACGGCCGAACGCCTGCTCCTTAACCCCAGCTCGAGCGCTCCGGCCTCCGCGTTGAGCTTGGCCCAGATCAACTACGTCACGACCGAGATCACGACCACTAACCTGACGTTGACCGACCAAGCCCGCACCTACCTTGTCAATCCTACGAGTGCCACGAGCCTCGTGGTGAATCTGCCGGGAGCGATCACCAGCCGGCGGGAATACTCGGTGATGAAAAAGGACAACTTCTTCGTGACCGTCACCGTGCAGGTGCCCTCGGGTGGCTCGCTCAACGGGGTGCTCAACGGCACCGTGCGCCTCAAGGTGCGCGGGGAGGGCGTGGTGGTGCAGAATACCGGAAACAATGATTGGTGGATCATCAGCGACACCCGCGACCGGACGCCACCGGGTACGATTGTGGCCTGGGGGTCCAATAGCGATACCCCACCACCCGGTTGGGCGCGGTGTGACGGTAGTTCGCTCACCAAATCTGATCTGATGTACGTTGATCTCTTTAATGCGATCGGCGTGATCTGGGGGACCCGCAGCGCCACAGAGTTTAATATCCCCGATCTGCGCGGACTGCTGTTGCGCGGCAGGGATGCCAATCGTGGGATGGATCCCGACCGCAATACTCGCACAGTTTCCGCCACGGGCGGGGCTTCGGGTGACTCCGTTGGTTCGTTCCAGGACCATTCCGTCGCGAGCCACGCGCATGCCTTTGCCGGATCGGGAAGCACGGGCGGCGGCGGTAATCACAATCATGGGGCTGATGCAAGAAGAGATGGGGGTAATCCGGCGCGTGCTGGTCTGAGCGTCATAGCGAACTCAGACGAAAAAACGCCAAACAGCGGAGATGGGCGAGGCGCCGATTATGATGAGCCCGCTGTTTTTGCTAGGCCCCTAGCGATCCCCTCTAGCGGCGATCATACCCATACCTTCTCCTTCAGTAGCACGACCAGCGCGGCCGGAGGCAACGAGAGTCGTCCCAAAAATGCCTCGGTCTCCTACATCATAAAGTTTTGAGGCATCGGTGCCATCGTCTGATTCTCTCGCTGCGGTATGAAAAATTCCTTTCGATTCCACATTGTTGGTGTTCTGGTGCTGGCTTGGCTGGGTAGTGCCGCCGTGGCGCAGACGCCGCCCTCGTTGGAAAACGATGTGCGCAATATTTTCAGCCAGCAGCCGAATACGGCTTGGCCGCCGCCGCCGCCCTCACTCACGATCGATTCGCGTCCCGTCACCCCCAACCAATTCAAGGGCGGTACGGTGTTGGGCGGCTGGCAGACTACCCGGATCGCCAGCCAAGGGGCGATGATCACAAACGCGGGTTTTGAATTGCCGCAGCAAAGCGAGTCTGGCTGGTCGTATTCGCCTAGCGGCAGTTCATGGAATTTCCAAGGGGGTGCCGGTATTGCTCGTAACGGGAGCCCGTGGTATTTCCCAAATGCCTTGGGCGGAGCGCAGGGGGCGTTTCTTCAAGCAGGGGGCTCTTCCGTCGAGCAAACCTTCCCTGTTCCAGCCGGAACCTACGTGGTTTCCTTCAAGGCGGTCGGTCGTAAAGAAACGTCGGTCAACGGCGTGCAGGTCTGGTTTAACAACTACCAAGTTCAAGCGTGGAGCGACACCCAATTCTCTCAAGATGTTTGGCAAACCTATACGACCCCGTCGATCACCGTGGCGGCGAGCGGTTCCTACAGTTTGAAGTTTGTCGGAGTCGGTGGGACTACCGACCGAGCCACGGTCATCGATGATGTGGTCATGCGCCAAACGGGTGGTGCGGCCAATTATCTTGCTGGTAGCTCAAGCACGGTCACCGGCGCGACCAGCCTGATTCTGCCGAAGGGTTTTCCCTTTCTCAACGGCGTGGCAATCGCGGGGCAGGGTACGCAGCTGGAGTCCGTCACGATGTCTCGCCCCTTGGCTGCTCGCCAAACCTCCTACGCCCTCGGAGCAACCATCGATCGGCCCGTATTTTCGGTGGATGGTCGGGCCCTCACCGAGGCGGAAAAGAGCACGTTCTATCTGGAGCAACCGGCG
Source organism: Opitutus sp. GAS368 (assembly GCA_945903465.1). GTDB lineage: Bacteria > Verrucomicrobiota > Verrucomicrobiia > Opitutales > Opitutaceae > ER46. Next base: position 10,255 of record CAMDOF010000147.1, read on the forward strand.
AACTTCACCAGCGAGCGATTTTATTACAGCCCCCATGCGCTCAAGGTTTACGCAACGCAACCCGGGGTCGTTGACGTCATTTGGGTGGAACGGTTATCCAAGGCGCAAATCTCCAAGCAATATGTGATTTCGGCCACGCCGGTCAAACCGGTGAAGCAGATTTTTTGGACCGAAAATGGCTTCAAGGGCCCCGTCATTCAGGTGCCCTCCTCTCGGGTGGCGACCGTCAATGTCGTCTACAACACCTTGTTCCCTTCGACGGTCGCCACCGCTTATGTCCGCCCGGGCGAGATCGTCAACCCGGTCGCGAACACGACCCCGGCTGACGAAAAGCGCACCTGCTGGTACAGCGCGACCGATGGATCCATTCACGCCTACAACATCGAAGGGCGTATTTTCATGGAATTCCTCGGTGCGCAGAAGAGCGATGGCGTGGCGCGCGAACAGCTGGCGATCGAAGTGGTGGAAGTCGTCAAGGAGCCGGTTACACGGCTAGAGCGGGTGGCCGTGGGGGATGAGTTGTCGGCCCCTAATGGGGAAGCGTCGCTCTCTTACCGCGTCGTGGCGGGGCTCAATGCCGTCGGTCAGCAAGACGCTTTCATTTATCAGCATGTGCCCGCGAATTCCACCGCGTCCCGCCTGTTTGCGATCGCGAAGACCACGCCGCTTTTCTCGGGGGGTGTAGAAATTCCGAGTAATGAAGTCCTCGTTTTTTGGATGCAGGCAGGGGAGTTGTCTCTGCTCTGGCCGAAATATTATGTGGGCTATATTTTGGATTGGCCGACGAGTTTAGCGAGTTATTCGCTGTACGCCCGCTCCTTGGATTTGCCCACGATCGCGCCCACGGCGGTGCAGTTGAACTCGGGGGATTCTCCCGTTTTGATTTATCAGGATGATCCAACCAACAAGCACGCACAACTTTCCACCGGCTACCAATTTAGCACGCAGGTGACGGTGGCCCAGCCCTTTGGACGATCCTTGGTCCGCTACACCAACGGTAATGACATCTGGTTTGAGCGGATTTACTCTCAATTGGACACGACTTTCACCGACTTCGTAAGCGCGCCGATATCGGTTAGCGTGGGATCGCGGATCACGCCGCCGAGCGGCATCAGCAGTGAAGTCGGTTACATCCGAGCGGCGAGCGGTGACGCGTACAACTCCCTCGCCTATTTAGACCCTTTTGTAGTGGGTTTTGATGAGGCGAGGCGGGGAGCTATTATTGGGGTGAATGCTTTGTCGGGGAACGATCAGTTAGAAGTGTGGTGGTTTAAGCCCAGCGCGCCGAAATCGGCGGCGATCAAGCCGACTTATTGGCCATCGTCCGTGCGGAGATATAAGCTGGTTTGGCCCACCGCCCCGGGGGAAATTATATTGGCCAGCAACAAAGGTTCCAACGACTTGCCCAGCTTGCAGGCCAATGGGAGCATTTATGTTCAGAACACTTTAGGTAAACCTGGCTATAATCCGAACGAAGAGCATGCCCTGATGTTGAATGGTCGGGCTTGGGCGCTCCGAGACGACCTGAACGTGACGTCATCCAGCCCCGCCTATGTTTTGATTCACTACATTGAAGCAGACGAGCGCCCAGCGATGGCGGTGTTTAAGGTTTTGCGAGAAAAACTGAGCGAGGGGGTGCAGTTTCTCTACACGGCCGAGGCGGGCAAGGTGCTGCAGGCGCCAATGCCTTTACCGATCCTGCCGCTGCCGCTGAAGCCTGCCTTGGTCGACAACACGTGGACGTGGCTGAGTTATTTTAACGCCTCCACGTGGTTTCCTAGCGAGAAGAAAGATCAAGTCGTGGCCAACCATGAGATTCCGCGGACGCCGAGTGCCGATAAGCCGGTGAGCGCTCTTTTGACCGACTCCCAGTTGAACGACGAGGCTCCCCGTTACGGTCAGTTCACCTTTGTGGATCGCAAGGGTACAACGTGGGTTTACCGCGGCATGCATGATGGAGCAAGTAAGACGGCCACTTTTAGCATGCGTTATTTTTATCGGACGATGCCAGGCTTTTGGTTCCCGTCTTTAGCGACGGCCTCGCAACCAGCGGAGGGTACGATCGTGCCCTATCTGCGGAAAGACGCATCGGAAAGCCCGGTTTTAGGTGAACCACTGAAAATTAAGTTCACGCCCGTTTGGCCGTCGGCGGCACCTGAGTTACGAGTAGGGGAGACCCTCGCGCGGACCAAATACGGTCTGCCGGCGGTGCGGGGTCAAACCAGTGCGGAGATCCTTTACCAACAGTCGAAGGCCCAAGACTCTGCTGGTGCGCTTTCGAGTGCCACGCTCTTTGATCCGACGAGGGCCAAGACGTATCCGCTCAGTACTGCGGGACTGGCGAAGATTCCGAGCAGCGCCGCGACGGATCTCTCTATGGGCAAGACATACTTCACCCGACTGCCCCCGCACTTGGTCCTGCGCTTTTATCTCGACCCGAATGTGGGTCCTTTGGGTACGTTGTTTTTTAAGGGTGAATTTAAACAAGCTGCCTTGGGTGAAGACTATCTGTTGCTCAATCTCCTGAGCGTCGATGAGGTCAAAGCCCTGAAGGAATTGGTCGACTCCGGCGATACCGCCCGGGGGGCGTGGAATAACGCCATCGACGGGCTTGCCACCACGTTGCAGACCTTTAAGGAAGACACGACCAAGAAGGGCACTTACATCGTCGACAAAGGGAAAGATCTGTCCATCGGGGCCACCGCTCTGGCGGCGGTGACGAACGATGATACGGCGGTCGATTCCTACGCAATCAGTGCGGTGGGCGGCGGGAAAGGTTACGTGGTGATGGCGGTGGGTAATGGCCGGGCGTTCACCCCGATCGATGAGCCCGTCTCGTTGTATGTTTTTAAAGTGGTCCCACCGCTTTACCGCGGCGAACTGAAGGTGGTCATGTCGAGCAATCCTTTGGACGAAAAACTGACGTTGCGGCACTCGGCGGATTTCGCCGGCCAGCCGGAAGGATACGATTTCGAATGGATGTACGCGCCACCGGTTAACGGGGCGGCTCCAGCTCTGTTTACCTTCAGCCGAGCCGTCCTGCTCGGCAACTACCCGGGCTGGCAGGTCTATAATCAGCCGCCGGCGGACTTTAAGGGGCTACGCTTGCCGGAAACCTCGCCCACAGCTAGGCCGCGGCCGGCGCCCTACACTGCCGCGGTCGATGCGACGACGCCGATCCAAGTCGCGGTGCGGGACGCCCTCGACCAAGCGGCACACGGGCTGACATTGCCGCAGGCGGTGGTGCGCAAGGAATTCGACATCTCGACACTGCCGCTGCGCGCCTTCCTCAGTTTAGAACTGGGCAGCCGTGACAGTGCGGAGGTCTACCTGAACCAGGCGAGGGTGGCAGTGATCAATCGGCCGAGCGGGGACAACACGCCAACCATGACTCCAAGTTCGGAATTCAGTCCGTTGCGCCTCGTCTACGAAATTCCCGCGGCGATTTTAAAAACCACCCAAAATGTGGTCTCGGTCGAGCTCTACACTGATGCCGACAAGGGGGCGGCGTCTACGATCAACGTGCGCTTGGAAGGTCAGATGATATCGGAAAATCGCTCGGGTTGGGTCGCGCTCGGGGCTGGTCCGGGGGAGACGCCGGGACAGATACCGGGTTCGATCAAAGGGAAATCCCAGCATGTGATCCAAGGCAATAGCCTGCTGACCTTGACCGACAATTATTTCACGATGCGTTATCGAGCGCGGGAATCCGGTAATGCGGCTTATGTTGCCAACGGCGGCTGGTCCACTTGGGTTGATCCGCAACTCGCCGAGGGCTGGATCAAGCGCGCCTTGGCGGGCATCAATCCCTTCCAGCAACGGGTGACGGATTTGTTCAGTAACTCGGTCAACCTGGACGTGAGTCTGGTGCAGCAGGCGGGTCGACGCTGGGAGGGCGACATCGCGCTCAATCTGAGCAATATCAATAAAGTCGGCCTCATTGAAATTTATGAGACGATCTTGCGGCGGGGCAAGGCGCTGAGTATAGAAGGCACACCGGCGATCAACTACGGTGCGGCCAACGATGCCCTGCTCCTCTCCGCGGGCTATCTCTCCGACCTCTACATGATATTGGGCAACGAAGCCTACGCCGATGCCGCGAACCCGACCATCGCATTTGCTTCTGATAGCGGAAGAACTTACGGCGATGTCAGTACCTCCCTGTTTGCCTTTAAGGGACAGTTTGCGTCGGTGCTTCAGGAAGAGCTCGCCTTATTGCGTGGCCGCGACAACGCGCTCGCCCCCGGCACGCAGGTTAACCCAGTCTACAACCGGATGGTCTGGAATTACACCCGCGGCATAGATTCCGGCGAAGCCATTTACGCCCTCAACTATAACATCAAAGATTTGAATGGGGATGGGGTGGTGGGGGCCGACGATGCCGCCATGCTTTACCCCCAAGGTCACGGCGATGCCTATGGGCATTATCTGACGGCGTTGACGGGTTACTATACACTGTTGGCCAATTCCAATTTCTCATGGCAGCCCCGCATTGAGGCCGTGACGGTACTGGGCAAAGCGGTGGCGGTGGATTATTTTGACGAGCGGAAATTTGCGGCGGCGGCGGTCGCGCTGGCCCGGACGGCGAGCCAAATCGTCGATCTCACCTATCGGCAATCCTTTAGCACCGGGGCGACAGGCACCTGGTCGAACCTGACGGACGGTAAGGTCAGCAGCGGTGTCACTCGGCGCTGGGGAGTGGACGATTGGGCGGTGCGCGGCTGGCAGGGGGCCTACTTCAACTGGATGGTGGGCAATTCCATGCTGCCGGCGGTCGATCCGGATCCCTCCCATGAAGGGATTCAGAAGATCGACCGTACGACCGTCCCTGAGCTGAGCCAATTAATTCTTCAAGCGTCGGCGATTCAGCAATCGATGAGCAATGCGGAAGGGCGGGTTAACCCGCTCGGGCTGGCGACGGGCGCGATGGCCTTCGATATTTCGCCGAGTGCGGTGGATAACGGCACGACGCATTTCGAGCAGATCTACGGGCGTGCGACGATGGCGTTGCAAAATACGATTACCGCCTTCGCCAATGCGAAAAGCTCGACGCAGTTTCTGCGCGAGCAGGAGGACAGCCTCGCCGCGGCCCGGGCGGCCATCAATCAACAGGAGCAAGCCTATACGAACCAATTGATCGAATTATATGGCACTGCCTATGGCGACGACATCGGTCCCGGCAAAACCTTTACGCAAGATTACAGTGGCCCCGATCTGCTGCACTACATGTACGTGGACATTCCCGAAGGGCTGGTGACGCAGAACGCCACGATCTACAAACTTCTGCTGAATCCGACGTTTAACGAGGCGAATCCCGATTCGATCAATTGGAATTCCGGCCAGACGATCAGTTATTCAATTGGGAGTAACGGTGACTTCCTGAAACCTGAGAATTGGGTGGGACGCCGAGCGAGCCCTGGGAAAGTTCAAACCGCAGTGTCCGATTTGTTGTTGGCCCGACTCGCCCTTGCGCAGGCAGCGGGTGAGTATAGCGGACTGAAGGATTCTGTGGAAAACTCCGTGACGATCTTCAAAGCGAACGTCAACCGGCACGCAGCGGAGTTGGGAATCGCCGTGGGGTTCAATACTTCCATTGCGATCATTGAAGTGATTCAGCAGGCGATCGGTAACGCTCAGGATGTGGCGGAGGCGACGCTTGAAGCGCTAGACAAGTCTTCTGCGGCCCTCGCCGAGGGGTTGCCTTCTGTGGTCGGTTTGGCGACGGATGCGACCGCCCCGGGCCGCTCTTTCATCAAGCTGGCTGCGGTATTGGAGGTTGTCGGAATTCGCTCGGGGATTGCCGTGGCCAAGGCCTCGAGTCGCATCCTTGATCAAAGTAAATCGATTCTCGAACGCATTCGCGAAATATCCGAGAAAGAAGTGGCTTGGGCGGCCGAGTATCAGCAACTGATCTATGATTTGCGGGATACCCTTGGTGGCTTGGTGGATAAGCAATCGGCCGTGGATACCGCTTTGCGGCAATACGATCAGGCGCAGCGCAATCTCCGTTCACTCGTGGCCTCGGGCGACCGGCTGCAGGCGGAGCGGCAAACGTTCCGGCTCAGCGCTTCGGCCTTGGTCCAAGGCTATCGCACCAAGGATCTCGCGTTCCGGGCCTTCCGGGACGAGGCCTTGGAAAAATACAAGCAACTCTATGAGCTCTCCGCGCGGTATGCCTACCTCGCGGCGACCGCCTTCGATTACGAGACTGGCTTGCTCAACTCGGCGGGTAACACGGCCGGCGCCGCCTTTCTCGACAAGATCGTACAGGCTCGTTCCCCGGGTGTGATGGTTGATGGCACGCCCCAATTTGGCGGTGCGTCGACCGGCGATCCTGGTTTGGCCGGGGCCCTCGCGGGACTTAATTCCTCTTGGAGTGTGGCGAAGTCGCGGCTCGGCTTTAACAATCCCGATCTTTATCGCAGCACCTTTTCCCTGCGGGCGGAGAAATACCGGATCGTGAACGGCACGGCGGGCGATCAGGCGTGGCGTGAAGTGCTGATGGCGGCCAAACGGGACAACTTGATGGATGATCCTGACGCGGCGCGTTACTGCCTCAACCTCGGTCTCGACACCAGCGCAGCGGTGCCCGGCTTTGTCTTCGAATTTGCGAGTACCATCACACCCGGTGTCAATTTCTTTGGCAAGCCCCTGGCCGGGGGAGATATCACTTATAGCGCCACCTCGTTTGCGACCAAAATTCGACAAGCAGGAGTCGCCTTTAGCGGTTACGTCGGGTTGGTCGACCCGACTGGGACAAGTGCGACAACGACGGCGATTGGGGCGGTTTCCCCGGCCGACCCCTACACGGCCTATGCCGATGGCCTGGCGCTGAGTGGCACGCCGTATGTTTACTTGATCCCGGCCGGCGTTGATTCGTTGCGCTCGCCGATGGAGAAAAGCAGCGTGGTCCGGACGTGGACGGTCGTTGATCAGGCGATTCCCTTTCCGTTTAACATCAATCAAGGCAATTATGCCTCGGCCAAGTCGTGGACATCGAGCAACTCTCTGACGGAGAATTATGTGCTGCGCCAGCATCAGGCCTTCCGAGCGGTGGCTGACGGCGCGGTATTTTCCACGGACCGCGGTTTCACTAACGGCCGGCTGATCGGCCGCTCGGTGTGGAACAGCCGCTGGAAGCTGGTGATTCCCGCCGAGACGCTGCTGGCTGATCCCAAGAAGGGCATGCAGGTCTTCATCGACACGGTGAAGAATATTAAAATCCACTTTGAGACCTACTCCACCGCCGGCAACTGACCATGATGTCCACTCGTATTTGCCTTAGTGTTGTCTCTTTCGGAATGGCCGCGGTGGCGTGGGCCTATCCCCCGGCGCCGGACCATGTCATCTACGGAACGGTGCGCGATGAACTGGGCCGTCCGTTGGCGACGGGTGCGGCGATCGTGATTGTGAGCAACGCCGCGGGCGAGTTGGTGCGAACGACGACTGGGCCGGGGGCGGAGCCGGGGGCTAATTACTCGGTGCGTATTCCGATGGATTTAGGTAGCCTTGGTTCGGTTTACAAGGCGACGGCGCTGCTGCCCTCCAGCCCGTTTACGGTTCGGGTAATCATCGAGGGCACTGCTTACGTGCCGATTGAAGTTTCCCGATTTGGGCGGACCTTGGGTGAACCGGGGAAGCGCACGCGCTTGGACCTCACGCTGGGCATCGACAGTGACAATGACGGGATTCCCGATGCTTGGGAGCGGGCATTGATTGATCGGGATGTGACGGGACGGCTGCGGACCTTGGCGGATGTTAAGCCTGGTGACGATTTGGACGGCGATGGTCTGACTAATTTGCAGGAGTATTTATTTGGTACGTACGCGCTGGATCGACTCGATGGTTTAGCCCTGGAGATTTTGCAGGTAGAAAATGGCCGAGCGCGCTTACGGTTTACAGTGACCCTTAATCGCACCTACACGGTTAAGTTTTCAACCGACCTGATGGAGTGGAGTCCCCAAGTTTTTGCGTTGAGTGCGACGGGCGCGACGGTGGAAGCGGCGGTGGTCGGTCGGGAAGTAACGCGGGTGGAAGTGTGGGCGCCCTTACCGGCGGCGGGTACGGCGTTCTTTCGGCTTTTCATGCAATGAACCCAGGGCGATTTTTTTCGGGGTTCGGGCGCGGCGCCTCTTTCGGCGCGTGCTCGGAAACATTCACCGCTTAATGCTCGAACATTTTAAATTAAGATCGTTTTTAAATTTTTTGCTAAAATCTGCTCGCACTATGACCTTTTCTTTCCCGGCCTCGGCGATCTTTTTTTGTTTGGCGAAATTTTTGGGGACGGCTCGTGCGGTGGCGTCGAAACGGGTGCGGATTCTAGTCCGAGGCGGGTCCTCGCAGGTGGGGGCGCGGCTGGTGCTGGCGGTGGGTTTGATCGGGGCGACGAAAGGGCAGGCGCAATCGGGGAGTGCGCCGGTGGGGGTGATGACCTACGCGGTGGCGGAGAATTCGACGATCAGCCTAGGGGTGC
>CAMDOF010000148.1 GCA_945903465.1 Opitutus sp. GAS368
AGGTCGTGCACGTGCACGGGATCCTTGGTGACGTTCCACGCGATGTCGTCGGTCTCGCCGATGACCTGTCCGCCTTTGATGCCACCGCCGGCCAGCCAGAGGCTGAAGGCGTTGGGATGATGGTCACGTCCCGTGACCACCCGATAACCAGGCCGGTTTTCGCCCAGCGCGGTTCGGCCAAACTCCGAGCCGCAGACGACCAGCGTGTCTTCCAGAAGTCCGCGCTGCTTGAGATCCTTGATCAGTGCGGCAATCGGCTGGTCGACCAAGGCGCAGTTGTGCGGCAGTTCAACATTGATCCGGCTGTGGTGGTCCCACGAGGCGTGGAACAGCTTCACCACTTGGACACCCCGTTCGATCAGCCGGCGGGCCATCAGGCAATTTCGCGCGAAGGTGCCGAATAATCCGATGCCGCCCCGGTTGCCGCCCGCAATCTTCGGTTCGTTGCGATCGACGCCATACAGGTCGAGGGTCTCTGGCGATTCGCCCCGGAGATCCATCAGCTCCGGCGCCGCCATTTGCATCCGGTAAGCCAGCTCGTAGGCCGCAATGCGGCTGTCGATTTCCGGATCGCCGATCGCCTCCTTTCGCAGGGCGTTCAACTCGGTGACACCCTGGATGCTCCGGCGCTGCATCTCGTCCGTGATGCCCGGCGGGTTGTCGACGTTTAGCACCGGGGCGCCTTCATTCCGAAACAGCACACCGGAATATTTACTCGGCAAGAAGCCGCTCGACCAGCTCGCCGAACCACCCGGGATGCCACGACCGGCCGCGACGAGCACCACGAACTCCGGCAGATTTTTAGCCGCGGTCCCGAGGCCATAACCCAGCCAGGAACCCACGCTCGGGCGGCCGGCGATGGCCGATCCGGTATTCATCAGCAACTGGCCGGGAACGTGGTTGAATTGATCAGTGTGCATCGAACGCACGAGGCAAATGTCGTCCGCGATCGAGCCGATGTGCGGAATCAAATCCGACAACTCCATGCCACACTGCCCGTGCCGCTTGAATGTCCGGGGCGACCCCATCACGCGCGCCGACTCCTTCGCGAGGAAAGCGAAGCGCATGTTTTTTAGCATCGACTCGGGTAGCGCTTGGCCGTCGAGCTTGTTCAAGGTCGGCTTCGGATCGTAAAGATCCATCTGGCTCGGCCCGCCCTCCAGATAAATGTAGATGCAGCGCTTCGCGCGGGGCTGGTGGTGCGGCTGGCCCGCCGTCCCGGCCAACAGCCCATCACCGCGCAGCAGATTCGCCAGCGCGAGCCCGCCGATCCCGCTCGCGGTGTCGGTCAGGAATTTTCTACGTGTAAGACAAGCGTGCATAGAAGTAAGATTTCACCGGCGGGAGAGCCCAACGTTCGGCCGCCAGGCTTCAATCGCGGGTGATGAATTCATCGAGATTCATGATGACGCGCGCGACCGCTCCCAGCGCCGCCCCAGCGTCACCGTGGTTCAAGGCCAGCTGGTCCCGGTGCAGCGACTGCAACGACTTCATTTCCGCTGCGGTCGGTGGGCGGCCCTGGCACTGCTCGAAGCCGCGTTGCAGCTGCGCATCAACCGGCCCCGGTCCGGCGCTGAGCTTCCGGCCGAGGGTCTGGCTGCACTCGAAAAAAACGGGGTCGTTCAGCAATGTGAGCGCCTGGAGCGGCGTATTCGATCGCTCGCGCTGGAAACATGCGGCCGTGGAGTCAGGGGCGTCGAAGGTCAGCAGCATCGGATACGGAATGTTGCGACGCAGATGAATGTAGAGACCACGACGGTATTGGTCGGCTCCTGTGGTCGCCGGCCAGGAGGTGTCGCGGCCGACCGCCGTCACGTAGGCGGGCAGCGGAGGATAAATGCTCGGCCCGCCGATCCTCGCGTTGAGCAGTCCGCTGGTGGCGAGGAAACTGTCGCGAATCACCTCGGCTTCGAGTCGGTTGCGATTCTGCCGGGCGAGCAGCGTGTTCAACGGATCGCGCTCCATCAATTCGGGGCGGAGGGCCGACGATTGCCGGTAGGTGGCCGAGTTGACGATCAGCCGGATGATTGCCTTCCGGCTCCAGCCCAACCGCACAAATTCGGTCGCGAGATAATCCAGTAATTCCGGATGCGATGGGCTTTCGCCGCGGGTGCCGAAATCGTCCACCGTGGCCACGAGGCCCCGTCCGAACAGCGACTGCCAGATGCGATTGACCGTGACCCGTGCCGTCAGGGGGTTGGCCGGATCGACGATCCATCGCGCCAAATCCAGGCGGTCGGCTTTCCCGCCTCGGGGTGTGAACGCATGGAGCACGGCGAGGGTGCCCGGCTGCACTTCATCGCCTTTTTGCATGAAGTCACCGCGGACATGAACATGCGTTTTTCGTGTTTCGACGATCAGCGTGGCGGCGACGGTCTTGGGGTGGACTGGCTTCTTCGCCTCGTGCGCCCTGATCGATGTAATTTGCTGCTTCGCCTCTTCGTCGTAGAGACCGGCAAAATGCCGGGTCAGCGCGAGTTGTTCTCCGCGCGAACGTCGGTCGGGTGGCGTATCCAAGATCGCGAGCAACTCATCCGCGAGGGTGCTCGCCTCGACCGGGCTGGCCGAACTCGTGGCGGCCAGCCGAAAGCGATTCATCAAGCCCACCGCCTGGTGCTGCAGCTCGAAGTAGACCGTCGTTTCCTCGGAAAAATCCTCCGCGGCCTTTAATTCGAAAACGATGACGTGGGGTTGGTTCACCTCCGGACCGATTGACCAGCCCGTGTTCGGCATCCCATCGATGGCCGCAGCCGCGGATCCGCTTTGGGCGGAGAAATCCGCCCGGGCGGCCGCGAGTTCAATTTTTCGCTGGGCCCCGTCTCCGGTTTTCGCCAGGACCGAAAATTCGGACAGCGCAAAGTCCCCGGCTTTGGATCGGCCGACCCGTTTTCCCGGATCGGTCAAGGCTTCCACCCGAAATGCCGTAACCCACTTCTGCTTGAGCGTCGCGGCAACGATGAAACGGGACCGCAGCGTTCCGGTGGTGGACGCGATGGAATGATCCTTCGCGGCGGTCAGGACGGTTTCATCGTCCTCGGTCACAAAAGTCACTGCGTCGGGCTGGACAACGGTCCATCGTGCGACCGGCAGTTTCGCGGCACGCTCCCACGCCGGTAATTGGGTATCGAGGAGAGTGGGCAGGCTGGCGGTGAGCGGCGCTTCCATCTCAATCCGCCGAGCTTCCCAGATCTTCAGCGCTCGATGATACGCGTCGAGTTCAGCCGGTTGAGGCGCGGGCAGATCCTTTTCGGCGGTGTTGTTGAAAAAAGCGTAGAGCTGATAGAATTCGCGGTGGGTGATCTGATCGTATTTGTGCGTGTGGCATTCGGCGCACCCCACGGTCAGACCGAGCCACACCGCGCCGGTGGTCGCGGTGCGATCCACGGCCACCTTGCAGCGATCCTCCTCTCGGTCGGCGCCAGCCTCGTCGTTTTTGAGCGTGTTGCGATGAAAGCCCGTCGCGATTTTTTGATCCAAGGTCGCATTCGGCAACAAATCGCCGGCCAGTTGCTCGACCGTGAACTGATCGAACGGCATGTCCCGATTGATCGCGTTGATCACCCAGTCGCGATAAAGGTAGGCGAATGGGCGCGCGGTGTCGTTGAGATAGCCGCCGCTGTCGGCGTAGCGGGCGGAGTCGAGCCAGTAGCGGCTCCAGCGCTCGCCGAAATGCGGCGAGGCGAGCAGGGACTCGACGAGCCGTTGATCGGCATCGGGCCGCTCGTCCGCGAGAAAGGCCCGCACGATTTCCACCTCGGGAGGCAGCCCGAGGAGATCGAAGCTGAGCCGGCGGATCAGAGTGCGCCGGTCGGCGGCCGGAGCGGGCTTGAGGCCCTCGCGCTCGAGCCGAGCGACCACGAAATTATCGATGGGATTACGAATGGCGGCACCGCCGGATCGCGTGGTCGGAACGGTGGCCCGCCGGGGCGGCTGGTAGGCCCAGTGGGCTCCCCACGATGCGCCTTCGTCGACCCAGCGTTTCAGCAAGTCAATCTGGCGCGCTGAAAGTCTCTGCTTCGCCTCCGGGGGCGGCATCACCTCGTCCTCGTGTGGCGAGGTAATCCGCAGGATCAACTCGCTCTCCCTGCTCCGTCCCGGAGTCACCGCGATCGCGCCGCTCTTGCCAGCACCGAGCACGCCCTCCCGGGTGTCGAGTCGCAGCTTTGCCTTGCGCTCCTGCTCGTCGGGACCGTGGCAGTGATAACAATTATTCGAAAAAATCGGCAGGATTTCGCGACCAAAGTTCACGGCATCGGTCCGCGCCGCCTCCGTCGCCACTGCGCAGATCACTGGATGTAGGAGCGCGACGACAGTGACCACCGTCGTCCATCGCGCCTTTGCGCGTGACGCCAGCCACCTGGTGCCGGTCTCGTCAGCCTCGTTGGGGTGGTGGCGGTCAAGCCGGGGTAAAAACCGTGCATTCAAGCGTGTGCTCATGCGAGAACGCACACGTGAGAGTTCGACCGAGTTGCGCCCAACGCGATTCCCCAACATTTTCGTCCGGTCGGCAATTTGAGTTCAGCTCTTCTCCGCGGTTCTGGCATCCGGGGGAGGCGCAGCGGAGATTTCACCTTGGAACCTGCGTAGCAGAGGCGCATGCCGGGTGCGGAATCGAGGCGTTGCCCGATGAGGGAGGGGCGATATTCGGATCGGACGGCGAGGTTGCGCATTTCGTATTACAAGGGTGTGAGTCTCATGGAGGTTGTCGTGTGGAGGAAAATTCAGGGCGATCCGTCGCAAGCGTCGGGGCGATCGCTTGCCGGTCAGAACCGCGCGGAGATCCCCGACTTGATTTCAGGGCTGAAGCGGTCGGCCCCCCGGGCCCTTCCGGGGATGTAGACATACGGCGAAAGCCCGAGCTCATCGCCCAGGATGTTGATCACATCCACGAAAACGGTGAACTTCGAATTGATGCGACGGCTGACACTCAGGTCCACCTTTCGTTTGCCATAATCGTAGAGCTGCAGCGCGGGATTGGCGTTGAAGGAATTCAGTGCCCGGCCGGTGAAGTTTTCCTGTACGCGAATGGTCCAGCCATAGTCGATATAGGTCAGTCCCAAATTGCCGGACCGGGGAACAAAACCGACTACTTCGTTAACCGTTACTCCTGGAGTTCGGTAGTCTCCCTTTGTTTCGAGCCACGTGGCGTTGGCGAAAAACCCGAATCCGCGCCAAAAACCCGGCAAATTCGAGAACTGCTGCTGGTAGTTCACCTCGAGACCTCGGATCCGCGCCGAACCGCCGTTGCTCTGGCTCCGCAGCAAATACCCCGCGTATTCGCCGTTGAATCCGTTTTCCACGCCAGGGCCGATGACGCCCATGTCCGACGCGAAGATGAAATCCCTGATCTGCTTCTGAAAGACTCCGGCCGAAACAACCCCCGCGGGATTGATATAGTACTCCAACGAGAAGTCCAAGTTGTCGGAGCGCTGTGGTTTCAGGCTGGTGTTATTGGCCGTGACGATCTGGGTGGTGTCGTTCGCGGCGTTGTTCGGAATAATGGTATCGAAACTGGGCCGGCCAATGCCGGTCGAGTAACTGGCCCGGACCTGCAGTCCGCGCTGAAATTCATATCGGAGGTGCAGTCAGGGAAACCCGTTTCGATACGTGGCGGCATTGAGCACGCGATTGCCATACTCTGCCTGGGTGCGGCGGAGATTTTCCTCCAGCGTCACGGTTCCCACCCAAGCCGCCCGGCGGGCTTTTTCCGCCGCTGAAATAGATTGAAAGGTGCCGGAACCGTTCACGCGGGTTTCCTCGACCCGGAGTCCGGTGAGAATGCTCAGCGCACCGAGTTTCGTGTGACCCATCACATACGCGGCGTAGACCGACTCCGAGGCATTGCGATCGCCGACGAGGCGTTGGCGCAAGGTCGTCACTTCGTTGGTGGTGAAGTACTCTGGCTTGGTCTGCCATTCATACACCACCGTGGGAATGTGGAAAAACCGCACACTGGGCATGAATCCTCGCAATGCCGCCGGCTGGTAAGTATAGTATTGGTCGATAAAGCGGGCGAGTTGGGCGCCGCCGGGGCCGACGTAGGCGTAACTGATTGGGCGGCTTACCAGCTTTGGCCTTTCGTTCCGGAAGCGAAATCCGGCCTGCAGATAGGACTGGGCTCCCACCGCAAGGGTTTTGCGGAGGTTTGCCTGGCCCCCAAAAATCCGGTCCTCCTTTTTGTCGTCGGCGAACCCCAGAGACGAAAATGCCAGGTTGGCCGGGTTTAGGATATCGGGTCCGCTGATCTGCTGAAACGTCGCTGCCGCGGGGTCGTCCATCAACGGTCGGCGGTCGAAGCGAAAACCGACTCCGGCAACCTGCGGGGTAATGTTCGTTCTCTTCTCGTAGCCGGTGGAGGGCGCGAAATTGAAGTCATAGTCGAGCGTGGCTCCGGAAAATCTTTGCTCGCCGCCTAAACGCACGTTGAGGGTTTTGGAGCCCCGCCACCGATCGACCTGCTGAAGGCCGTACGTCAGGTTTCTGGTGTCGACCACGAATTCCGTCCAACCCGGCAGAATCGTGGTGGCACTTGCGCCAGTGAAGGTATTGCGCCGGCGAAACAGACGGTCGTGGTTGAGCGAGTACATCAGGTTCAATTTGAACGTGGAGTTTTCGCTGACGCGGTAGTCGAAGCGCACGCCCAGTCCCCCGCGCTTTTGTTCAAAGTAGTCCTCGCCCGCGTTCGTGAGGGTAAAGTAAGCCGGGCGGTCGGTGGCTAGCGTCGGCTCCCAGGCTCCGAAGTTCACGTCGCGCGCATTGCTCTGCCAACTGTAGTTTGCGGTCACCATGACGCCGAGATTCTGATCCTTGCCCAGAATATCCGAATACATGAAACTGGCCATGGGGCGGAACGTCTTGCGGGCCGTCGCATACGAGTTTCCCACTCTGGAAGTGAAGAGCCGGCCCTTGTGATCCAGCGCACTTTTCGTTTTCAGATTCACGCTTCCGCCAATCGAGTCGGCGTCCATGTCCGGCGTCGCCGCCTTGATGACTTCGATCTTGTCGACGAAATCCGCCGGGATCGTGCTGATTTCGAAGGAGCGGTTCAGACCCGCCCGGGTCCCGCCGCTCGGGGCTCGGGAACCGTCCACGGTCACCGAGTTCAGGCTGGGGTCGACCCCGCGAATTTTGACGTAGACGACCTGGCCTTCCTCCACCGCCCCGGCGACGCCCGGCACGCGCTGGAGCAAATTGCCGAGATTTTCGTCCGCGACGTTGCCGAAGGCATCCGAAGAAAGCACATTCTTCACGTTGGAGGCATTGCGTTGCTGCGTGATCGCGCTGGCGTTGCCTTCGCGCTCACCCGGCACCACGAACGCATCGAGGCGGTAGACGTGCGCCGTGAGGTTCGCGTCGCGCACCGCGGTGTGGCCCGCCTCCACGCGGGTCGAGATCGTTTGCGGATCGAGGCCAGCGTACGAAACCGAAAGCGTGTAAGTGCCGGCTGGCACCTGGGAAAACGTATAACTGCCGTCCCGGCTCGTGAGGGTGGACATTCCGGACGGGTTTAAAACCACTTCGGCCCCTTCGAGGTAGGCGCTGGTGGCCTGATTGCTCACGCGGCCCGAAATCGTGCCGGATTGCCGACCGGAGATTTCACCGACAGGCTCAGTGCCGGTATTTACACCGGTCACGGGCGTCGGCCCGGCTTGATTTTGTGGGCGGGCGCTTGCCGTCGTCAGCGCCGCCCGTTGCCCGTTTGGGCGGGGTTTCTCCCGATGAATCCCAAAAGCCCCGTTCTTCGGATCCTCCTTTGCCACCAATCCAGTCCCGGCCAGCGCTCGATCGAGCACTTCATGCACGGTGTATTGACCGCGTACGGCGTTGGTCGTGATGCCCTTGATCAGTTCAGCGTCGGCGATCAAACCGCGGCCCGACTGCGCCGAGAACAAGCTGAAGGTGCGAACTGCAAGATCGGATGGTAAATTAAACTCCCGCGTGGCCGGCTCGTTGGCGGGAAAGGCAAGGGAAACAACGAAGAACGGACATAGCGCGAGCATGAGTCGGAGCGGCGTGAGCCGCGAGCATCGGTGGGTGGTTCGAATCGGAATATTCATGGTTCTGGCAGAACGTTGAGCGTGTGGGCCATAAGGAGACCTGAAAGCGGGTTGATTTGATTACCTCGTCGCAAAAAAATCTGAGATACTTTTTCCTGCGGACTTCGGATCAAAAGCCCGGGCGAGCGAGACTCGGGGAAATCCGACCCGCGCCGGTGAAGCGGTGACTCGTCCCGCGTAGAAACGGTCTGAATCGTGCGCAAGAAAAACCCGCCGGACGTCAAACGATCGGATGAATTCGCGCGCCGAGCAGGTTGTCCCGCGCGGCTCCCGCTCGTGGCGAAAGTCGGCCCGACGAACGGTTACTCGTTGCTGAGCCGGATCACGTCGCCCGAACGTTCCGACTTCACGTTGAAGCCTGTCTCAACCAGCCGGACAAATCCTTCCGGGTCGTCAACCCAGAATATACCCGAGATCAACCGGCGGCCAAGTGTTCGGTCGGCAACAGTGAGTTGCACCCGATTCTGTCGATTGAATAACTCAACCGCCTCCGTCAGCGGCGTCTCCTTGAATTCGATTCTCTTTCCGCGCCACGCCAGCATCGCCGCAAGTTCGGCCGTCGACACCAACTTGACTTCGAGGGACGCCGGCACCACTGCCACCACCGGCACACTCACCTGCTTTCCAACCGCAATGAACACCGGTTCGAATTTTGCCGCTGAACCGGCTTCGGCCACGGACGAGTCCTGCGACTGCGCAACGGCGACCTGGCCCTCTGTCACCAGCACGTTGACCTGTTGGGATTCGTCACGAACGACAAAGGCGGTGCCCACGGCCCGCACTTCGATCCCTCTGGCACTGACGACGAACGGCCGCGTCGGATCGCGGGTGACCACAAACAGGGCTTCGCCCTGGACGAGCCGGACGCCGCGCTTTTCGGCACTGTAGTTGATCTCAATCTCAGCGCCGAAATTGAGCTCGACCTTTGAACCGTCGGGCAGCAAGCGCACATTGGGGTGCACCGCGATGGAAGGTAGGGGGGGCACGGACGGCGCTTTAGGCCCGGCCAGCGGAAAAAACGTAATCAGAAGAGCCGCGGCGGCGGCCAGTCCCAAGGTCGACCAAGCGCCGGCCTTCATTCTCCGTTGGAGGATGCGGCGGTTCAGATCGGTCCAGACGACCTGGGCGCCCCCGCGGCGACGGGGCTCGTTGAGCATGGTCCATATCTCCTCCAGATCGCCGAATGCCTTTGCGTGCGCGGCATCTGCCGCCAGCCACGCTCGAAATTGGGCTTCGTCCAACGCACTTAGTTCGCCGCCATTGCGGCGGGCGATCCAGTCGGCGGCGGTCAACTGAATCTCGGCTGATGAAGGTGCCCCCGAACCGGTCATTGAATTGGGAGGGGTTGAGTTCATCGGCGTTCTCCCCGTTGCCGCACGTATTCCGAGCATTTGATCATTCCGCGGCGCAGCTGCACTCGCACGGTGTTTTCCGCCATGCCAAGCGCTTGGGAGATTTCGGCGTTCGAGAAGCCACGAAGGACGGCGAGGCGAAAAACGTCGCGGCAGCGCGCCGGCAGCTGTTCGAGGGCTTCGGCGACAAGGTCCAATCGGTGGGCGGCATCGGCGATGTCGGCGGCATCCGGCGCATCATCTAAGATTCGCCAGTCGGACAATTCGCTTACCGGCGTGTCGGAATAAATCTTTCGGCGATGGAAAAACTTGATCGCCGTGTTCCGCGCGATGGCGAAAAAATAGCCCTTCATGGCGAAGATCGAACCGGCCGTTTGCGCCTTCAGCAGCTTCAGGTAGGATTCCTGTATAACATCGTCGACGTCGACGCCCGGAAAGGCGTTGCGCAGATACCCTCGAACCGCGGCCTCTTGGGTTTGCACGTTTTCGACAATCCAACGCGCATCGTGAACTCCTCCGGAGAGTTTATTTACTTTTGGGGAAATGCTCATGCGGGGAGGAGTCGGTCGGCAAAGCCGCGCCGGTACGGGAATTTCTGGGGTCAGGGGTTCCGGTTCCGGCAGTTCGCCCGAGTTTCAGGCCAGAGTTACTCGGTTCCGCAATCATGAAAAGCGGATTGGGTCCTCGCCGCGTTGAATCGCCCGAGCGTGCCTCGTTGGCCAGGGGCGGCTATGGCCTCGGAAACTGCAAGATCGGACCGAAACGCGGGTAGGTCTCCCAAATCTCGCCGCCGTAATCACCGCGATCGCGCCGCTCTTGCCAGCACTGAGCACGCCCTCCCGGGTGTCGAGTCGCAGCTTTGCCTTGCGCTCCTGCTCGTCGGGACCGTGGCCGTGATAACAATTATTCGAAAAAATCGGCAGGATGTCGCGACCGAAGTCAACCGGCTCGGCCGCGCCGGCCAGCCCACTCGCGAAAGCCACCAGGGCGCACGCGAAGACGAGGCGGGGCCGGGTGGCGGCATGGGTTTTCCGATTCGCGGCAGCCATGCTCAGAATGAGCCTTTCACGCCGACGGTGATGATGCGGTTGAAAGTCTTCATAAAAGTCCGTCAATAGCTGCCGTTGACGCCCGCCTGGAAGCGCACGCCATGATCGCGCCGATCCGTGATACGATCCGGATTCGATCCAGAATGCCATTCCTGCTTCGAGTTGAAAATGTTGGCGGCGTCGGCGAACAGCGTGAGTCGCCGCGAATAGCGAAACCCCACCTTGGCATCGACCATCGTGCGGGGCGTGCGATAGGAGCGGGCCAAAGGATCGACGTTATACGCGCGCAAATAACTGCCCGTGTAATTTCCATTGAAGCGCGCATTGAAACGACCGCGGTTGTAGGAGAGGCCGGCGCTGGCAACCTTCGGGGTGAAGTTGACCAACGCACTGCTGGCCGCCTCGTTCACCCGGCCATAATTGCCGTTGGTCTCCAGCCACGTGTAGTTGGCGAAGATCCCAAAGCCGCGCCAGAAACCGGGCAGAAACGAAAGCTGCTGCGAATAGTTCAGCTCCGCACCCCGCACGCGCGCAAAGCCGCCGTTGCCTTGGGTCGTGAGATCCCATCCGGCGTACTCACCGTCAAACCCGTTGTCCGCACCCGAGGGGATCCGCACGACCGTGTTGAAAATAAAATTCTTGATCTCCTTCAGAAACACGCCCGCGGAAATAACTCCGACCGGCTCAAAGTATTTCTCGATGCTGACATCGAAGTTCGCCGCGTCCTGCGGCTTTACCCCCGGGTTGTTCCGGGTGATGGTCTGCGCCTCGTAGTTGATTCTCGTATCCGGATAAATCGATCCGAAGCTCGGCCGTCCAAAGCTCGCGGCATAGCTGGCGCGCATCAGCCAGTTTTTTCCCGGCTCATACTTAAAGTGAATTCCAGGCAGCACATTGGTGTAGTCCCGCTCGACCGCTGTCCGCTTTCCCCACTGGGCCTGCGTCCGCGCTACCGGATCAGTCAACGTCAGCCCGGCCCGGGGATCCTGCAACGCGGACTCACCACTCGCCGAGGTCTTTTCGATTCGCAAACCACCCAGCACCGACAACGGCCCGAGCGACATATTCCCCATCGCATAGCCGGCCAGCACCTGTTCGCGGGCATTTTTATTATTTATTAACGCGGTCTGCAAAGAGGTGGCCGCATTGTCGGTAAAGTAGCGGGGGTTCGCTTCCCGATATTGGTTAATCTTGGCCAAGTCTAAGTACCCCGGCATCGCGCCAAATGGATGCCACTGCCCCGCGGGAATGCTTGTTGGGAGGGTGGCATCGATAAAGTTACTGAGAAAGCTGCCTTGGGGGCCCGAGTAGACGTACGTCTTGCTGGGATTTCGCGTGTACCGTTCTTCACTCATGTACTTGAAACCGGTTTTAAAAAAAGTGGGCACCGGCTTTTCAAAACTGAGTTTCGCGTTGATTTGGCCTCCGTATAAATCGGTTCCTTGATCAAGGCCCTGTGTCACCAATCCACTCAGGACCCAATTGGCTGGATCCCTGATATTGGCGCCGCCAGTTTGCGTCGCTTCACGGCGGAGGACGGATCCTGTCTTGGTTCCGTCCAGCCGCCAAGCGGTGTTGGCGACGGTCACCCCGTACCCGCGGATCGCGTTGGGATCTCGTTCCAGACCACTCTCCCAAGCTGGGCTTTCCTCATAAATACCCGCGTAGTCGATCTCGATTCGCCCGAAACGATGGCGACCGCTCGGTTGAAAAGAATACCGCTCCGTGACGCGATGTGTGGGGGTCTTGCCAAATGAGTAGTTCGCGTTGACGAGTTCCGTCACCCGATCGCTATAATTGGGCATAATGGACGCCTCGACGCGGGCCCCCGCCGCATTAAAGCCGCCCGGGCGGTAACTGGGATTCCCGAAGGGAAACGCCACTTGCGCGGGGATCGGCCGGCCCGATGCGTCGAGGGTGGCAACTTGGGCCCGCAACGCGGATACGCCCTGATTGCCCCCTTCGAACTGGTTCTTGTTATTATAAAGAGTGTAGAAGGTATTGAGGGAGAGAAATGATTTTTCGCCCAACTTGTAGTCCACCCGGAGGTTGCCGCCCGAGCGCTGGCGATCGGTCGAGTGGAAGTCGTACACGCTGATGTTTCGCATATACGCCGTCTTCCCGGTCGTCGGCTCCCAGCTGGACAATAAGCTGCCGCCGGCCGCCACCCAGTTGATGGTATGGCTGAGGCTGAGCGCTACCCCGATGTTTTTTTTCCGACCAAAGAGGTCCGCGTAACCGAAGGAAAACGTTGGGCGAACCCGATTGGCCGTCGCCGCGGTGGCGCGGACGTCCGCGCCGATCGTGCGGACACTGGCACTGAAGGCATACGTGATGCGTCGTGGTTCCGCTCGTTCAAATATGCTCGCCGGTCGCATGTTGATGTTTCCACCGATCGAATCGCCGTCCATGTCCGGCGTGGGCGACTTGGTCACTTCCATGATTTCAATCGCACCGAGGGGAATCTCGCTAATGCCGGACTGGCGGTTCGCGCCCTGGCCGCCGCTGGCGAGCTTCATGCCGTCAAACGTCACGTTGTTCAGGTTGGCGTCGATGCCCCGCACCATCAGATAGCGGGCCTCATTTTCATCGTTGATCGCCGATATCCCCGGCAGCAGTCGGAGCACTTCCGCCGCATTACCATCGGCGATGTTGCCGAAGGCGTCGTTGGCGATGACACTCTTCACATTGGGGGCGTTGCGTTGCTGCGTAATCGCGGCCGCCTGGCCCTCGCGCAGGCTGGCTACCTTGAACGCGTCCATCACATAAACATCAGAAACCAGTCCGATGTCGCGCGTCACGACTTGCGCGGACTTCACGTCGAGGACTACGTTCTGGGAGTTGAGGCCGGTATACGAAACGATCAACGTCGTCGCACCGGCGCGGACCTCGGCGAGACGGAAGTGTCCGTCGCGATCGGTCAGAACGGCCCGATTCGTTCCGACCAACTCGACCCGGGCACCTTCCAGAAAGAGACCCAGAGCCTGATTCGAAACCTGGCCGCTGATTTCGCCCGGGGCTGGGACTTGCCCTAAAAGGCGAAAGGGCGGGCACAGCGCGACGGCTGCAACCCAGAGCAAGAGGATACGGTGGCCCCACTGTTGCGGGGGCCGGTGGGACATGAGGTTCGTGGAGTTCATCGTTTAATCTGTAAAGCGCTACACCGCCGCGCGGCCGTTGCCACGTCCGTTCTGCGACAATTTTCGTAACGGTGTTTACTCTCAGGCTAAGACCGTAAGGCGGCCGGGGACCGGATAAAATCCGAGGCCAACTGCGCGTCCGAGTTCGGACAAGCGGCGTGGCCCGCGCAACGCCTGCGTCACTCGTCAATCCGCCCGAGGTCGAGCGTTCACCTTGCGCAACCGCCGCTCTGCCGCGCAACGCCGGCTTCCCTCGTCATGCCGCCCAAGGATCGGTCCCGAAATTACGCGGCCGCCCGTGCATTCCCCGGTGGGAGTGCGCGGATTCAGCGTCCCGCTTCTCGCACCCGGGATGGCGCCGGGCGCATCTGCGATTGAACGAAGCCGCTGCACGGCGCAGCGATTTGGACCGGTGGTGGCGGGGGGGGAGGTGCTGGGGTCAATGACCGATGGGCACCCGGAGCGAGGCGGTAAGGCTGGTGGGCGATGTCCTAAATAAATTCCCCCATCGGGTGACGCGGCCAAGGCCGTCTTGCCGGCGGGGTGGGTGGCCGGACCACGATCGGGCACAGCGGCGGATGACCGGCCCAGAGCCTATCGTGGTGGGAAAACGGATACACGCGCACGTCCTCGGCGCGGTTGCCGCTTTTTCGAGGCAAAAGGCGCCGCTCAGTAAGTGATCGACGATTCGCCTCATCGTCGACGCTCCCGAAATTACGCCAGAGCCCCAGGGTGAGGGCGGGGAATTTTAGGCGGCTGCGACCGCCGCGTCGGCAAAGGGCCGGCTCCCGAAATTACGCCAGAGCCCGAGGGTGAGGGCGGGGAATTTTAGACGGCTGCGACCGCCGCGTCGGCAAAGGGCCGGCTGGTGTTATTTTGGGTGGGCGGGAGGTGGCGGGGCATGGTCGCAAGGGGGCTGCCGCGGGTTGCTCCCGTTGGGTCGGCTCGCTGCTGGAAAAACGAGTGCGGACGGGAGCTTAAAAGCGGCCGCTCCAAAAAAAAGCCCGCCGGTAAAACGGCGGGCAGGATGGCGGCGGGTGCGACCTCGCGCCCGAGCGGCGCTAGCTGAGCGCTACCGGAGTTTCCGCTGAAATGTCGATGGCGTTAGGCTGATGGCGGCGAAGACGCAGAAGTTGGTGGCGGCGCTGCAGCATGCGATCCAGCTTGTCGATGAGCATCGATACGGCCTGATGGCACTCGTCGGCCACGACGGTGGCGTTCATATCCGGCCCGTGAATTTGAATGTGGCCCTTGGCTTTAAATTGCATGCCGCGGGCGGGGTGGCGCTCGCACTCAAGCTCGAAACGTAATCGTACGATGCGCTCCTCATGCCGAAATAATCGCTCCGCTTTTTCCCGGACAAAGTCCTTGAGGGACGGGGTCAGGATGAGGTGAATGCCGGAAACGATCAGTTCGTGTTTATTTTGGCTGTTCATGGTTCTCTAGTTTGTTGCTGGTGACGCAAAACGGGCGTGAGCCCAGCCTTGCGATGAAAGGATCCCCTGTCTTTGTCGCTGGTCGTGTCATCATCACGCGCAGCGCTCTCCACTTTCTCGGCCGTTATCATAACGGGCGGATCTTCCGGTATTGGAAAAACGTTTATTCAACGTGTGCGGAAGCTGCAACCGGAGATGGTCATTTGCAACTTATCCCGACGTTTACCGGAAGAAAATATTTCATCGAAGGGGCAGAAGGCGGTGAACCATTTTCCGTGCGATCTGACGGATGCGGCCGCCGTCGCCCGGACGGCGGCCACCGTGCAGACGTTCCTCGTCAATACGCTCCCCGCGGGCCGGATTTTATTGATTAACAACAGCGGGTTCGGCGCGTTTGGGCACTTTCCAGAACCCCATTTACCCCGGCAGTTGGCGATGATTGATCTTAATATTCGGGCCGTCGTGCACCTGACGGGTTTGCTCCTGCCGCTCCTCCGCACCCGCGGCGGCGTGATTATAAATGTCGCGTCGACGGTCGCTTTTCAGCCCACGGCCTACGCGGCGACCTACGGCGCGAGCAAGGCGTTTGTGCTGCATTGGACTTTGGCGCTGAATGAGGAATTGCGCGGCACGGGCGTGAGCGCGCTTGCGCTGTGCCCAGGCACGACCACCACGGATTTTTTTGAAGCCGCGGGAGTGGGGCCGGGCGCGACCGTGCCGGCCCTCAGCATGACTAGCGATGCCGTGGTCGACGCCGCCTTCCGCGCGCTCGCCGCGGGCTCCGCGCTGGTCGTCCCCGGGTGGAAAAATAAACTGCTCACTTTTTTCAGCGCGAAGTTGCCGAAGCCCCTCGTGACGCGGATCGCGGCGAAAATTCTGGCGAGACTCCGACTGAAAGGAGGTACGCCGTGAACCCTCCGCAACGGGATGGGGAGAACTCCGCGATCGCGCCGAGCTTGCCCGCCGTGGCCGCTGCGCCGGTGCCGGCGGTGGGCGGCCCGACGAGTGCCGCGCCCGTTGACGGAGCGCCGGTGCCGGTACCCGCGGTCGTGCCCGCGGCGGCGACCGCGGTGGTGTGGCCCGATGATCTCTACTCGCAGCGGGCTTGTGCTTGGCCGCGCCGCGTGCGGAAGCAAGGTCCGGTGCGGATGATTTCGCCCGAGGAAGTGCCCGGCTGGATTGTCTATGAAGACGAGCGATTGCTGGTGGTGAACAAGCCCGGTGATGTCGTCTGTCACCCCTCGAAGGCGGGCCCTTGGTCGAGTCTCGTGGGGGCGTTGCGGGAATACGCGCAGTTGGCCACGGTTCATCTGGTCTTTCGGCTCGATCGGGAAACCAGCGGCGTCATTGTGCTCGCGAAGGATGCGCGGATGGCGAGCCGGCTCCAAGTGGCGATGCAGGAGCGGCGAGTGGGTAAATCGTACTGGGCTATTCTCACCGGGGAACTCGCGGCGCCAATCTCGGTTGACCAACCTCTAGGTGACGATGTGCACAGCGTGGTATTTATGAAATCGGCGGTGGTCGCGGTCGGTGAGGGCCAAGCTGCGGTCACTCATTTTACCCCGATCGCCCGCGCCGGTGGATTTACGCTGGCCCGGGTTGTGACGGAGACCGGCCGCAAACATCAAATTCGCGCGCACGCGCAATGGCTGGGGCATTCTTTAGTGGGCGACAAGATCTACGGGCCGGATGCGCGGCTTTACCTGGATTTTGTGGACCACGGCTGGACGGAGGCCCTCGCCACGCGGCTCTGGCTGCCGCGGCAAGCGTTACATTGCGCGAGTATCGACCTCCGAGCGGCGGGGTTGACGCAGGTTTTCACCGCGCCGTTGGCGACCGACTTGCGAGAATTTTGCCGGGCGCACGGGCTGGAGTGGCCGGTTTCAACTGAAACCGCGGGGGCGTTTTAGCGAGCGCGACCGAGGGCGGCGCGGAGTACGGGTTCAAATAAATCGGCCTGCCGCACAAAGCCGAGATCGTTGGGGTGCGAGCCGTCGGTGGCGGCCTCCGCATCGGCGCCGAGCAGATCATCGCCGTTGAGATAATAGATCCCAGTGACACCCTCTTTTTGCAGAGTGGCCCAGCACTCGCGCAGGGCTGCGTGGTTGTCGGTGTGGTGCTGATCGCGGATTGGCAGAATCCACGAGTTGGTATTGCGGCGATCTTCCACCAAGAGGATTGGCGTCGTCGGGCGAGCCGCTCGGAGTTGCGCGACGAGCGGGAGGCACTTGAGGCGGACGTCGGCGGCTCCCATGTTGGGCAGGCAGTCGATGACATAGACCGCGGCATCGATTTTAATAAGCAGATCGCCGACCGCTGTATCCATGCGGCCATTACCCGAAAAACCCAGATTGATGACGGGGCGGTCGAAGCGGCGGCCGAGAATGGCGGTGTGGACCATGCCGGGGCGCGAGGCGCTCGCTCCGTGGGTGATGGAGGTGCCGTAAAAGACGATGGGCTTTTCCTCACGTGGTGCGAGGGTTTCGAAGCGGGCCCCGGGCGGGACGCCGAAGGCGAGAGCCTCGATGCCGTTATAAAGAGGGAGATAGACGGCGTACTCACGATAGCCCGGCGCGAGGCCGCCAACGATTTCTTGCCGGACGATTTTTTGATCGGGCCGGGCGACGCCGACCCAGCGCCAGAGTCCGCGATCGTCGCGAGCGTAAAGATCGAGGCCGCTCGCCCCGATTCGAGTCATGTTCGCGCTGGCGAGGTTTTCTTTCAAGAGCGTGTAGTGGGCCCAGATGGTTTTGGCGTCGGTCTTGAATCGCACCATCATCCCGGCGCTGTCGCGACTGAGGTTCCAGACCGCATCGGTCACCTTCCCCTTGGCCTCGGCAGGAAACCGGTCAAACCATCGCATCCGTTCCAGTTCGCCAAAGCCGCGCCCTTCGACACCCCATGTGGTGACATCGCGCCAAGTGAGCGCGGGCTCAACTGCCTTGGCCGCCTTCGGCGCGGGCGCGGTCGCGGTAGCGGGCGCGGAAGAGGCCGCTTGGACGGGCGAGAGGGCACTCGCGGCAAGACACGCGAGGAGGGCAAAACGTAAGTGCAATAGGGGCATGATGGGTGAAAAGTGCCAGTCGGGGGTTGGCGGCGTCAAGCGGCGGGGCGAACGGGTTGTCAGAAATAATCCTCCGGTGGACCGGTGAGATGGATCGGGCGTCTGAGTTGCTTTAACGCGCGGTCCCTCCTCGCCGGATGCGTGCGGGCGCGGTCGCGGGCGCACTTTTCACCGCCAGAAATTTACCCTCCAGGGATGAAGGGTCGGTCGCGGCTGTCCTTTTGACTTTTGTCGCGGCACCGCGCGTGCGATGACCAGGGCCACTCCCGTGTGTCGCGGCCCCCGGGTACTTTTGTCGGAGGCAGCCGGCGATCCGAAGTTTTCAGCGGACGCCCCCGAATCGGGTACGCAGACTGAGTCGCAGACGAGCCGCCTAGTATTACTACGTTAAGTTAAGTGTTGCAGTTTTGCGCGGGCTCGTCGACGTTGGCGCATGGATTGGTCCGGACCACTTTTTCAACGCAGTGCCAGCCAGCTGCTCGGTTTCATGACGCCGGTGGTGGCGGAGCTTGGCCGGAGCGA
>CAMDOF010000149.1 GCA_945903465.1 Opitutus sp. GAS368
GGTGCCGGCGCTGTTCGTGACGACAACGGTGTAGCTGCCGGCGGCGGTCGTTGCGACCGCACTGAGGACGAGGCTGGCATTGGTGGCGTTGGTGATCGCGGTGCCATCCTTGCGCCATTGGTAGGTCGGGGACGGCGTGCCGGTGGCGACGACAGCGAAGGTCACATTAGCGCCGGCGGTCACGCTCTGGCTGGCGGGCTGGGTGGAGATCGCGGGGCCGACGGGCGCGGCGGTGACGGTCAACACGGCGGCGCTGGAGGTGACGGTGCCGGCGCTGTTCGTGACGACAACGGTGTAGCTGCCGGCGGCGGTCGTTGCGACCGCACTGAGGACGAGGCTGGCATTGGTGGCGTTGGTGATCGCGGTGCCATCCTTGCGCCATTGATAGGTCGGGGACGGCGTGCCGGTGGCGACGACAGCGAAGGTCACATTAGCGCCGGCGGTCACGCTCTGGCTGGCGGGCTGGGTGGAGATTAACGGGGAACCCGTCGCCACCTCGCTCGTGCGGGCGGTGAACCGGTAGTCGGTTACAGCGCCGAGTTGCTGGATCCAAAGGCTGTACTGCCCCGCGGGGAGCGGCCCGGCGCCCAGCAAGGCAATCAATTCCGTGCCGATTGGGGAGGCATCCGCGGCTGTCCCAAAATGAGTGTAACCGCGGAGCGGTGCCGGCGCGGACGCCGTGGCCGTCACAGTCGAGCCGGCCTGCAAACCGATGAAAGCCTTGGTGTCGGTCGAAGCGTAATAATCCAAAATAAACGACGTCAGGGCCCGGCCAACCGGGACCGTGAAGGTGATGTAATCCTGTTGATCTCCGGTGCCCCCGACGGAATTCATGATCACGAATTTCTCACGAAAATTGCCTTGGATTTCCTGCACGCTAGCCACGGCGGTAGGCGCGGCCGCATTGTTGGAAAAATCAGCGGCTGGCTCGATGCTCTGAATCCAACCCGTGCTCCGAAAATCGTAAGAAGTCGAAGAACCCGAGATGCCCGTGAAGGAATCGATGGAGAACCGCATCTTCCGTGAGTTGCCGGTGACGGCATCGATTTCAGCGAGAAATGCCGCGGACTTGAGCGAAGCGCCGCCCCCGGTGAAAACGAAAAGACCCTGCCCCACGGCGAGGCCCGTAGAATACGCGGTCCGCACGGAGAATGCCTCCACGCGGCCGACCGCCAGAATGGCACCAGCGGTATCATAAAATTCCAACGGGGTCGTGCTGCCGACCGGCGGGCTGTAATCTTGGGCGGTGATACCGCCGTTGGCGCCGTTCTCACCCGAGATAAAGGACTTGAGATCCATATCGCCAAATTTAAAAGTCACGTTGGTTTCGGCAGCCAAAGAGGAGGTACCCGCCGTGGAAGTGATCCGGCCCCAAGGCGAGGGCGGAGTGGGGTTAACGGTGAGGCCACCGAGGCCGCTGGTAATTTTCGTCCACGCATAGTATTGGAGGCCGCTGACGAAGGCCTGTTTCTTGGTATTATCCAGAACGGAGGAACGTACGACCGCGGTGGCGGGCAAACCGGGCCCGTTCACGATCCCGTTGAACGTGAAAGCACTGCTTTCAAAAATAAACGAGCCGCCGGAGCCCGTGTCGAAGGTAAGCACGCATTTAAAAACTGCGCCGGTTGCGAGTGTGGCATCGATGGGGAAAGTCAGTTCCGGCGTGGTCACGCCAGTAAAACCGGCGGCCGCGGTCACATCGGTCCACGTCGTGGCGGAGACGCTGGGTTTGGACTGCCATTTAAAGACGGTCGGAACGGTGGATCCAGCCCAGTAATTGATGCTCAGGCTGGCAGTGGTGATACCCGAGGAGAGTCGGGTCGCGTTCGGCATTGGGCCGAAGATCTGCACGGCTGGGCTGGTGGCTGAGCCCACGGTCAATTTTACGGAGCGCGTTTGGGGGGTACCGGTGGTGCCATTCTGGGCGGAGACCGTATAATCGCCGGCATCGCCGGCGGACACGGCGGTGAAAACATACTCGGGCGTGGCGGTGGTGAGCGGGGCGGAGACGCCGCTGCGGCGCCAAGTGAGCGCGAAGGTAGTGTCGCCCCGAGCGTTGACCGCGAGAATAACTTGAGAGCCGAGGGGCGCGTAGAGCATCTCGGGCAAGCCGGAAAAGATCACTGGGTCGCGATTGGCGACACTCGGATCGATCCTAACGTCGCGAACGAAGGTCGCGGGATGATTGGGCCCCTCGTAGCGACCCTCATTGGCGGTGTTCAGCGCATTGATTCGATAAGACGCGCCCGTGGCGCCGGTGAGAGTGGTGGAGACGCCGTTGACGATCTGCTGCCAAGCGAACGGCGTGGGACTCGGCAAAACGAGGGTATCACCGAGCAAGAGGGTGGCGCCGGCCTGAGCAGAGAACACGGGCGGACGATAAACGGAAAGCGTCGTTTCGGCAAAGTTGCGACCCGCGGTGACGCGCAAGGCCCCCGTCTCGGCATCGTTGGGAATGAAGGCGATGATTTGCGTCGTCGTCGGCGAGGCAAAGAGCGCCAGGGTCCGGCCGCCGAGGGTCACGACCGCGCCGGAGGTGAAGTTGGTGCCATTGATGGTGACGGGGCTACCGGCGGCGACGGCTTGGGGGATGACGGAGGTGATTGTGGGGGAAGTTCCAACCGCGGTGACGGTGAGCGCGGCGTTGGTCGAGGTGACGGCGGTCCCGACGCCATTGCTCACGACCACTGAGTAGTCGCCCGAGTCGGCCGGGACGAGGTTGAGGAGCATTAAGCTGGAGTTGGTGGCGCTGAGGATATTTGTGCCGTTTTTGCGCCACTGAAAGCTCGGCGCAGGGGTGCCGGTGGCGACGACCGAGAGTTTAGTGTTGTCGCCCTCGGTCCCGACGTTGACGGGAGGAGGTTGTTGAAAAATAGCGGCGGCGACGGGAGCGCCCCCGGGGGCGAAGGTGAGCGAGGGAACGGTAAGGGAGACGGCCCCCGTTGAGGGGGAGCGATAATTCGGATAGGGCGATGGCACCGAGACCACTTGATTACCCGACAAACCGGCCGGATAATTGACGACAAAGGTGAATTGCAGCGCACCGACGGGAAAAGCGGAGAACGCCCACTCAAGTAGATTATCACCGACGAAGGGTTGGGTCGCGGCGGTGGCTCCGCTCGAACCGGCGAACGTCCAGCCAGCGGGCAATTGTACGGCATAAGCAATCGCGGACGGACTCGCGTCCGGCGTAGGGTAAGCGACGGTGGCGGTGAACGTCGCGGTACCGCCAGAGGACGCGTAGGTGGAGCTAGGCGAGGTAAGAAAAGCCGTCGCGGACTGACTAAAGCCGATCTGAACGAGCAAACAAGAGGCGAGAAAGAAACCGAAAAGTTGTTTCATAAAAATAAAAGGGACGCGGGGAAACTAAGCTGTTGAAAACAGTCGATCATGTTTTCGATTAGGGGGCAGGGTTGCAATCGATCATGTTTCGCGTAGCGGGCACGGTTGCTAAGTAGAGATAATCGAAGAGGCCCGTTTTTACCAAAACGGGCCATTACGGCAATCTTGAATTTTTTAAATGTGGACGGCTTTGGTCGGACGTTCCAACAAGGCTCCCCCCACGCACGGCTCCACGGGGTGCGCTTGGCCAAAAACGCGACGATCGAGCGAGACGGGTTGAGTGAACCGGGGTTGACGACTCGCGCGACTCAGGCGGCTCACGCGAAGCACCCTGGGCGGGCGATGAGCGCGGGGCGCAGATGGCCTGCACAGTTGCGCGCTCAACCCGGTGCGCGCGCTCAACCCGGTGCGCGCGCTCAACCCGGTGTGCGCGCTCAACCCGGTGCGCGCGCTAAACTCGGTGTGCGCGCTCAAATCGGTGCGCGCGCTCAAATCGGTATGGGGGCTCAACCCCCCGCTTGCATTTTCCGATGGTTTGCTTTGGGTGAATTATGCGTTGGTTTCCGTTTTTCCTGATCGCCCTCGCCGCTTCGCTTATGGCCTCTGAACAAGCTTTCCCACCAACGCCCAGCGGGGTCGCCGAACTTAAAACCCTGCCGGCGGGGGTGCTGCTCAAAACGACGGTTCCCGGCAATTACTTTGCGGAGTCGAGCCGGCTCTTCTTTCCGCTGTTTAAATATATTTCCCAGCAAGGGATCGCGATGACCTCGCCGGTGGAGGCGCAGATTGACCAAGCGGCTATGTATTTCTGGGTCGGAATTAATGAGCAGGAAAAAATCGCTGGTAACCGCGGTGGGGTGGAAGTTGTACGCACGCCTGAACGGCGAGTCGCGAGCCGAGGGGCGCGCGGGGGTTACTCCGCCGAGAATTTCAATAAGACGCGCGAGGCGCTGGCCGCCTGGTTGCTGACGCGCCCCGATGTCGAAGTGACTGGGCCAGCCTACGGCGTCTATTGGGACGGCCCCCTGACGCCCAGTTTTTTCAAGCGCTTTGAAGTTCATCTGCCGGTTCGCCCGACAGCCCGATAACGGCAGGAGCGGCGCGACCGAGCTCGGCGGCGAAATGCGCGCGACGCTCGGCGTTTGGCGTGCGGCGTGCGGCGTTTGGCGTGCGGCGTGCGGCGTTTGGCGTGCGGCGTGCGGCGTGCGACGCTCGGCGGTTTGCCGTGCGGCGTTTGGCGTGCGGCGCGCGACGCTCGGCGTGAGAGTTGGCGTGACGGTGTGCCGGCCCCTCCTCGCAAGACCTCGAAACGGAAACCTCGCGCGACCGGCAAGCGCCGCGCGATCGGGGAGCAAGCTGTCGAAAATACCGCGCGCCGTTCAACGCAGCTGGCCGGACGGCGGGCGCGACGAGGCGATGGCATGGGCGCATGGCTGTTGAGCAGTGGACTTAAAAGTACGGGGGAGCTACCTGCGCGCCAAACTCGAGCCGCAGAGACGATACCCGTGGCGCCTTGGAAGCCGAAGTCGAGAACCTGGCAGGCAATGGGGCGATGCGCCCGCGAGGCGCGGAGGCACGGGCGGCCGGACGGACGCCGCCGACTCGCTCGGCTGGATTTATTTTTTGTGCGGGGCTGAGCTCGGCGTTGGCCAGGCGAGCCGCTGCTGATCAGCGAGCAGGCGTTTCTGCAAAGCAGGATAAGGCACTTTTTGAACGGAGATCTGGGCATCGATCGCCAAGGCGGCGGCGGTGGCGGCGCTCTGGCCAAGCAACATGAAGACGGGCTCCATGCGGATGCTGCCAAACGCGATGTGCGAGGCGGACAGCGCGACCGGCACGAGAAGATTCGCGCACTCACGCTCGCGCGGCACGATCGCGCGGTACGCAACCGGATAGGGTTGAGGCGTCGGCTGCTCGACATTGCCCTCGGCCATGACGAAACCATCAACCACGACGCGGGACGTGTGGTGGGAGTCCATGGTATAGCTGGCGAGACCGACGCTATCCTCGGCGACAATTTGTCCGCGGCAATTGTGTTCGGTCATGACGTAATCTGAAACCAGGCGCCGGCCCTCGCGGACATAAAGCTCATGAGGCCAGCCCGCGGTCTCGACGAATTGGTCGCGAGGGAGAGCGAATGTTTTGACGTGCGCGCGCAGTTTTTCCGGTACGGCCGGGTCATGGGCGAGAAACCACATGTAGCCCTGTTGATAAGTGACGTGGGCTTGGAAAATTTCCTCGCGTTCGGCATAGCCCGCTTCCGGCCACCGCCGACTACCACCGATAAAATCCGTCGAGACCGGGCCGGCATTGTTGCAGTCGCCGAGATTAAGTTTCAGCGGGCCCTTGCGGTACGTCCAATCCCACTCAAAGTCGGCGGGGGCTGAATTTAAAAAGCGCTGCAAGAGCGCGTAATCCTCGCGGCGATAAAGCGCGGGCTGCGGAAACGCGCGACCGGCGGCCGCGGTGGTCAGCCACATTCGAAAATTATAGGCTTGGACCGCCTGATCACCTGAACCCTCGACGCGCGAGGGGCCGGAGGAAATGCCCGGGAGAAGACCGCTCGCCGGCACACCCGCGATTTTGTAGGGATCGACGGGGAAACGAAACTGGTGCCGATCAGCGATGAAATGACCGTTGAAAGCCTCGCCGTAGGCGGCGTTGCCCTCCCGACCCACATGAAAAGAAACGCCCGCGCGAGCCAAAAGGTCGCCCTCGTAGGTCGCGTCCACGAACACCTCCGCCTCGAGGCGGTCGCCGTTTTCGAAGATGAGCGCACGGATCCGATTACCGACCTGCTCGACGCGGGCGAGTCGGTGCTCGAACCAAACGGGGACACCCGCTTCGGCGAGCATGGCACGAAAAGTCTGCTCGGCATCGGCCGCGCGGAAACCGCTCCACGCGCCCATCCGATTGAGAAATTCTGCAGCGATCCCGCCGATGGATTCTTTTTTTCCTAAATCAACGGCGGTGAGGCCTGCGGAGGTGACGCCACCGACATGACGGCGGAAAACGGCGAGCGCGGCGGTTTTACCCAAGCGTCGAGCCTGCACCGCGGCGCCAACACCGCCGGGGGTGCCCCCGTAGACACAAATATCGACCCGCAAAGTCTGGGCCGGCGCGACGGATGCCAGGGGGTAATAGTACCGAAGACCGGGGTTGGGGGTTCCTGGCGCGAGGTCCGCGGGCGCCGCCCGGGCCAGGATCAAAGCGGAAAACAAGCCAGGCAGCAGCAACGCGGAGCGGATGAAAATACGGAGCGGCATGAAGGCGGAGTTAAAACGAAGCGGGAGCGGGCGTGAAAGCGTCGTGGAAAAAAACGCCGCCGGCCGGGAGGCGATTTCCGAAGATGGGGAGAAGGCAGGCGGCGGGAAGAAAAAAAAGGTTGGGCTGAAAAGCCCGCGCGCCGAGGCCGAGCCGCGCACAACGGGCGGCAACGGGCGGGCCCAACGGCGAGGGAGCGGAGGCGACCCGCGCGTCGTGTCCGCTGATTCTGACAGACCCGTGAATTGCGGTCGGCAGAATTTTCTCGGAACCTGCTCAGCCTTTCGACCAGATTCGTGTGTCCATGGTCGCCCTCGCCCTTTCTTTCGTCTTCTTCCTCCTCGTCGCCTGCATCGGGCGGGCGGCGCTTGCGGTGTGCGGCTGGCGGGGTGGCATCCTCCGCGCATGGCTCCTGGCGCCCGCGACGGGGCTAGCGGTGATCGTCTTGACGGTGATGGGGCTCAGTCAGGCCGGCTGGCCGATCCAAAGCTTCGCGTGGCCGCTGACGGCGGGATTAATCGGCGCCGTCGTCGGCATCTTTTTTTGGCGGCGGCCGGCCTGGCCTGGGCGCGCGCTGGTCCCTTTTCTCGGGATTACCTTGTTTTCGCTCTTTTGGACAGGCTGGCCGATGCTGCGCTTCAACTTTGGCTGGTTGAGCTATGTCAACGACGACTACGTCAATTACTGCCTCGCCGCGGAGCGCTTTAAGGAGTTCGCGTTCTGGCGGGCGCCGTCGACGGCCGAGCTGGCGGGGACGGACGTGGCGCAGTACTATTGGTTCATGCACGTGCCGGGGCTGATGCGCTTCGGGAGTGAAATCACGTTGGCGTGGATGTCGGCGCTCACGGGCGTAAAATCGCTCGGTATCTTCATGCCCGTGATTGTGGGCCTCGGCCTGATCCAAATCACCTCGGCGAGTGCGCTGGTGCTGCATCGCGGACGCTGGCGCCGGCGCGCGGTGATCACGGCCGCCCTGCTGGCGGTGAGCCCGTTGTTCATGCTCGGAACGCTCTACCAACTGATCGCCCAAGTGGGTGGCTTGGGGCTGATGCTCGCGGCGACGGCGATTCTCACCCAGAGGCTCCCACGCAACCGGCGCCACCTTGGGCCAGCCATCCTGACACTGACGATCGTGGGATCGGCGTTGGCGGTCTTTTATCCCGAGGTCACGGCCTTTGCGGTCTTGACCACGCTGGTGGTTGGGGGAATCGAGACCCTCCGTGAACGGCGTTTTCCTAGGACGCGCGTCACGCTGGTCGTCTATGGAATCGTCGGGGTGATCTTAATTCTGCGCTACAACATGCTCGCGTACGTATTCACGATCATGTTACAAATGGGCTCCGGATTCCGCGTGGTGGACCTATCGCTCTCGCTGTTTCCGTACTTTATGATTCCGACCGGCCTCGCGAATCTTTTTGGGCTGATGCCGCTCTCGGTTAATTTCGCGGAGCCCATCACCACGCTCAGCATCCTTGCGGGGTTGGGCGCGCTGATCACCGCGCTGTGGGTGGCCGGGCGCGAAAGCCTCCGGGCCGCGCCGATGGCGGTGCTGGGAGTGATCCAGGTGATTCTCGCGATAAAACTCATGCGATCGGGCAACGATTTTGGGCTCTACAAGATCGCGATGTTTATGCAGCCAGCGCTCGCCGCGGCGCTGGCCGGTGCGCTCCTGGCCCTGCCGAAGGCGCGAGTGAGCGCGCCGTTCGGGGTACTGCTGGCGTTGCTCTGTAGTGCGCCCACCGCGCTCTATTATACGGGCGTATCTCAAGGGGAAAAATCCGGCGGCATAACCGAGGCCAAGCTCGCCTCGGTGCTGGGGACAAACCCGCCGGCCACGCCCCCCCAGACGCGGTTGCTCTGCGACATCAATAATCTCGTGGCCGCCAAAGTCGCCGCCTTCGAATTCCGCGGTACCGATCTGCGCTTTCTCTCCCGCGATTATTACCAGCAGATCGCGCCGATCGAGTATGAACGTCTCGGCGAGACCCTCGTGAGCCTCCACCCGCATTTTGCCGATCTTTTGCGGAGTCGGGCGATGCTGGAAGAGCGCGACGAAAGGACGATTCGCACGCACACGCTCTTCGGCACTTCTTTTCGCGCGCCCGCCTTGAGCTATAGCGCCGGGGGTAAAACGGACGCGTACCTGATGCTCGACGAACCGCTGGGCTTGTTTAACAAGCTGCGCATCGCGACCCCGGCGAAGCCCCAAGTGTACTTCAAGGAAATTCCCGCCGCCGAACTGCGCAACCACCTTGTTTTTATGCATACGGGGCGCGGCAACCATTACTACCTGGGCGACCGGAATCGGATCGCGATTTACCAGCAAGAGGCCGATCCCTACACGAAGCGCCAAGATATCACGGGCCTCGGTCGCTTCATCATGCTGCGAGTCGAACAGCCCGATGACGAAATTTACATCCGGATCGCCGCTTCCAAGACGTTCATGGGCCGAGGTCACACGGCTTGGTCGCCCGGGTCAAAGTTACTTGGGGCGACGGAGGTTCCGCTCGCATTTCCTGGCAACGGTGCCGTCAACCGGATCGTGGGGCCCATTCGACCGGTCTACCGCGATGGGGCGGCGTACGTCGGCATCGACCTCAATGAGATTCCGGTGCAATTCCCCTATGTGCGCTCCGGGCTGCAGTCGCTGTACAACACGATGGTCCCGCTCGACTCGCGCAAACTCGTCGCTTACGGGCGCGACATCTCGGCCCTCTCCGCCGCTCAAGTCGCGACTCTACCGCGCCCTGCCCGGCTCGGCGTTTTCCCCGATGATCTCCTCTTTGCGCGCGGACTGGAATTCGCGGGAATTTATGAAGACGGCTGGCTCTCGCCGGCGAGCGAGTTTGTCCTCGGTGGGAGCGGGGCCGCCGGGGTGGTGCGGGTGCGCGGGTTCGTGCCGGACCTTCCGGGGAATCCACTGGGCCGGGGGGAATTGATCGCCACTCTTGACGGCCAGGTGTTTTCACTGCCGGCCGCCACGGGGACCTTTGACTGGTTGCTACCGCTGCCCCGCGCGGCGAACCTGACGCGTCTCTCGCTGAAATTTTCCGCGAGTGCGCCCCTTCCGAACGGGGACACCCGCCCCGCCGCCGCCAAGTTAGAATTGATCGAAGTGCTCCCGACGCTACCGACGCACACCTTCGACTTTGGGGTGCCTGGGCGCGCGCGGTTGCCCGCGAGCGGGGTGGACCAAGACGGCTGGCTTGAGCGCCGCGCGCTCCTGACTTTACCCGCGGGCGGGCAACGCGTCCTGGCCCTGCAAATTGAGTATCCCGATTGGAGCGGAAAAACGCTCGGTGAGTTAACGACGACGCTCCCGCAATCTGGGGTCACCCGAAGCCATCGTCTGACGCCGGCGCTTTACACGCGCATTCTGCTACCGATTCCGGCCTCGGATCAGATTCAGACGGTCGTGCTGCAACTCGACAGCGATTTTGCGCTGCCGGCGCCCGATCTCCGCCGTCGCGCCGCGCGACTCGTGCAAGCGGAACTTCAACCGGCTGTAGAATGACCGCACCGACCGCCGTCTTAATCATAAAAGTGGATACGTTGGGCGACTTGGTCGTGTTCGCACCGACATTGCGGGCCCTGCGTACGGCCTGGCCGAAGACGAGATTGATGGTGCTCATTCGCCACAGCTACCTGGACCTGGCGCCGCTCCTGGTGCCCGGCATTGAGTGGCTCAGTACCACGATTGACCCATTTTCACACCGGCCAGACGCGG
Organism: Opitutus sp. GAS368; assembly: GCA_945903465.1. Classification (GTDB taxonomy): domain Bacteria; phylum Verrucomicrobiota; class Verrucomicrobiia; order Opitutales; family Opitutaceae; genus ER46. The sequence goes on from CAMDOF010000149.1 coordinate 10,334, forward strand.
CGCCGGCGGAACTTAAACGCCTGCAAGCGGCGATCGCCACCCTCGTCCCCGACATCATTGGAGCGGCGAGCTCCCGACGAAACTGGCTGGAGATCGCCCTTGCCGCCACCGCCCGGGCGCCGCGCTGCGTCGCTCTCGGCGAAGCCTCGCAAGATGAGTTTTTTAGCACGCAACTGCGCGTGCAACTTGGGGTCGATTTCACCACGACCTCCATCGAGAATATCCCGCTGAGCAGCGGCGGGCCCGACTGGGAAAACAACTTTTGCCTGGCCGACACGCTGATCGGCCGGCCGGTGACGCGAACGCGGCCCCGGCTGCAACTCTCGAGTGAGGTGATGGGTCTGGCGGACGGTTGGATCAAAGCACATGGACTGACCCGCGGTGGCTACGTTATCTGCGCCGCCGCCGGGTTTGCGAATGTCGCGCTCAAGACTTGGGCCCCCGCCCATTTCTCCGCGTCGCTTACCCACCTTAGCGAGCGCCATGGCCTGCCGACCGTCCTGATCGGCCATCAAAGGGAGCGGGCCCATCTGGAAGCGATCACCGGGGCCAAAGGCCTCTGGCTAGGGGAAGACGGGGATCTCCCGCAACTCGCCGGGTTGATCGCCGGAGCCGCCCTGTACTTTGGCAACGATACGGGTGCGATGCACTTGGCGGCCGCCCTCAACGTGCCCGTCGCGGCAGTTTTTGGCGGCGGGACTTGGCCACGCTTTGCACCAGCCGCCGAGCGGGGCAGCGTCCTCGTGCATCCCCTGCCCTGCTTTGGGTGTGGGTGGGATTGCGCGTTCGGCGATGCGCCCTGCCTGGGCCTGATTACGGTGGCTGACGCTCTGCAAACGCTCGATCTGGCCCTGGTGGCAACGAACTTGACCATTCGCGAAGTGGACCACGTCTCGCCGGAGACCCGCGACTTTATGAACCGGGCGGCCCGGCAGTATCGGGGGACGCGAAGCGGCCACCTGGCCCGCCAGCACAAGCTCGAAGCGCTCACCAACCTCGACCTCGAAAAAGACGACGCGATTCAAGAGAAAGAGGCCGCGATCAACGAAAAAGAAGCCTCACTTTTGGAAAAAGAGCAGGCGATTGGCGAAAAGCAGACAGAGATCGTCATGCTCAAGGCCGTTTGCGAAGAGCGGGAGAAGACGATCTTCATTCTCGACGGGCATGTGAAATACTTCCAAGCGGAGAATGCGAGCTTACAGGCCGCGAAGGTCGTCAGCGAAAAGACCTTGGCGGCGTTGCCGGCGGACGCCACAAAGGCCGCCCAGTCGATCTCGGATCAACTGGTCCACATCCGGAATCTCGAGGCACTTTTAAAACAACAGGAGGTCGCGCTGGCTGAGTTTCGAACCACTGAAGCCAACCGCGCGGCGGGCCGGCACGATCTGGAGCAAGCCAAGCATTACGGAAAACTTCTGGCGGAGAAGGAAGCCGTGATTCAGGCGCTCAGCCGAGGTCTCACCGAGCGCGATAAACTCATCAAAGAACTCGTCGCTGAAACCACTCATACCACCGGGGATCTGCACAAACTCTGGCTCGCCACCGTGGCGTTTGTGCGCGAGCGCTGGCAGCGGCCGCTGGCGGCTTGGTGGTTCCGGCGAGTTGTCGAAAATTACTGGATGCAGATCGGCGTCCTCCGGCATTACGCGCCCCGCCCGCTCCGATGGGACCGGCTACCCCGTCCCCAACTCCGGCCGGCCGCGTTGCCGCAAATCGCTCTCGTCACGCCCAGCTACGGGCAGGAAAAATTTATCGGCCGGACCCTGCGCAGTGTCATCGACCAAGCGTATCCAAAGCTGCGTTACGCCGTGCAGGACGGCGGGTCAAAAGACCGGAGCGCTGAGATCATCGCCGAACACGCGGCGGGATTGCAGCATTGGGAATCGGCGCCGGACCGCGGGCAAGCCGACGCGGTGCAACGCGGCTTCACTCATCTCGCGGACGCGCTCGCGCCCGAAGATATCATGGCTTGGCTGAACTCCGATGATCTGCTCGCGCCCACTGCGCTGCGGTACGTTGCAGAATATTTCGCCCGCCACCCCGAGGTCGATGTGATCTATGGCCACCGCATCATCATCGACGAAGAAGATCGCGACGTCGGCCGGTGGCTGATGCCGCGCCATCGACCGGAAACCCTCGAATGGATCGACTACGTGCCCCAAGAGACGATGTTTTGGCGCAAGCGCGCTTGGGATCTGGTCGGTGGCATCGATGCCAGTTTCCAGTTCGCATTGGACTGGGATTTACTCGCGCGGTTTCACCAAGCGCGCTGCCGGATGGTGCGGGTGCCCTATTTCCTCGGGGCTTTCCGCGTGCACGCCGAGCAAAAAACCTCGCAGGCGATTCATACCACGGGGGCAGAAGAGATGCGCCGCATCCGGCGGCGTTTCCATGGCGAACGCCCCGACGAGCACGAAATGATCAACCAGCAAGCCCGCCACGCGCGTTTCTGGGGCGCGGTCACCGCGCGACTCCACGCAGTCGGCATCCGCTGGTAAAAGCAAATTGCGTTGCCGCCATCCTTCGGACGAATCAAGCCAACCCCCTCCAGCCGCTATGCTCCTCAGCCTCGTCGTCCCTGTTTATAAAGAAGAGAAAAACATTCCCGAGTTCCTCCGTCAGCTGAGACCGATTCTCGCAACGCTCACGGAGGACTACGAAATTATCTTCTCGCTGGACCCCTCGCCCGATCGCACCGAGGACGTGATTCTTGAGCACCGGGCGACGGATGCCCGGATCAAGCTGCTTAAATTTTCCCGCCGCTTTGGGCAACCGATGGCGACGCTGGCCGGGCTCGAATACTCGACGGGCGACGCGGTGATCGTGATGGATGTGGATCTGCAAGATCCGCCGGAGCTTCTTCGCGAAATGGTCGCGCAATGGCGGGCCGGCTACGATGTGGTGTTGCCGCAAAGGCGCGCTCGAACCGGCGAACCATGGATCAAAAAGCTCGTCGCGGCGACGGGCTACAAAGTCATCAACAAAATCGCGGACGTCAAAATTCCGCCGAACACGGGTGATTTCCGTTTAATGGCGAGGCGGGTCGTGGTCGAGGTGGTCCGCCTCCGAGAAAGCCATGGCTTCCTCCGCGGGATGGTCGCCGTGGTCGGCTTTCGGCAAGCGATCATTCCCTTTGACCGGCCGGCCCGGTACGCCGGCGAGACCCATTACAACCGGTTCTTCGGCTCGCTCCGCATCGGTTTTAACGGGATTTTTTGTTTTTCCACCTATGCCTTATCGCTGAGCACATGGCTGGGATTTATCGTGTCGGGATTTTCTTTCCTGCTGATGGCCGTTTACCTGTTCTACAAAATCATGGGCTGGCCCATTGTCTGGGGAAATCCCACCCTCGTGATGCTGATCTCGTTTTTGGGCGGCATCCAACTCATCAGCGTGGGCATCCTCGGCGAATACATTGGGCGCATCTACGAAGAAGTCCGGTCGCGACCGAAATTTATCGTGGACCGCGCGGTGGGTTTTAAGCCCTAGCGCGATTCTCGAGAATCGGGAAATCGCGGCGCGCCCGACCATGGATCCTTTCTTGAATGATGATCGGCCAGGCCGCGCGGGCGGGCGGCCGTCTCCCGGGGACCGCCGGAGATGACGGCCGGGACCGTCCGCTGGCTCCTCGCGGCCGCCTTGGGCGGACTGCTGGTGACCGAGCGCGTTGCGCGTTACGAGCCGCCGCTACCCGACCCGCTCGAACTCGAGTTCGTGCTCGCGCCAGCGACGCGGATCAATCAATCGGAGCCCATCGTCACCGCGGGGGTCGCTGGGCGCGCGGACTTCCTTTATCTGCACCGCGCCCTCGCCGGCCAGATTTTCATCGGCTATGACAGCTGGAACAGCGATCGAGCGCGTTCCGAGGAAATCCCCATGGAGGCGGGCACGCGCCACCGGTTGTCGATCGAAATGCCGAGCCTGACGGCCGCCCATGGGCATTTCACGAATGAGCCGCAAGGCCTCGTGCGCGTTCGGCTGGACGGTCAAACGGTGCTGGCGGCGCGGGTTCATTTTTATCCACGCACGAATGAGGCGATTTATATCGGCACGAATCCAGCGGGGGGCACCAGTGTAGATCCGGAGTTTCGCGGGCAGATTTTTGATGAGGAAGGCCGGGAAAAAAGAGGTGGGCCCCGCGGTTTTTTTTCGTGGGGAGCACGCCTGCGCAGCTGGCTACAAGTCGAGTGGGCCCAAGCGCTCAGCCTTCTTGTCGGGGTGCTCGTGCTCGGACGCTGGGGCACCACGCCGTCGCTGCAGGCGGCCCGCGACGTGGGCCGGGCCACGCTCGCCGCGCTTGTTCGCCACCGCGGATTTTCCATGAGCGTGACATTCTGCGCAGCGATCTTCGCATGGTTTGTCACGATGGGTAGTTTCGACTTCAGCTTCCCGGAATCATTTGGTGATTTTTACGATTTTCAGGCGAGGAGCCTGCTGCGGGGCCGACTGGATGTACCCGAAACCTGCCTCGCCGGAGAAGCCTTCACGATCGACGGCAAAACCTATGGTTACTTTGGAATTACTCCGGCGCTCCTGCGCCTACCCCTGGCCATCTTCGATGGTGGGATCGGTCGGCTCAGTCGCTGGTTTATGCTGGTCGACTACGTGGCGGCGCTGGTGGCGGCCTATCTGATTTTCCTGACGGCGCGACGCGTCGTGCTCGGCACCACGAGGACACCGTCGACGTGGGTCGCGGGACTCTTCGTGCTCAACGCCGGTCTTGGCAGCACATTTTTATTCCTCGGTAGCCGGTCCTATATTTACCACGAGGCGATCATGTGCGGGGCGGCCCTCACGTTATTCGCGGTCTGGGGGGCGCTCCGCTATGCCGCCACGGGGAGTCCGCGCTGGTGGCTGAGCGCCTTTGTCTGCGGATTGCTCGCGGTGCATGCCCGGCCGCCGCTGGGGCTCTTTGCACTCTCTCTTCTCGGCGCGGTGGCCCTGCACACGGCATGGCAACGACGGCGTTACGCGCCCGCGCTCCTTGCCGCCTTGAGTGCCGCCGGCCTGCTCAGTTTCAACGCACTCTCCTACCTGAAGTTCAAAACCTTCGATGGCCAACCGCTGCGCTACAACGCCAGCTACACCCCCGAGCGTCTCGCCCGCTTCAAGGAGCAGAAATTTCACTTGGAAAACATTCCTTTTGTCGCCGTTTCCTATCTCGCCGACCCCGCGCTCACGTGGCGGCGAGAATTCCCCTGGATTTATAGCGCGCCGTCCCAGGCGTGGGTGCGCCCCGCGAAGACGATGGATATGACCGAGCCCACGGTCGGCTTTCCGTTCACGATGCCCGCCTTGTGCCTCCTTGCGACCCTCGGCGTGGCCGGCGCGTGGCGGCGGCAAAAAGACACTCGAGTCCCGCTCGCCCTGCTCGGGCTCGCGGTGCTCCCGATGACGCTCCTGCTCTTTGCGGCGATCGCCATCTCCCACCGATACACCGCCGATTTCGTCCCCTTTCTGATCAGCGCAGCGGCGTTCGGCCTCGCGGCACTGGAAGGCGTTGCTGGCCGCTGGCGCCAGCTCGGGCTGATTCTCCTCACGGTGGCGACGGTTGGGGCGATGGTGGTAACGAGTGCGCTAACTCTCCATCAGCAACGCGCCCAAATCTGGGGCGTTCCTGAAAATGTCCGCACCGACTATCAAGCGATGCAACGGCGCGTGGATCGTTTTTTCCTCAACACCCCTCCTCAAAAGTAGCTTCGCCACGGCCCGCTTCCCCATCCTCGAAAAAAATTCTCCGCCCCGCGCCTCCGCCCTCTGCACGCTTGCCGCCGGATCGCGCCCGCCCCCACCGTTTCGCGAAGCCGCGCTGGCCGGCTGGCGAAGCGCGCGGCAATTCTGTGCGCAACCGTTTGATTCGTCCGTTGCTCGTTCGATAAAAAGCGGAAGAAATCCCTCGCGCAACCTCTCCAAGTATCGCTAGCAATAGACACCCGCCCAGCTTAGTTTTTTTTTAATATGAACGAAGTCATACTCAAATCGATCCACGAGGAACTGGTCGCCATCCGCCAACTCCTCAGCGAAGCGCGCACGGCGCCCGCCCGCCCCGCCCCCGCCCCCGCTCGCGTCGCGGGTACGCCGTCGACCTACTCCAGTGCGGGCGGCGACGAGCCGATCCCGCAACCCACCGAAGTCATCGCCAATCCCGGCGACGTCCAAGTTCACTTTGGTAAAAACAATGGGGTCGCCCTGTCGAAGTTGAGCGAGCGATCCCTCTCTTGGTACGCGATCGAGCAACCTCCCCGCCTCGATAGCAGCGGCAAGCCCTACCCCGCGCGGCCCCAAGAGGCGACCCTGCGAAACGCGGCGCGCACCCTGTGGCACCAAACTCGCGGAACCTTGGGCCAACCCGACGTCGTCAAACCGGCGGCCGCGGCGATGCCGGCGGCCGCCACGGAATCCGCCGCGCACCTTTCAGACGAAGACAATATTCCGTTTTGATCCGCCGGCCGGCGAACGAAGGACAGGAGAATGGGGATAGGAGAATTCCGATCGTGGAAGAGAGCTAATATCCGCGTCACGGAGAGCCGCGGGCAGGCCACCGACGCCCACCAACCTGAGTTTGGAGGCGGGCAAGGGCAGGCGCGAAGTTAAACTCCCCCCAAGTCGATCGGCGTGGGCTGGCTGGCCCGGGCGGCCGGCGTTGATGGCGCCGTTGGGTAGATCGACGAGAGCGAGGGTCGAGGATTGGTCCGGCGCGGGCCAACCGCCCGGCCGCGCGTCCAATGGCGCGCCCGGTATTTTTACCGATGAAGGATCTGCGATGCGGAGAGGATGGTGGGATCCCCAAAAGGAAAGCGTCGTTCGGCCGCATGGGGTGCTCGACCGTTTGCCAACCACAACGCAGGGGCAGGCGACGGCCGCGCGCGCAAACGGCGTGGCCTTTAAGACGATTTCCCCTGCCGTAAGCGATCGACGAGGACCGCCACGATAATGACGAGGCCGATGATAATCTCCTGAAAATACGTGGGCCAGCCCATCTGCTGCGAGCCGTTGCGAAGCACGGCCATAATCAACGCACCAATCATCGAGCCCAACACCGTGCCAACGCCGCCACTGAGACTCGCGCCGCCGATGATGACGGAAGCAATAATATCCAGCTCGAGGCCCACCGCGACCGTCGGATCACCTTGGCGCAGACGCGCGAGTTGAAAGACCCCGGCCAAACCAAAAAAACCACCAGCCACAGTATAGATGGCGATTTTCAGCCGGGTCGTGGGAATACCGCAGAGTCGCGCGGTGCCTTCATTTGAACCCAGCGCAAAAATATGCCGGCCAAAAACCGTATTGCGCAAGAGCAACGCGGTTAGCACCGCCAAGCTGAGCGCGACCCAAACCCCAATCGGGAGCGCGTAACTGAAAGGATCCGCGGTACTCATCCACGTATTGATGGCTGAGTGGTCGTAATTAACCGTCTGATTATCTGCCAACCACTTGGCCGAACCACGCCAGACCCCCAGCGCTCCGAGCGTAATGATAAACGGCACCAACCGCAGCGCCGCAATCGCCGCACCATTGCCCAGCCCGATCAACGCCCCCGAGCCGATCATGGCCAGCAACGTCGGTCCCGCCCCCCACCCTCGTTGAATCATTTGGGCCCCGATCACGCTCGTAAATGCGATGCTCGAACCGACCGATAGATCAATCCCGCCGCTCACGATGATCATCGTCATCCCCAGCGCCCCTATGGCCACAATCACGGTCTGGGTAAAAATCGTCTTGAAGTTATGATAGCTCAGGAAGAACTCGCGCGACTCCGTCGGAACGGAAAATAAACCAATCACCAGGATCAAACCAAGGAACGGACCAGCTTTGGAAAAAAGGCGACGGACAATGGGGTTCATGACGTAATCGAAGAAAAACCGGGCTTAAAAAGAAAAACGCGCTCACCCGGCCGCCCTGAATCATGCCTGGCCCTTCGGCCAGCTGGAGGGTCGACCGCAGGCCGGCACATCGGCGGCCTCGGTTTTAAATTACTCATGACGCGCTCCCGGTGGCCACCCGCATAATCTCGGCCTCACTCCAGGCGGCGCGCGGGCGAATCGCCACCAACTCGCCTCGACACATCACGCCGATCGTATCGCAAAGCCCCAGTAACTCCGGCAGGTAGCTACTCACCAAAATGACCGCCTTCCCTTCTCGCGCGAGGGCACCGATCAACTCATAAATCTGGGCCTTGCTGCCGACATCGATGCCCCGCGTGGGCTCGTCCAGCAGAAATATTCTTGCGGGGTGCTCCAACAATCGCGCGATCGCCAC
>CAMDOF010000150.1 GCA_945903465.1 Opitutus sp. GAS368
AGGGAGAGAATTGTTTCTTGTTGGTTCACTTTGAGTTGGTTCATCCGCGCCGTTGTGCAACTGCTGTTGCACTACACGCGAACTCTTCCCGCTCAAAGTGGCTGGTTTTGAGGTGACCCTACGTGGCTGGTTTTGGGTGACCCCTGACAGAAGTTTACCCGTCCTTCGGCGTGGTTGGCCTGGCCGGCGGCGTGGTCGGCCGGCGGCGACGCGCCATAGAAGCGTCGCCGAATCGTTTCGAGGGTCTGGTGGGTAGAACGCCAGTTCCTCTTCGACCGCGGCGCCAACTAGAACCCGACACGTAAGTATCTGGTTTTACGTGGGCGCCGGCCTGCGTGAGCGATAGTGCTTGGCGCCTTTCCGCAGACCCCATGATCACCCCAGCTCAACACAGGATACTCGTGAAAGAATACCAAAATACCGGCGACCTGTTCATGAGTCTGATCCACACCTGCCGGCTCAATCGCGTCAACCCCTTCGCCTATCTACTCGCGATCGCGACGCACACCAACGACGTGAAGGCCCGTCCCTCCGCTTGGCTGTCCTGGAACTACCTGCAGCGCTCGAAAAATCCGGCCGAAATCGACCACGATCCACCCGATCTGCCCGGTCTTCCCGCATAGCCCCGGTCCGCACCGACGCAGCTCGCCGCGGCTGCGTCGCCTGCGATTTTGTCGCCGCGACCGCGGCGCGCGAAGATTTCTTCGCCTCACGCACGCTTGCCGAAGCTACGCGCTGAGCCGACGGAAACCGCCCGCGACAAGCAATCAGCGGACGCGCCTCTGGTTCAGAACTTAGCCTTGAATCCGGCAGTCCACACGGGCTCGTAAGCTTGGCGCCGGTAATTCTTAGCGAGCGCGGGAGTGGCCGGACTATAACGCTGCACGATACTCACCAAGTGATTGATATTTCTTCCATTGACGAAGAGCGACGCGTTTTGCGTGAGATGAAAAGAAGCATCCAAATCGATACGCAAAGCCGGCGCGAGGTATTCATACGTGCCCGGGTCGACTGTGCTATTTGAAAGATAATCAATGTAACTCAAACGCTGTTTGGAATTCCACTTTGTCGTGACCGACGCGGAAAATCTCCGGCGATTTACAGCCAGACCGCCGCCCACTGAATAAGGAACGAGATACAAGTTACGGGAGGCAAAAGCGAGAGCCGCATCACCGCCCCCGCTCATGGTGCTACGAGCAGCGGAAAAATTAAACTGCATTCCCTTCGTGATTGAGGGCCAAAGTGTATCGAGTTTAACATTACCACTGAGTTCGAGGCCCGAGGTGACGATCTTACCTGGAAGCGTTTGCAGGGTTGAGACGAAGGCGTCGGGGTAATCAGCCGGATCAACCCCGTAGAATTCCAGCACATCCACGGCGGCCTTCGGACTGAGCACTTTGTTGGTGAAAGCATCTTTGACAAACCGCCGATAGCCGCGGAGGGCGACAGTCGCCAGGCCCTTTGGCGAGTAGTACTCAAGAGAAAGCGCCACGTTGTCGGAGCCCCACGGCTTGATGCCGGGATTCTGCACGGAAATGTAGGTCGCGGTATTGGTCGCGGACGCTAAAATTGCGGGATCAGGCAGGTTGATGCCGGGATAAATACTGGTGAGATCAGGCCGGCCGATCGTCTTGGAAAAAGACGCACGAGTGACAAGCGTGGGCGTCAGATTATAACTCAGATTAAAACTGGGAAAATAATTCCCATACTGGACCTTCGCGACCGCGGCATAGTCGAGGTAACGCGCCTTCGCCTCACCCAGCGAGCCACCGGTCCAGATCAACGCTGGCCGTGTACCTGGCGCGACCACTTTGCCGCTCGCGTCGATAAACTGACCGCTCGCGTTCCGCTGATAATTGCCAGCAGGATCAAAGCGCCCGCCCTCTCCTTTTTCGTAGGTCTGTTCGTAGCGGAGCCCGTAAGCTAGGTGCATCCGGTCGCCAAAAAAGTCGTGATCTAAGCGCAGAAAACCGGCCGCAATTGTCTCGTGGAAATGTTTATTATTCTGAACCATCGTCTGATAATTATTCCCTGGATTGGCCTCGACGAAGTCTTGCGGGTTGGAGCGAAAGAGCTTCGCGAGCGCCACGTTATCGACGCCAACGGGCACGCCCTTGCCGTTGGGTAGAGCGACCGAGTAATCCCGCAGCAGGAAATCGCTCAAAGGCCGCGAACCCTTGTAGATGAAACCGGCGCCATTGTTGCCCCAAGGCGAAAGCGCAACGTTGCGACGGTAATCGAGAATATTGTAGCCCACCTTGACAGTCGTGGGTAGGGCGGCACGCCAGTCGCGGCTGGCGGTGCCCTTCGCTTCAATTTTCTCATCGGACGTCCACACGGGCTTGAAGCGGAGCGGCGGCAGATTCGTGATGATATTGTATCCGGGGGTCGGGCTTGCGGCGGGACCTTGGGCCGAGATGCCCGCACTGAAATTACCCGCCGATACAAACGTCTTCATATCCAAGGGCGTCACGTTGACGCCCAGAAGATTAGCGGTGATTCCACCCACGCCCCAAGGCTGGATATTGCTGAAAGTCATCGTATCGAGTGGGCGGAGATTGTACAGGGTGGAGAAGGTTGCATCCACATCCGCATCACGATTCTGCTTGCGGGCGCGGCCATAACTAAGCCCCGCCTGCACCTTCCAAGCGCTGACCGTCGCCCGAAAATCTAGCGTGAGTTGCCGGTTTGCCGTATCGACCTGGTAGGTGTACGTGTTGTTAAGAATACGCACCTGAGAGTTAGAGGGAAGGACGTTGTAAATCGTGGTGAGCGAGGATGTCGCGAGGTTTTGCCAATCGGTATTACCCCAGACGATTTGCCGCTGCCCCTGCTGCATTTTACTAAAACTCTGAGTGTAGGTCGCGGTAATGACCGCGCGCGGGGCAATCTTATAATCCATCGTCAAATTTATGCTGCTGCGCTGCATCGTGGAGAAAAAGTTATCCACCTCAAACGAGTTCAGCATATAGTGATCTGGATTTGCCGGTGTGACGGCGTAGGTGTTCACCGAGGAACGATAATTTGATTTCCAACTCATGACCGTTTGCTGGTAGGAGTGAGGTGCCTTATTGGAACTTACCGTCACGGCAAAACCGAAGCGCGCATTAACAGGCACAATCGCGCTCAGCACGCCGCCCGGTTGATAGGCAGGAATCGTTGATGAAAAAGGACCATACATTTTGGCCGAATTCATCTGATTCTGAACCACCGCACCGAACACCTGAAAAGAATACTGCGGTTTGGAAAGTTCGAAGGAGCTCTTTGGCACAAAATTGATTGAACCGGCCAGAGCGCTGCCGGGATCATCCGGCAAAGCCGATCGATTGATTTCCACCCGAGAGATATTATTCAGGGAGAGCTGCAACAAGGAGGTGGTGCGCTGCGGAGCCGTGCTGTTCGCGACGGTGGCATCGGCCGAAGTCGTGACTTGAAAGCCACCGAAGGTGATCGGCACATTAGCGCTGGGCGCGCCCGACATCGTAACTGCGTTAGCCATACCGTTTGCATCCATCTCCAGATCAATACCCGGCAGAAATTTGAGAGCCGAAGCCACGCTCCCATCGCCGATGAAACCAAGTTGATCCACCGAAACGACGCTCTTAATACTATTCGAATAGCGCTGAGAGTTGACCGCGATATCGACGGCGCCCATCTGCCGCGACACGTTTACCTCAAAAGGGTCTAAGGTCGTCGGCGCATCCGACGTCGTCAGCGAAACCTCTGCGGCGGTATCTTGACCGGCTAAGATGCGCACCGGCAGGGTCAAACCAACCATGCCGCTATAGACGACGCGGAGGGAGGCATTGCCAGCCGCGACATTATCAAAGCGAAAGGCACCCGACTGATCCGTCGCCATAGACTGGCCACCGCCTGCGCCGATGGGGGCGCCGACCGCGTCCAAGCGAACCTGCGCATTGTAGATGTACTCGCCGGTCTTCGCGTTTTTGACTCGACCAATCAAGGCCCCGACCGCCCCCGCCTCGCCCCCTAACCCAATCGTAACAAAACCGACCAGCGCCCCAGCGAGTGCGAAGAGATAGTTTATGTGACGAGTCAGTTGAGGAAACGACATGGTAGTTGGTTTTAGATTCGAGGGTGACAGGGTGGGATTTTCCTTAGGATAAACGAGCTTAGCCGGATACAACCAACTCGTTTTTTTGGAGCAAGGAAAAGTCAACCACGCAACTCGCGCCTTAGCGCTGCACACACGGCGGATTTTTGCACGGACCGGCTCAGAGGCGCTCCGCGCGCTTTTTGCTTTCGGAACAAAACTAACCGAACGCCCGGCGCATGATCGATCCTTTCGTGCACCCATTTCCCGTGCAAAAATCCGCCGTGGCGCTGCACATGGGCCACAGATTTGCTGCGAGGCATGGGGCGGCGGGGTTAGGCGCCGGTCCCCGAGTTCGCACGCGCCGAACGCTTGCTCGGCCCAGCCGGAGCCAGCCATCCCGTGGTGCGGCTCGAGCGCGGTCCAGGGAAAACGATCGACGCCGAGGCGGGTGGTCAGATCGTCCACCAGCGGATAAAGATAAACGTCTTTGAGGCTCTTGCCGGCGTGGTGCGCGCCGTTGCAGCCGCGACCCTTAGTCCGGCCGACCACGTGCCAGTTGGCCGCTCTGAAACAGGTGCCCGCATACGCGGATGTGTCCACGAAACGTTCCAGCAACCACGGGCGCAGACCGTGATCGCGTCCGAAATCGTCCGCGATGCGCCGGGAGCACAGCCCGAGGACGTGCGAGGCGAATTCGAGCAGCGGAGCGCAGGGCGGATCAGAAAGCGCGTCAGGATAATCACGCGCGGCGACTGGGCGGTGCGCTGGTCGTCGGTCCAACCGAGCCACTCGTCGCGCGCGGCCCGTCTTAAAAACACCAAACAGCTCGCTCAAACCACTGGAAAACGCGAAGGTCAGGCTAGCTCAAGACAGGATTCGTGGAGAGTGTTGCGGCCAGAGCGGCGACGAGATCCGCACGAGAGAACGGCTTGCGCAAAATGGCATGTACGCCGAGGGTACGAAAGGAGGCATCGTCGAGCATATCCACCGTGCCACTCGCCAAAATGATGCGGGCATCCGGCGACATGCGCCGCAGCGCCTCGATTAATACTCGACCATCCATATGAGGCATCTGCAAGTCCGTGATGACCACGTTTATCTCGCTCGGGTTATCCACCAATTTCATGAGTGCGTCGGTGCCATCCACCGCGAGGATCACTCGATAATTCAGCTCCGTCAAAACCACCCGAGTGATCTCTCGAACGGTCAGCTCGTCGTCAACGACCAGCACCGTTTCACCCCGGCCGCGGGCCAACCCCGCCGTCGCCACCGTGACGGCCGACAACTCCTGCTCAACTACCGCGAAGGGAATGAAAACCTTGAACGTCGTCCCTTTCCCCATGACCGATTCGACCTGGATGGCGCCTTCATGACTCCGAATTATCCCCAGCACCGTCGACAAACCGAGCCCAGTGCCTTTGTCCGGATCCTTCGTCGTAAAGAACGGATCGAAGATCCGCTCAAGCACTTCTGGAGACATACCGGTCCCCGAATCCGTCACGCGCCACTCCACGTATCTTCCCGCTTTCGGACCCTCGGCGGCGCCCCCAATGGACTCGGCCAACTCAGTATTCCGCGCCGTCAGCGTCAGAGTGCCCCCATGCGGCATGGCGTCGCGCGCGTTGATGCACAGGTTCAGGAGAACTTGGTGAAGCTGCGTGCCGTCGCCCAATACCTCTGCCAGACCTAACTCGAAGTCAGTGACTATCGTGATGTTTTTGGGGAAGGTGTGCTGCGCGATACTCACCAACTCGTCCAGTAAGAACCGAGGATTGAGCTGCCTCCGCTCACCCTCCGAGCCACGGGCAAATGTCAGTAATTGCCTCACCATGCCTGCGGCGCGTTGTGAGCACTTTTCCATCGTTGTGATGATCGAGTGCTCGGCTGGATAACGTACCCGCAGCAATTCTAGGCCCATGGTAATCGGGGCCAGGGCATTATTTAAATCGTGGGCCACTCCGCCGGAGAGCGTTCCGATACTTTCCATGCGCTGGGCCCGTAATTGCACCCGCCGGCTAATCTCACTCGCCGTCCTATCATTGATCTGTACCACGGTGCCCAAACCGCTCTCCATCTCGAACGAACGAGCCACTAACTCTCCCGCAAATTCACGGCCATCCGCGCGTTTTCCGCGCAGAAAAACCGCGGGGCTCGCACCCCCTTCAATCGGTCGCATCGGCAGGGCGGATCCTTCTTGAAAAAAACCAGACGCCTGCATCACCGCGTCCAGTGACATGGTCCGTAAATCCTCTCTTTTCCGATTTAAAATTTCCTCGGCCTCTTTGTTCACCAGCACAATCCGCCCCTCGCCATCGCTGACCAACAAGGCCGTCGCCGCGGACTCAAAAAGATTTTCAAATTGCTTCTGACTACGACGTGCGGCGCTCTCCGCTTGCACGCGCTCAGTCATGTTCAAGATCGTCCCCAGAACACGCACGGCCCGGCCCGTGGCATCTTTAATCACTTCACCGCGTTGCTGCACGTGCCGGATCGATCCCTCAGCCACCAAAATACGGAGATCGATGTTATACCCTTCACCCAGAGCGACCGCTTGGGCAAACGCCTTCGAATGCCGGGCGCGATCATCCGGATGAACCGCCGCTTTGAAGGCCGCCACTGACAGTTCAATCTCACCTCGTTTATAACCGAAAATTTCCAAAGCCACGTCCGAGCACTGAAGCCCGTCCGTCGCTAGATCAACCTCCCAACTCCCGATTCCGCCGATCCGCTGCGCCTGCGCCAGTCCTGCCGTGAGCGCGTGCAATTCCTCTTCCGCATTTTTCCGGCCGCTGATATCCCTCAGGAAGCTGCTGAAATATTGTCGCCCCCCCGCGAAGACGGAATTAATCGCTAATTCAACGGGAAACTCGGAGCCATCTCGCCGCAACGCCACCAGCTCCAAACGCCGGCCGAAAACACGATTCTGCCCCGTGTCCAGAAATCGCTGGAAACCTCGCCGATGAGCGTCTCGATATCGCGGCGGTACAATCAGGTTGCCCAACTCCACCCCGATCGCCTCCATCGCCGTCCAACCAAAAATCACCTCCGCTTGCCGATTCCACGCCGTGATCACGCCAGCTTGATCCATCGTCACGACCGCGTCCAACGCTGTGTCGATGATCAAGGCGATCCGAGTCTCACTTTCTTTCGCGGTCACCTCCGCCCGTCGCGCCCCGGAAACCCCCACTCGCAGCACAGCTATAAGCCCCGCGCCCGTGACAAACAAAGAAATGAACCCAGCCGCTATTATGGTGCTCAGTAACCGTGCCTTCCGGCCCGCCCCTACCAGGCTGTCTGCGGCAAAGTCTACCGCCAAAACGCCCTCAACCGACTGATCCGGCCGCCGCAGCGGCGCCCAACCCGTCATCCAGGTCCCCCACTCGTTAAGCTGCGCCTCACGGTCAAAATTGATCTCCCCGGCAAGCGCGCGAGCGTAGCCACCATTCGGCGGAGTGTAGGTTTTACCGATTGCCGTGCGCGGCCCTCGACCGCCCCGGAACTTACCACTGCCATCGTTATAAGTCTCCGAGTCGACCAAGATCACCACGACGCCATCCGCGCCCGGTCTGAGGGTGTACACATCACCAACCATAGCCGACCGTCTCAAAATGCGTAATTGGACCTCAATTAAGCGCAGATAAGTGGGATCGTTAGACGCGGTGTTCTGCGTGATCTGCGCATGCCCAGCTTGCTCCAGCTGATCGGCAATCAAATCGACGAGCGCATGTGAACTTGCCGCACTATCATCGCGGATTTTTTCCTCCGCCAGATCCGCGCCTAACTCGCCAATCACCACGAGCACAAGCACGAGTACGTACGCCCGCCAATGAAACATCGCGCGATGCTTTTTCCGCAGGTAAATCGAGCCCGCTCCCAGAAGGCCGCCTATCCACAAGATCAAAGCGAGAAAGTAAGCGTGGTTAAAAAAGAAATTGAAGGCTGAATCGTGCATCACTTAGAAAATTTTGGCTGTCCCGTGTCCCGTGTCCCCATCGAACCGCTCCCTCGGGCGGAGCCTCGCATCACCCTCGGCGATCCGCAACTTACCCGGTACAAATTATCGGCGAAACTCATCGACGAGGAGACCGCATTAATACTGCCATGGCGGCGATCAGGTCAACTTCGGTAAACGGCTTATTTAATATCGCCACCACACCTAAATCACGCAGCTCTTTCGCGTCCCCATCACTAATGAAACCACTCGCTACGATGATCGGCAAACTAGGCGCCATGTGCCGCAGTGTTCGGACGAGCTTCAGCCCGTTTGTATCCGGCATATTCAAGTCGGTAATGACCCCGCGCAAACTCCCGCGATTTTCCGCGACTCGAATCATCGCATCGGTTCCATCTTTTCCCGTAATGACCCTAAATTGATGATCACTCAACACCGCCGCCATCACCGCAACAATCGCGGGTTCATCGTCCACCACGAGAACCGTCTCGCCGGCGCCCGCCACATGCTCGGACCGATTTCCCCCAAGATCCAAGGCCTGAATACTCAGCGGAACCACGCTTGAATTCACCATCGGTAAGTACACCCAAAAACTTGAGCCTTTCCCTTCTACCGACTGCACTCGCAGGAAACCGCCATGACTGCGAACAAGGCTCAAGACCGTGGAGAGCCCCATCCCCGAGCCTTTTTCGGGCGATTTTGTCGAGAAAAACGGATCAAAAATATGATCAATATTTTCCGGGGAGATCCCTTCTCCAGAGTCCTGCACCAACCAGGTCACGTAATCTCCCGGCTGCGCATAGGGCGCCGTCGCTAGATAGGTCGAATCCACCTTCTGATGCCCGACCTCGATGTCAAGACGGCCACCGGCCGGCATCGCATCACGGGCATTCACACATAAGTTGAGGAGCACTTGGTAAAGCTGAGTCGCATCTCCCACCACGTGATGCTCGCCCTCATCAAAATGGGTTCGCAGGATGATATTTTTAGGAAAGGTGGCTCCGATCAACTGCACCAGCTCCGCAACAATATCGGCGGAGGCAAGACCGACCCGCTTGCCCTCGATCCCTTTCGCAAACGTCAGCAGTTGACGAATTAAATTCGATCCATGGAGCGTGCTTACCTCCATCGATTCAAATAATTTATCCGGCAGAGGGTATCGCTTTCGCAGCAGGTCCAAACCCAGTCGCACCGGGGTCAGCGCGTTATTCAAATCGTGAGCCACGCCGCTGGCCAGAGTGCCCAGATCCTCCATCCTCTGCCGCCGCGCCGCGTAACTCGCCGCGCGTTTCCGGGCCGTGATATCGAGCGCTAGTCCGGTGATTCGATAGATTACCCCGGAGCTATTTTTGATCGGAAGTGAACGGTCGTACACCGTTTTTTCGGATCCCGCTGGGTCAATGATACGGTACTCCAAACTAGCGGGTTCGAGTAATCTCTGGCTCTGGTAAAGGGCGAAAGCGGCGCGATCTTCTGGGTGCACCGCGTTGGTCCACAGCTGAGGATCGAGGTAAAGCGCATCAATCGGACGCTGGAACAAAGTTGAAAACGCCGGCGAAACATAGAGAAAAAGTGCCCCGACCGTGGCGGCCAGGTAGGCGACCCCATCGCTATTTTCGGCCAGCTGTCGAAAACGCTCCTCCGACTCAGAAAGCGCCAAAGTGCGTTCGTGAACTATTTTCTCTAAATTGCTTCGCAGAGTCAGTTCGGCAGACTCTGCCACGAGGCGGGCTTGACGCTCTGTGGCCACCAAGATTCGCGAGGCGACCGACCATGCAAATTTTGTCTCCGCCACTGCCCATTCCCGCCGGCTCTCCAAGTCAAAGAAAAGCAGCGCACCGATAATCTGCCCCCCCGACATCAACCGCACCGCCAACATCGCCTTCGCGCCAATCGGTAGCACCTCTTTGCCGCCGATTTCCCCGGCTAGCGGATCGCGCGCCAGATCTTCGCTGGTTATGATCGGTGACGCTCCGAGCCCGGCCCAAAATAACGGCATCGATGCGAACGTTACCGGACTGACCAACGCATCCTTGGTCCCCAGTTTGAAATGGCCTTTGCGCTCAAGGAGCTCGCCGCCCGCCTCACTCACCATCCACACGCTCGCGGCCTGCACGTTTATCGCTCGCGCCGCGGTCTCGCTCACGAGCTGGCAGAAGGATTCTAAGTCAAGCCCCGCCGGCTCGCTCAAGTGCAATAAGGTGGCCTGCAGCCGAAGGGTTTGCTCATGCTTTTCCCGCAGCGTATCTTCCGCCAGCCTCCGGTCGGTGACATCGGTCATCACCCCCAGCATGGCTTGAGTTCCCGTCTCACTATCCGTGACCAAACGAAGCGTGTCGTGGACCCATCGCCACTCACCATCCGCGCGGAGAAACCGGTAGGTGAACTCATGAGTACCAAACGCAAACAGGTTCCCGATCTCCCCAAAAATTCGCGCAAGGTCAGAAGGCTCGACATGGTCGCTCCAAAAATTGGGCTGTAAAAATTCCGCGACCTCATAACCCCAAACCGCTTTTACGCTCGCAGTCACAAACGTCGCGGCAAAAGGGGCTTCCGCTCCACATGAGTAGAGCACGAATTTACTCAGGCCCAAAAGAATTTCCTGGCGCTCCTGCGTGGAGCGAAAGTGACGCTCGCGGCGGGTCCGCTCCGAGACATCTCGAAAAATCCCGACCGTGAAAGTAACCTGACCACGCACCTCCCTCAACGCGACTCGGCCCTCTAGATAAACGACCGATCCGCCTTTTGTTCGGAAGCGGACCTCGACTAAGTCAACCGCCTCTTTCTCAACCAAGCGCTTAAAAACGGCTTGGCAATGCGCTCGATCACTGGGCTCGATCACCGAAAAAATATTCAAGCCAACAACTTCGACCAACGTATAACCGAGCGCCTCGCACCAAGCCCTGTTTACAAAACGAATCGTACCGTCGAGCGTGACGCTCTGGACGAGGTCAAGCGAACCGTTGAAAACATCCTTTAGCTGGCCATCCCGCGCGCGGCTCAGCGCAGCCGTTTGCCGGCGGCATAACGCAAAATCAATCCCCCGAGCCAACGCTCGAAGGTACGACCCTGCATCGTCCCAGACTAAGTAATCGGCAATCCCGGCACGCGCCGCGCGTGCCGCCACCGCCTCATCCTCGACCCGCGCGACCAAAATCACACGGGTGGTCTCGCCACATACCTCTAGATTAGGTAACAAATCAAAAACGGTACCATCAGACAGGGTATTTTCGGCAACAATGATATCAAATACCTTGGCCAAAAGAAACTCGCGCGCGCGCGCCAGACTACTCGCTCCAGTGATCGCATAGCCGAATTTATTTTGCGCAAAAAAACCCTCAAAATCTGCCCGCAACCGCGCATCATCAGCGAACAGCATTACCCGGACGTTACCGTGATCGAAACCAGTGGGTGAGGTCATGACGTAATCGCGGGGTCAAGAACCCGAGCCGCCGCACTCTCGGCGCGAGCGTCGTCGACTAAATCTAAACCAAGCGGCGCCTCCTTTTTAAAAAAACAAAAAAAATGCGGCTGCATAGGTATAAAACCTGTCATTTGGATGAATAGCGTGACGTTCATTAGGGACCTAAAATCCATTGCTGACGACAGACTACATTCGCAATTTTCAGGTGAAATTTTGCTGGATGCATAGCCCAGAAGCCACGTCCTGATCTTTGGTAAATTTCCATAAGTCCTCTTTGGACTGTAAAAGTGAAAAGCATCGCAGTAAATGCGATATTTTTAGGTATTTTTCACCTTTTTAGGGTAAAACGGCGCCGCGACCGGACGGGCAATGCGAACACCGCCGATTGCTGGCGATCGGGAAATGAGGGAGCCTAATAAGCGCGTAGTCCCCGGAGCAGGTATCGCGCAAAAAGGAGAACCTTGAAAAAATCGTTTCGCGCTGTTTTCCGCGGGTACAGCCTCCGCGTTTGACGGCGGCGGCATCGGCCGGTGCCACCGCGAGTGCGGCCGTGCGAATTATCCAGGACCAGAGGTATCTTCTGCTCGGCGCCTGACAGAACCGCGGCTCTCCAGACGCGCTTCCGAGCGAGCCCACCCACTAAGATCGGTGCGGATCCAAAAAAATGATGACTTTTCTAAAAACACTCACTCCGGCGATGGCGATACGAACATTCCGAGCAAAGAACGCCGACCCGATCACCACTGGCGGCTGTTTGCAAATAAAACGCCGCCGCCCGCCACGCACCGCCGTGGTCGGTTGAACCTCCCACTCTCGACCCCCTCCCCCCGCGCGGTCGACACTTTGGGCCAGCCCGACGGTACAATTGACCTCAGTCAGCGTGACCTTGCTCCATTCAGCCGCGGGCCACGGGTCTTGCCCCATCCGAAATCCACTCGCTCCACGAGCCCGCATAAAGGTTCGAGCCAACAAGACCGGCGTATTCCATCGCAAAAATATTCGCGCAGGCCGTAATGCCAGAGCCGCACTGATGACCAACGCGCTCGGGCGTCCGCGCACCGAGCAGAGCCACAAACTCAGTCCGCAACTCCTCGGGCGAGCGAAACGTCAAATCCGCTTGGAGATTTCTCTTATAAAATCGATTGAGAGCGCCTGGAATATGCCCGGCGATCCGATCGATCGGCTCGATCTCCCCCCGGTAACGCTCCGGCTGCCGCGCATCGATGAGCACGCCCGTCGCATCCGCCAATCGCGTGGCGACCTCCTGCGCGCTCCAAACCCCCATCCCCGCAACGCCCAACGAGCGGAGACCCGTTAAAGAAGGGCTAGGCACTGGACTCGCCGTCGTCGTGGCGCCGCCCTCGGCCACCCACTTTGACCAGCCGCCGTCCAGCAAAAGCACGCGCTCGTGCCCAAGCCAACGCACCAACCACCACAACCTCGCCGCATAAAGCCCACCGGCATCATCATAGGCCACCACCGTCGATTGCGCGCCCACCCCATGACTTTCGAGAAAGGCCGCGAACTCCTCGGGCCGAGGCAAGGGGTGACGCCCATTTTTGCCATTTTTTCGCCCTGCGAGCGCGGCCTCGACGCTCGCGAAATGCGCACCCGGCACATGCGCCTCGGCATACTGCCGACCGCCTTTTTCCGGATCGGTCAGATCATGCCGACAGTCAAAAATCACCCAATGCGGATCGTGAAGATGAGCCGCCAAAATTGCAGAATTACAGAGCATGGGAGCATCAACGTACTCCGCGCGCGCTCCGCGGCGAGGGCTAATCGTCCAGCGCACAATCGCCCGCACGGCCACCCGCCTCTTGGCCCCAAGCCCTCGGTGATTCCGTTCCCGCGCTGACGCTCAATCTTCCGGCGTAAAATTCGTCTGCGATCGCTCGAGCGTCATTTCCTTAATCCAAGCATTGCGATAACGCACATCATGACCTTCACACTGTAACTTTAAGCCACCGGGCGTATCTGTAATCCCGCGACCACCGTCATTCCCGCCATCAAGGCCCGAATTTGCACCACCCCAGACTTGATTGATCTCCTGATGACCATGGATTTTTACCCCGTTAAAATACATCGTCACCCGCGCCTTCTCGACCAGCTTACCTTCTTTGAAACGCGCGGCCCGAAATAAAATATCGTAGGAGTTCCACTGCCGGAGTCCTTTGTAGAGAAAATAAGGCGACGCGGTCTCGTTGATCACCGCGCCCATGCCATGTTTCGTCGCATCGCTATCCTGAATCTGAATCTCGTAACGATTCTGTAAATACACTCCGCTGTTGCCGCCTGGGTTCATCACCAAAAATTCAACATGGAGACGGAAATCGCGGTAGGCCTTCTTGGTGACGATATCGGCCACTCCGAATTTACCCTTGGTGACCGCCGGATCGCTCGTCATCAAAACTTGGCCCGCTTCGACCGGGTCGCCAACGAGCGGCCACTTGATCGGCAGCGATGAGCCAAAACGCGGCCCTTGCCAATACGTCCATTTTGAATTGAGCGTGGCGGCAGTGCCATCGAGTAAAACTTCCGCACCTGGCAGCGGCTTCGCGCCAACTCCGACGCCAGCGTGGAGCGGCAGACCAGCTAAAAAAAATCCCGCGCCGACCCGCAGGAAAGAAACATGCCGCGACAAAAAGGACATAAGGGATGAGGGGAAAATAAAGGGAAAAAGCCGGAAGGACCGTCGGCACACTGAACAACCGCACTCCAGTCTTTCAACTCTCAATTTTCGTGTTTTATTGCGTCATGCCTAGACTCACCCGTCGTCAAGCTCTTGCGTCGCTCGGCGCGCTCTCCCTGCCCCTCGATCGTTTATTGGCGCAATCGCCCCCATCTCCCGCACCTATGCCGACCGCCCCCCGACCGCTCGCTGAGCTCGCCCCCGATCTTCCTAATTTCCAACCCATGCTGGATTGGCTCGCGCGCGAGCACACTCCCCAGTTATCATTTCTTGCGCCGCAGTGGAAATCTCTTGAAGCATGGCAAGCAGTCGCTCGCCCTCTTCTTAAAGATCGCCTCGGCTACGCGCCCACGGGGCTCCCGCTCACCGCGAAAATCGTCCGTCGCGAAGAGCGCGCGGGCTTCACGGTCGAAACCGTCCACTTCTCCGCCACCCCGACGTACTCTATCCCCGCCCGGGTTCTCATCCCAAACAACCGCCGTGGTAAATTACCGGCCGTCCTCGCGCTCCATTGCCACAGCGGCAAGTATACCTGGGGCCACGAAAAAATCCTCTCTTCGCCCGGCGAACCCGCCTTCCTGACCGAATTTCGCCAGGGCACTTATGGACGACCTTGGACGGAGGCCCTCGCCCGCCGCGGCTTCATTGTAATTGTGATTGACGCTTTTTATTTTGGCGAACGCCGCTTGGACGTCAGCGCGCTGGAATCTTCCCGGGTATTTCCCGAAGCGAAGGAGGCGCACACCCACGCCTTGGCCGCCCAACCCGGCACAAAAGAATGGGTGGATGCCACCAATCGCGTTTGCAGTTTTTATGAACACGCCACCGCCAAGGCCCTCACGGCGACCGGCGCCACCTGGCCCGGTCTCCACGTGTGGGACGAGATGCGCACCGTCGACTACTTGGTCAGCCGGCCCGACGTCGACGCGACCCGCATCGGCTGCGTCGGTCTCTCCGGCGGCGGGTTCCGCACCGCCATGGCGATCGCCGCCGACTCGCGCATCAAGGCCGCTTGCGTAACCGGGTGGATGACCGCCTTCGCCCACCAGCTCAAACATCACCTGCGCCATACTTGGATGATTTACACCCCCGGCCTGTACCGATCGTTGGATTTGCCCGATGCGGCGGCCCTCCACGCTCCCGGGGCCCTTTTGGTTCAACAATGTCGGCGCGACAAACTCTACCCAATGACAGGCATGCAAGCGGCCGTCGACCAGCTCACCCAGATTTATGCCAAAGCCGGAATCCCGGAGCGATTTCGGGGCACATTCTATGATGAGCCCCATTGCTTTCAGCCGCCGATGCAAGAGGAAGCATTTGCGTGGATGGAGAAATGGCTCTGAGCCTTGGCGGCTCCGTCCCCTGCGGCGGAGCCTACGAACCGCGACCATCCGGCTGGAGGGAATGGACTGAGACGCCGGTCACCTGTCGGCAGCCGCCTCGCCGGCAATGTGCAGAAGTTTTCCCAATAACGAGCGATCCGTCGTGGAAGTCTTCGCCACAAACCCCCGGGCATGAGTGAAATGCACGCTGGGCTCTTGCGCTATCCGCGTAAAATCAAGGCGCGGGTTATCCCGATAACGGGCGAGGCCATATCCGGCACCGCGCCGATCGGGGCTCACCGTGCCGACGATTTCATCAGTGAGCGCAAGGCTCTCAATGAAGCGATCTAATCCCATGGAGGGATCTTCAGGCAACGGTTCCGTGCGCGGAAGAAACACGACTTTCGCCGGACCACTCGAGAGAGCCAGAGTCCAAATCTCCGCGTGGTGAGCGATAAAATCGAGCCGAGTCCGCAGCACTTGGAGGTATTCTAGCAGGTCCTCGCCGATCATCCGCATGATCTCCCAAAGTGGCTGACCCGGATCGAGTCTCGTCACCAACGCGAAGCGTCTGAGCAACGTAATATCAATGGGGGAATTGAGCTTGGCCAAAGCCAAGGGGGGCACGCCCAGCCACTGGGCAGTGGTGAAGGGACCGCGGCAATCGAACCATTCCGCGGTTTCCAGCCAGTCGCAAAATTGCCGGGCATCATCATAGCGACCGAGGTGCCGGAGAACGAGGGACAGCGCGCACGTCGGCGGGTGATCTCGCGACAATTGATGATGATCGAAATTGTGGAGAGCCGGATCGTGCTGGTGGCCCACGTCGATGACCGCCGTCGCGACATCGGCGAGATCCGCTGGCGCTGGTTCACGACGCACCAAGGGCACTGGGTGCAGCGCCAGTAAAACAGAACAGGCGAGAAACTCGTCTTTGTGGGCTCCACCCGGATGAGTGAGAATAGTCGCGATGGGCTTTGACATGGAAACCGCAACAACTGTGCAAGGCTCCACCGACCGCAATGCGGATCAATCACTATCAAAAAATACTCCGCCCCCACATCCGTCATTCATGCCCCGTGCCTCGGCCTCTTGCTGGGCGCCGCATCAGCGCATACGCCCAAAACGAACCGACAAGTAGCGGCCGCCGCAGTCACTCAGGAGCAGGCGACGCTGACGGCACCTCCTTCAGCCCACCGTCGGCGGACAAAAAGATGCCGGCTAAGAACCCAAGCCCACGCCCGCGCGCATGCGCGCGGCGCAGGCACTCAGGAACGACGCACGCCCGATGTCAGTGGCGACCGCCCGGCTCATTGAAAATCGCGGCGTGATCACCATCGCAGCGATGTCACCTTTGGTCGTCATTGGGAAACAAAGCCCAGACCCGCGCAGAACCATCTCCCCATTTTCCGCGGAGTGCGCGACAACACCGCAACCTGCCACGGTTCGATCGGTTCCTCCTCGTGGATTATTTTGCGCCCACGCACGTCGAGGAGATGCCGCGGCCCTGATGGATCTCTTAAAATTAAAGCCAATACCGGCGGAGCTAACCAATTACCAAACGCGGTCTCCTGATCCGAGATCGCCCTCGTTAAACTCATGTCCGGCAGCGGTGAACCGACAGACCACTTAACAACTTCCTCGCCTAACCAAGAGCAAAAAAAACTCATGTCCGGCAGCGATGAACCGACAGACCACCCCGTCATCCTGACTTAGGACTGTCTCGCCCCCGATTCTCTGGACACAAGACAAGGTTAATTAGGCGGCTAAAAAGGAAGGAGGCAGGAAGGAGCGGCGGGCTTCAAGGGGACTCTGGTAGCGGAGTTTTTCGAGGCGCCAGTCGCGGTTGTAGACAATGACAAACGCGGCGACAGCTGCGGCGAGTTCCGCGCGATTGCGGTAGGATTTGCCGTGGATGATTTGCTCCTTGAGGGTGCGGTTGAAGCGTTCGACGACGCCGTTGGTCTCGGGTTCGCCGACGAAGGCGA
Source organism: Opitutus sp. GAS368 (assembly GCA_945903465.1). GTDB lineage: Bacteria > Verrucomicrobiota > Verrucomicrobiia > Opitutales > Opitutaceae > ER46. Next base: position 17,436 of record CAMDOF010000150.1, read on the forward strand.
AACTGGGCGTGAAGCCGTGATAACGGCTCTGGCCTTGAAAGTAGTCGGTGAGATACTGGCTGCCGTGATCGTGGCGCAATTCGACGCCGCGGGCGGCCTGCGGTGCGGCCGTGCCGAAGATACGCGCGACGGCCTGGGCGACCGGTTCGTAGGCGGCGAAGCGGTCGCCGATTTTGCAGACATGGTGCCCAAGGCACTCGGCATTCCAGTGCTCGAGGGTGGTGAAGCACCACAGCCAGCCGTCCTCGGTGGTCCAGATTTTTGCGCCGTCGGTGGCCCAGCGCACATTGGGTGCATCGGTGATGATACGACCGTCGTGGGCTTTGGCCGGCACTACGGCCGTGCGGTGCGGAGAGAGCAGGTGGTGGTGACGCATCAGACGCAGGATGCGGTTGCGTCCGACGCGGTGGCCGCCGAGGTAACGCAGGCGAGCGAAGACCTTGCGATGGCCTTCGCCGGTGAAGGGCGAGGTCGCGAGATCGGCGCGAATCAGCGCGAGCAGCGTGGGGTCATCGAGCACGGTTTTCGGGCCGCGTTTGCCCGGCGCGATTGGTGCGGGAGAGTCGGCCGGCACGAGCGGGGCCGTCGCGTAGTAGGTCGCGCGTGGGAAGTCCCACGCAGCGCAGACGCGTTGCACGCCGTAAACTTGGCGTGCCGCAATGGAAGTGGCGGTGCTCATTGCCGCGACCTCCGCCCGGCAAAAGGGCCAGATTTTTCGCACCGGGCGCGCAGCAGTTCGACCTCCATGCTCAGCTCGCCGATCCGGCGGTTAGCTTCGTCGAGACGCAGCTGAATCGGATCGTCATGCACACGGATTTGCAGCGCCAGCTCCACGCCGGCGAGCGCTTGTTGCCGCCAGTCTTCGAGTCGCGGCACGGGCACGGCGGTCTGACGGCTGAGTGCGTCGAGCGCTTCGCCACGCAGCAGGCGCAGCGCGACCTCGGCCTTCCGTTTCGCACTCCAGCGCAACGGGAGCGGGGCCAGGCCGGAGCCCCCGGCGGTTCCGCCGGGCGCAACGCCCGGCTCCACCACCGGGGGCTCCGGCCTGGCGGGTTGGGCTGTGCGCTTCGTTTCATTAGGATCAATCATCGGATTCATTGGCTTTCGGGTTTACTGCCCCGTGTCCAAGGAAATTGGTGGCGATATA
>CAMDOF010000151.1 GCA_945903465.1 Opitutus sp. GAS368
ACCACCCACCCTCTCGCGCTCCTAAGAAACAGCTTCTGCAAGTCGTTGGTGGGAAAAGAAAGCTGTTTCTTCCAGTCGGTGCCAAAACTTGTTTTGGTGGGGGGGCTCTCATGCAGCAGGGGCGACAAGAGTGTCGCCCATCCGACGGACCGGCGACACTCCTGTCGCCGATGGTGGCCACGAAGGCGTGCTTCGCTCCCCCACCACCCACCCTCTCGCGCTCCTAAGAAACAGCTTCTGCAAGTCGTTGGTGGGCCTGGAAAGCTGTTTCTTCCCGTCGGGGCCAAAACTTGTTTTGGTGGGGAGGCTCCTAAGAAACAGCCTGCGTAAAACGTTCCTGAGAAACATGCGGGTGGTTTCTTGCCGTCACGGCCAAAACCCAGTTTTGAGGCGGGGGCTGCTAGGAAATTGGATTTGCGAGGGGAGGGGTTTGCCGGCGGGCGACCTGCAAAAAGAAGGGGGCTCGATCGTCTGGAAACTAGCGATAGCGGCAAGTCCGCCAGCGCATGGAGGAAGCGAAAAAATGAAACCTACACCCAGCCAGATTCAAGCCCAGGCCCGTCGTTATCTGAAGATGCTCGAGTGGAGTGAAGAGGACCGCCTCTACATCGGCAGCGCGTCGCCCATTATTAGCCAGTGCTGCCACGGGGATACGGAGGCCGAGGTGCTGGAGCAGCTCGTCGAGATCATCGAAGAGTGGGTGGAGATTTTTCTGCGCGACGGGAAGCTGCTGCCGACGCCATCCGCCGGCCGGAAATTCAGCGGCAAGTTTCTCGTGTGCGTCTCTCCCGAGATTCACCAGAAGGCCGCGCTCAAGGCGCAGGCCCGGGGCGAAAATCTCAATCAGTTCGTCGCGGACGCGATCGCCAGCGCGTAGTGCCGATAGGTTGCTTCGGAGATAAGGCCGTCCGGCCCGAAGTCGGACGATGCCCCCCCACAGTCCCGTACGAGCGCGCTTCACGCCTCCGGTTGCTCAAGTTGCGGGTTCGATTACCAGAAGGAATGAAATCATTTCGAACAACCGACTTGCCGCTTCATCCGTAACGTTGCCGCCTCTTCCCCTGTTTTTTCCCGCTTCCTGTGGATGGCTTCACTTTCGATTACACCCACTCCGGCTGGCGAATGGGCAACCTGCAAATAAGTTCGACAAAGCGCAGGCGTTAACCCACGGCATTCGGCAGACATGAGTCGGGAAAACTTAGATCGCGCTCGTTGGTTCGCCGAGGAGGTTCAGCCCCACGAATCATCTTTACGCGCGTATCTGCATGGAGCCGCGCACTCTCCGGCAGATGTCGACGATCTCCTGCAGGACTCGTATCTGCGGCTGCTTCGCGTGTATACCCAAGCACCGATCCGCTCGGTGAAATCACTGCTTTTCGCCATTGCTCGTAATGCCGTGCGCGACGCGATTCGCCGCCGGACGACGGCCTGCGAGATTCCCCTTTCTGAAATCAACAGCGCGCACATGATGGACCAAACGCCCGGCGTGGTCGAACTCGTCAACCACCGGCATGAACACGCGCTGCTCGCCGAGGCGATTCGTTTGCTGCCTCAACGTTGTCGCGAAGTGCTGCTCCTTCGAAAAATTCACGGGCTCTCCCAGAAGGAAATCGCGCTGAAACTGGGCATCACGGAAAATACCGTGGAGTCGTTGGTCTCGAAGGGCGCCCGCCGTTGCACCGATCATGTGCGGCGGCATCGAGAGTAAGCGATGCATCCCTCGTCTTCAGCCCGTAATCCTCGAAGTGAGGATCGGATCGAAAAAGCCGCCGGCGATTGGCTCGCGCGGCGCGATCGCGGTTTCACCGCGGAAGAAGCATCCGCCTTCACCGCTTGGGAGGCGGCAGATCCGCGGCATGCGATCGAGTTCGCCCGGATCGCGTCGACGTGGATCACGCTGGATACCGCGGATGAGGCGCCGCAGATCATGGCGCTGTCTCGAGAGATGGATGAAGCGATCGAGCGTCGGAACGTACGTCGACGTCGCGCGCTCTGGGTGCTGGGCTTCGCTGCTGCGGCGGCCGTGGCGGTCGGGTTGCTGGTGCCCGGCCAACCGCCAACCGCCCCAGAGAAATCGATCGCCGCGAATACGTGTCGGGTGATTCCCAGCAGTGCTCGCCAGCTTGCTCTGCCCGACGGATCAATGGTTGCCCTCAATGCGGATACTTTGGTCGAGCCCGCTTTTACCGCCAGCGCACGTCGCATCCGCTTGGTGCGCGGCGAGGCTCATTTCACCGTAGCCAAGGACCCCGCACGCCCCTTCGTGGTTGCAGTCGGGAACGTGACCTTCTGTGCCGTCGGCACCGCGTTCAACGTCCGCGTGGACCAAGCTGCCGTCCAACTTTTAGTAACCGAGGGCACAGTGCGAGTGGAGCCAGCGAGCGCGCAACCAGACGTCGCCGCCAAATCCCCCTTGGTCGTTGCCGGCCAACGGCTCGTGGTGGAGGCGGGCCAAAACGCCGCTCCCGTTGCCGTGGGTAGGCCGGAGCCGGTGACGCGGGAGGAATTGGAACGTTCGCTGGCGTGGAAAGAGTCTCAACTCGTCTTTGACCGTACGCCCCTTATGGAGGCGGTCGCCGCGTTCAATCGCTTGAATACGCACCAACTCGTGGTGACGGATCCAGTCCTCGCGGCACGGAAGCTCGGTGGGACATTTCAGGCCAGTAATATCGAGGGGTTTGTGCTTTTGCTCGAGAGCGGTTTCGACGTCAGCGTGAATCGCGGGACCTCAGGTAAAACGATTTTACGCGGGCGGGAGTAAGATTTCCGTCACGGAAGTCGCCTGCTGCTGCGTCTTGTTGGCCTGCACGCGTTGGGCCGTGCAGCCCCTATGACCCTTTCCACTCTCCTTTTTGGGCGCGGCACGCGATTGGCCGTGCTCCTCACCTTGACGACCGCCGGCTGGGCGGCCGATTCCATCAAACGACAGTTTACGATTCCACCCGGCGCCGCGGAGTCGACGCTCCGGCAATTTTCGCAGCAGGCCGGCGTGCAGTTCATCTTCGACACCGATCAAGTCAGCGGCCTCCGGACAGCCGCGCTGCAAGGTGAATATTTTCCCCGGGAAGCGCTGGATCGGATGTTCACGGGCACCGGCTGGACCGCGGTGCAGGATCCGAAGACGGGTGCGCTCACGCTGCGCAAAGGGACCGCGGAAAAAAACGTCCCAAGGGCGGCGCCCGTCGCTGACCGCCCGAACGCTCCCCTTTCGTCGAAAACTTCAGCGACTGGCACCGTGGAAGGGCAGGTGTTGAACTGGACGACGGGCAATTTTCTCAACGCCGCTCGGATTAGCGTGGCGGGGACCAACATCGAGACCTACGCGGGCGAGAACGGCGAGTATCGCTTGCCGGCGCTTCCGGCGGGCGAAGTTCAAATCACCGCTTCCTACTCCGGTTTAACTTCTCAAACCGAGGCCGTGACCATCTCGCCGAAGACCACGACTCGCCGGGATTTCGCCCTCGCGATTCGCGGGGCAAAGATCGCCGCCGAATCCGGGATTGTGCGTCTGGCAGCGATGACGGTCCAGGAGCGAGAACTGTCCGGCCAGGCAGTCGCTCTGCACGAACGCCGGAACGCGCCCAATATCAAAAACGTCATCGCGATCGATGTGGACGTCGGCGAGGGCAACGTCGGCGAATTTCTTAAGTACGTTCCCGGCATCGGTATCGAGCAAAACCCGCAGGATCCACAATTTGTCTCCATTCGCGGCATGCCGGCCGCCGGCACGCTCGTCACCACGAACGGCATGGAAATGGCCTCGAACTCCTACACCTCCGGACGGGAAACCGATTTTGCCGTCGCGGCTTCGGGCAACATCGATCGGATCGAAGTCTCGAAAGTGCCAACGCCCGACATGCCAGCGAACGCAGTCGGCGGCATGATCAACTTAATCACCAAAAACGGTTTCAGCCGTCGGAAACCGATCTTCAGCTACAATGCCTACGGCACCTTCACCACACTCGACGGCTTGCATGGTCCGTGGGACATCTTCACGAAGAGCGGCGGGCCCGACTCCGTATCCAATCGGCACCGCATTGGCCCGTCGCTCAATTCGTCCTACGTCGGACCGGTTTCGGACAAGGTCGCCGTGGCGTTGGCGTTCAGCAAATCGAATCGATACAGCGACCTCGATTATCGGCGACCCATCTGGAACAAGGTCACCCTCCAATTGACCAGCAATTCGATGAACGCGCTTATGTTTGACAACTCCAAGCTCCTCGGCGCCGCGACGATCGACTGGAAAGTTCTGCCCGATCACGTCATCAGCTTTGGCGCGTCGCACTCGCTCGCTAGCTCAAACGTGCGCCAGAATCAGGTGACCTCGACCTTCGGTGCCGGCGCGGTTGGCGGCCCGACTTCCATTCAAGGCGCGGCCACCGGCGTAGGCACGGTGGTGATGGATCCGATCTGGAACAACCAGAGCAAGACGATGGATCTTTTCACGATCACCCACCGTTTCACCGGCGCGCGCTGGAAAGCCGACGGCAGCCTTTCCTATTCGAAATTAAGCACCACGTTCACCGACATTTCTGATGGCTTCTTCAACCGGGCAGCGTCGACGAGCATCACCAATTTGATCTTGGGCAACAATCGCATCGGGGCGGTGACCGATCGTCTCACGCCGATCGTGACGGCCACGAGTCGCACCGGTGCGCCGGTCGACATTCACGATGCACGGAATTACACGCTGACCTCGGTTTCCAGTGCTGAGCAGGACTTGCACAATCAAGGGCGGCGCGCGGCGATCAATGTCTCGCGCGAATTGGACCTGCCGTTCGCTCTCACGCTCAAGGCCGGCGCGCTTTTCAATCGCACACGCAACGAAACGGTGGCCGGAGGCAAGACATGGACCTTCACGCCGCCCGGCGGTGCCGCGGCGCGGCTCATCGGCAATTTTGATTTCGTGGCCGACGCATTTTCCGCACGTAACCATTTTACGGATACAGCGGGTAACGACGTGCCGGTGAGCTGGCTGAGTCTGGCCAAGATCAAGGACGTCTATGACGAACACCCCCAGTGGTTCGTGTTCAACGAATCGGGTGCCTACATCGCCGCAGTGAACGCCACCAAGACCATCCAGGAGACGATCACGGCCGGATATATGCGAGCCGACTTCAAGTTTTTTGAAAACCGGTTGTGGGTTGTCGGTGGTGTCCGCTTCGAACGGACGGCCGACGAAGGCTGGGGGCCGCGCAACGACATCGGAGATACGTTTCAGCGGGGTGCGAACGGCAACTTTGTGCGCAACGCCGCCGGGGCTCTCGTGCGGGTCACGACTGATGTCCTCGCGACTGCGAAGCTCCAATACACGCTGCTGGGAACGCACGTGAAGAAACACTACGACGGATACTATCCGAGCGTGAACACGAGCTTTTGGGTTACGCCCACGTTTGTCGCGCGCGCCGCGTATGCGCGCACGCTCGGCCGGCCGAATTACACGGAGATTCTGCCCGGAGTGACCGCGGCCAACCCCGATGCGCCCGAGGGCAGTCGCGTGGTCACCGTCGTAAACTCAGGCCTCAAGCCTTGGACCGCGAACAATTATGACCTCAGCTTCGAGCTCTACGAATTGAAAGGCGCGATTGCCTCGGTGAGTTTATTCCAGAAGGACATCACGAACTTTTTCGCCGCTTCGCGGGTCGATGCCACGCCGGAGACGCTCGCGGAGTTTAATTTGCCGGATGACTACCTCGACTACGAGATCGTGAGCAAGCGTAACGCGGGCTCGGCCACCATCACGGGCATTGAGGTGGGCTATCGCCAATCCCTCGAGGCATTGGGCCCGTGGGGCCACGGGCTCATGGTGTTCTCGAATTTGACCAACATGCATTTGAGCGGGCCGGACTCGGATAATTTTACCAACTTTAACGCGCGCTCCGTTCAGCAGGGTGTCAGTTTCGCGCGGAGAAAATTCAGCGCGCGGGTGAGCTACAACTATACCTGGTATCGGCGTCGTCTGCCCGCGGCGGCTGGGGCGACGGTGCGGCCGAACAGTTACAACACCTATGCGCCCCAGACGAAAGTGGACGTTTCGGTCGCTTACATGCTGAACAAGCGCTCCACCCTTTACGCCGACGTGCGAAATCTGAATGCGATGCCGCAACGCTCCGGCACCTGGTCACCCGACGGGCCCGAGTATGCGCGCATCGATCAATTTCAATTTGTCGGCGCCTCGTTCACGGTCGGCGTGCGCGGGGATTTTTGAGGCGCGAGCGAAGACACCGCGCAAGCGTCGCCACAAACCGCGAACGACAATCCTTCTGTTCAAATTTTTGGGTCTGAAAATACCGGTAGAAAAAATCGTCTGGGTTAATATCATCCTATCATTATGTCGTTCCGAACGTTTCTGTCCGGCGTCGCCGCGATCGCGCTCAGCGCAAATCTCGCCGCCAATACCACTCCCCTTTTCGACGGGCCGCCGCCGACGCGCTGGGCGGTGAATCGCGCCGGAGAACGACCCGTGCCATCGATCACCGCGCCCGACCATTGCGCCTGGCCCAATTTGAAGCTGCTCCCCGATGGGAAGACGCTCGCCGCGATCATCTTCAACAACGCGAGCCATGGCAGCCGACCGGGCGATGTAGAATGCTGGCTCAGTGCGGATGGCGGCAAAACGTGGAGATTTGGCAGCGCGGCGACGCAACACGAGCCCGGTACAATTCGGATGAATCACGGCGCAGGGTTGGCGAAAAATGGAGATCTCATCGTGTTGACCGCAGGCTGGTCGGATCGTTATCCGCCCGATAAGCCGAAGACGCGCGGGCGGTTTCGGTACGAAACGCTGGGGCCTTGGCTCAGCCGTTCCCCGGACGGCGGACTTTCCTGGTGGGTCGAGAAGGAGGCGTTTCCGGAGCGATCGCCCACGGGACAATTCAACACGCCGTTCGGCGATCTGCAAATTGCGCAAAATGGCGACCTCTGCGCGACCGCCTACACGACCAAGGGTCCGTTGGAAAAATATGAGGACCGGGAATTCCAGGCCTACCTGTATCGCAGCAAGGATGACGGCAAAACCTGGGGCGAACCGACGTTGATCGGCGCCGCCAACGAAACCACGACCTTGCACCTCGGCGGCGGTCGGTGGCTGGCCTGTGCACGCACCGGGACAGGCGTGGAGGGAAAAGATGCATTGATCCTTTGCGGTTCGGAAGACGATGGGCGGACGTGGCGGTTCAAGCGCGCGCTGACCGGCTATCAACGAATAAACGGCCACCTGGCCAGATTACGGGATGGCCGGGTTCTCTTGAGTTTTGGTGATCGCATGTCGAGGTATGCCAGAAAGGGAATGGATCCGGACGCGTCCCAAAATAGACAACAACGGGTGCGCCTCTCACCGCCGGTCGAACTCGGACTCGAAGCCTCGATCAGCTCCGATGGCGGCGAAACCTGGAGTCCCGCGATCCGCCTGGCGGATTGGAATGGCGCCGACGGCGGATATCCGTCGTCCGTACAGCGATCTGACGGACAAGTGGTCACGGCGTACTACGCTTCAGCGTTACCGGAAGATCCATGGGACTCGTTCAAGAGCTATCACATGGCCGCGATCGTGTGGGATCCGGAGAAGACGTTTGGGCCGGGGAAAAAGTGAAAGGTCGAAGCGCGGCGAGGGCGCCGCATCCCCAGTAGAACGGAGGTCCGATCCACCCAAACTGCTTCGTTGTGGCCACGATTTGACTGCAGCCGCGCCGTCCCCGCCGCGGTTGCTTTAAGTCAATCCCGGAGGTCATGGATTCGGCCTTTCCAGCGCCAATCTTTCGCCTCTCTACAAAAGTTTTTTCGAACTGGGTTCTCTGCAACGTAGTCCCATTTTTCGCTGTAGTTATCAGCCGAACGCAGGAATCGATCGAAGTAATCACGTTGCCAGATAGGAGCGGGAATTCTCAGGTCCGAACTAATTCGACGAGCACTCAGTGATTTCCATGTTCGGACCCAATGGGCGAGCGGTTTTGCGTCCAAAGTGGCACGCGCAAACAAATGAACGTGATCGGGCATAAGGAGGAAGTCTCCGACGAACCAATCATCGTAAGTAGTCGAGCGCTGAAAAATTGTGGTTAGCGACTCCAGCGCGACAGAATCGAGAAGACAGTTGCGCCGTCGATGCGTGACCACAGTGAGAAACACAATGGGTTGCTGTGCGATGGGTCGGAGATGGGGCAGGTGCTCGTGCTTCACCATGCTGCGAGATCTGGCAACAGCGGTGGACTGTACAAACCAGAAATAACCTGGAAATTGGGGGGTATTGAGAAACCTCGGATCGTAAATCGCAACTGGGTTCAGGCGCGGCGAGGGCGCCGCACCCCCAGTGGAACGGTTTTCCGAAGAACCCCATCAAAACTGCTTCGTTGTGGCCACGATTTGACTGGAGCCGCGCCGCCCCCGCCGCGGTCGATCGGGCTGCACGAGCAATCCGTCCCTTTCCAGCCTTTGCACGATCGCCCAATTCCAGTTCACTGGCTCCATGGCCAACGCGCTCGCCCAGGAAAAGGCTCCGTATCTGCTGCAGCACGCGAGCAATCCGGTCGATTGGTTCCCGTCGGGCGACGCCGCCTTCGCGCGAGCGCGCGAGGAGCAGGAACCGAGTTTCCTGAGCATCGATTACTCGACGTGCCATTGGTGTCATGTGATGGCGTACGAGTCGTTCGAAAGCGAAGCGATCGGCGGATAGTTTCCTAGCAATACCCCCCCGCAAATCCAGTTTCCTAGAAATAATCTATTGAGCCACAAACGCCCTCAAGCGGCTAAGTCCGACAGACTCCTAGGGCTATAAATTTAAGTTGCCCGGCGACCGAATCCGGCGCGCGCGTGCAGCTGAAAAGATCGGCCGTCTGCCCACGAATACTGGGATTAGCCGGGGCCCCAAAGTTGGTCGTCGTGCAGGAACTCGATGTCAGCTTGGAGAACTCCAGCACGCTGGCGATCCTGATGCCGCTTAACTGCTGGCGCGAGATGATGGTGACGTTACGCGGTACATCCACGATGTTATCATCCGTGCCAAAAACCGAGCTAAACGGCCGCGCCGTCGGCAAGATCTGCTTGCTGATCAGCACGTCCTTCACCCTCAATTTCTCCATCGAGACGACCTCCGCCGTTTGAGCTTGGCCGAGACGGACCATCAGCAGACCGGTGAAGAGGAGGGAAAGCCGCCGTTGGCGAATAAGTGGATTTGGCATCATCCGCTTAGCTCTTGGTAAATCTTGGACCAAAAAAAACCAGATTTACGCAATTTTAACCGAACCAGCGATAACGCCCGCCATCACGCTCGGCGCGCCCACTGCACCAACCGCAATCCAGCCCGCGCGGCCCGCACCCACCGGGCCACAGCTCCAAAGCCCACGACGCGGCGCCACGCGCTCCGGCCCGATCTCGCGCTCACGCCATTATTTTTCAGGATTAATCCTCGCCGCCGAACCGATCATCTCCCTTAAAATTAACCTTCTGCGTCTTCCCCCCCACGCACCGCGTCGACTCAAACCCAACCGCCTACCTTTCTTTAAAACCATGCGCTCGATCCTCCGCCTCGCTCTCCTCCTCGCCACCCTGCTCACGCCAGGCGCGCTTTTCGCCCAGGGTCTCGCCGGCCAACGCCCCAACATCGTCTTCATCCTCACCGACGATCAGGGCTACGGCGACATTTCCGCCCACGGCAACCCGATCTTGAAAACCCCGAATATGGACCGGCTCCACGCCGAGGGCGTCCGCTTCACCGACTTCCACGTCAGCCCCACCTGCTCACCAACCCGCAGCGCCCTCCACACCGGCCGCCATGAGTTTAAAAACGGAGTCACCCACACCATTCTCGAACGTGAACGGATGACCCTCGATGCCATCACCCTGCCGCAAGTATTAAAAACCGCCGGCTACACCACTGGCATCTTCGGAAAATGGCATCTCGGCGACGAGGACGACCACCAGCCTGAAAAACGCGGTTACGACGAAGTTTTTATCCACGGGGCCGGCGGCATCGGCCAGCATTACCCGGGCTCCTGCGGCGATGCCCCTGGCAACACGTATTTTTCCCCGCTCATTAAACACAACGGCAAGTTCGAAAAAACGAACGGCTATTGCACCGATGTGTTCTTCGCGCAGGCCACCCAGTGGATCGACCGCGTCAAGGGCCAGCAGCCTTTCTACGCCTACATCCCCACCAACGCCCCCCACGGCCCCCTCCAAGTCCGCGACGAGGATCTCGCCCGCTACCAAGACAAGGTCGACGATCTCAATACCGCCAAGTACTTCGGCATGATCGCCAATATCGATGACAACATCGGTAAACTCCTCGCCAAAATCAGCGCCTGGGGCATCGAGCGCAATACCCTCGTCGTTTTTATGAACGATAATGGCGGCACCGGCGGCGTCCGTGTCTTCAACGCCGGGATGCGCGGCCAAAAGGGCACGCCGTTTCTCGGCGGTACCCGCGCCAGCTCCTTCTGGCGCTGGCCAGGTTCCCTCCAACCCGCCGATGTCACCAAACTCGCCGCCCACATCGACTTCTTCCCCACCATCGCCGCTCTCGCCGGCGCCAAACTCAATGCACAAGCCACCCAGCAAATCGAGGGTCGCAGCCTCGTCAGCCTGCTCGAAAACCCCTCCGCCCCTTGGCCCACCCGCACCCTCTTCACCCACACCGGCCGCTGGGCGAAGGACGCTTCGCCCGAAACCGGCAAATACGTAAACTGCAGCGTGCGCACCCCTGAATATCATCTCGTCTCTATTTCAAAAGAAAACCGCCCCGACTGGATGCTCTTCGACCTCCGCCAGGACTACGCCGAACAAAAAGATCTCGCCGCGCAAAAACCCGAGGTCGTCGCGGCCATGCGCGCCGCCTACGAGGCTTGGTGGCAATCCGCCGTCCCCCTCATGGTCAACGAGACCGCGCCATTACTCGGCGAAAATCCATTTTGGACGCTCTATAAAAAACAATTCGGCAACCTGCCCGCTATGGCGGAAACCTCGGCGAAAAAGAAGAGATCACCGAAGAAATAATCCTTCGTCACAATTTCCGGCGCTGCCAAGACCCCAACTGCCAGCACCATCGTTCGCTGCCCAGCATTCCTCGCCTTCCCCTTGAACTCCGCCGCTGGCCGCCTCCTCGCCATCGTCTTCTGCGCCGCCTTCGCCGCCCTCCCTGCAGCCGAGCGCCGCGCACCTGACTTGGCCACCGCAACCCGCGGGGCCACCACGCCCCCACCCAACTTCGTCTTCATCCTCGCCGACGATTTGGGCTACATCGACATCGGCCCAATAACCCCGAAACCTTCTACCAGACCCCGCACATCGACGCGCTCGCCCGCCGCGGGATGCGATTTACTCAGAGCTACGCCGCCTGCTGCGTCTGCTCACCCACCCGCGGTAGCATCATGACCGAGAAATATCCCCCGCGCTTTGGTATCACCGATTTCATCCCCGGCAGGCGTTCAGAGAAAATGCGCTCCGCCCCCCATGCCTCGCACCTCCCTCTCGCCGAGATAACCATCGCCGAGGCCCTCCACGCCGGCGGGTACTCGACGTTCTTCGCCGGTAAATGGCACCTCGGCGGCGGCCAATTTTACCCCGGGGCCCAAGGATTCCCCCAAGCGCTCGATGAGAGCGCCCAGCTTTGGTATCCAAAATCCAAGACACCCCCGCCTCATAAAAACGACGATCCCAAAACTACCGACCGCATCGTCAACGAAGCCGTCGCGTTCATCGACGCCCACACCCAAACCCCCGTCTACGCTTATCTGCCTTTCCTCGCCGTGCATACCCCCATCGGCGCACGCGGGGATCTCCTCGCTAAATACGAAAAGAAAAAAATGTCCGCACCTCCCGACGCTTGGGGCCAAGAGCGCGCTCGGCCGGTTCGCCTCGTTCAAAATAACGCGCTCTACGCCGCTATGCTGGAGCAACTCGACACCGGGATCGCCCGCATCCTCGCCGCCTTGGAAAAAAATGGCCTGACCGAAAAAACCATCGTCGTTTTTATGTCTGACAACGGCGGCCTCGCCACCAGCGAGGGTCACCCCACTGCGAATCTGCCCCTGCGCGCCGGCAAGGGCTGGCCTTACGAGGGCGGCATTCGCGTGCCTTGGATCGTATGCGCCCCCCGGCATCACTCCACCAGGCAGCACCTGCCCAACCCCCGTCATCAGCACCGACTTTTATCCCACGCTGCTCGAACTCGCCCAGCTCCCCTTGCTCCCCGCCCAGCATCTCGACGGCATCAGCCTCGTCCCACAACTTCGGGGCGACCCCCACGAACGCGGCGCACCGCTCTATTGGCACCACCCGCACTACGGCAATCAGGGCGGCGCGCCCCATGCATCATCCGCGCGGGCGACTGGAAACTAATCGAGTGGTACGAGAACGGTGCCCTTGAGCTCTACCATATCCCCGCCGATCATCGTGAGAAAAATAACCTCGCCGCCCGCGAGCCCGCCCGCACGAAATCCCTGCAGACCGCCCTCGCCACGTGGCGTCAATCGGTCGGCGCCATTATGCCCACCCCCAACCCCGCCTTCGACCCCGCAGCGCCAGCCTCGCCCGCCGCCGAGAAAAAAAATAGGAAAAAATAACTCTACCCGCGACGCCTTCTTCCCGCCCACCTCGCGCACGGCCACCAACGCCACCCACTCGGCCTGGGCCCACCGCCTCTCCAAATCAACTTCATCACCGCCAATCTTACCTTGCATGAATCTCAAAAAAAATACCCCGCCCTGTAGCCAACTCCGCCGCGCCGGTCGGTTCGCCGCACTCTTGACTTGCCTCGCCTTCGGCCCCCTCACCCACGCCCAATCACCCGCACCCACCTCAGGCGCCGCCACCCCAGGCGCCGCCACCACTCAAATCTCCGGCCGCGTAAAAAATGCCGTCAACGGCCAATACTTAAACAACGCCCGCATCACTATTAAGGGCTCCGCGATCGTCGTATTTACCGACCAATCCGGCACCTACCGTCTCCATCAAATCCCTCGCGGCCCCCTCGTCCTCGAAGTCTTTTATACCGGCATGGAGCCCCAAGCCATCGCCCTCAATCTCACCGGCCAAACCGTCCTCGAGCAAGATATCAACCTCTCCGGCGGCTCGCGGTTTCGCCACGATACCGAGGTCGTCAAACTCGATTCCCTCGTCATCTCCGCCTCGCGCGAGATGGAGGGCGCCGCCATCGCCATCAACGAGCAACGCTTCGCCGCCAATATCGTCAACGTCGTCTCAGCCGACGAATTTGGGGTCGTCCCCGATGGCAACATCGGTGAATTCCTAAAAATGCTGCCCGGCATCACCATGAGTTACCGCGGCGGTGATCCGCGCGAGATCTCCATGAACGGCGTGCCTTCCGACTACGTTCCCGTCACCATCGGCGGCTTCAGCCTCGCGACCTCGGAAACCTCCGGCACCGGTCGCAATGTCGAACTCAACGCCGTCTCGATCAACAACGTCGCCCGCATCGAGGCCGTCTACTCCCCCACCCCCGAATCACCCGGTTCCGCCCTCGCTGGCTCCGTCAATCTCGTCCCGCGCAGCGCCTTTGAACGTTCAAAACCCATTTTCAACGGAAGCGTGTACCTCGCGATGCGCGACAGCACGAAACAATTTCACCGCTCCCCCGGCCCCACCAGCGAACCCACTTACAAGGTCCGCCCAGGTTTCGAATTTTCCTGGATTGTACCCGTCAACCGCCGCTTCGGCTTCACCGTCTCCGGCGGGGGCTCCACCCAATATGTCGAGGGCCCCTTGCTCACCAACACGTGGCGCGGCGCCGGAGCCGCCACCAACGGCACCACCCTCCCCGACACCTCCACAGATCGGCCCTATCTCTCCGATTTCCTCGTCCGCACAGAATCGAAAATCGCCGACCGTTCATCCTTCGCCACCAGCGCCGACTATAAAATCGGCCCCGTCAGCCGCCTGTCATTCTCTTTTCAATACGGCACGTTCCATACCGATTACAATCAGCGCTCCCTCACGTTCATCGTCAACCGCGTCCTCCCCGGTGAATTCTCCCCGACGTTTACGCACGGCTTCGCTGGCGCAGGCGAAATCCGTATCTCCAACGGCGGTAATCACCGCTACAGCCGCACGTACATGCCGAGTCTGACCTTGCGCCACGACGGCCCTATTTGGAAAGCCGAGGCGGGCCTAGGTTCATCTCACGCCCAAAATCTTTTCCGCAATCTCGACAAGGGTCGATTCGCCTCGACGCTCGCTCGGCGCACGGGGGTCACCGTCTCCTTCGACGACAACTTCTACCTCCGGCCACGCGTCATCACCGTTACGGAAGCCACCACCGGCGCGCCGGTCGACCCGTACGCCATCAACTCGTACGCCCTCAGCACCGCCGGCGCGAGCCCGCAAACTTCGCGCAATGTCCACCGCACCGCCTTTGCCAATCTCCGCCGCGACTTCGAAGGCACTCTGCCCCTTACCCTAAAAGCCGGCGTCGATCTGCGCCAATCCCGCACCGATAATCGCACGAGCACCACCTCGGTTAACTTCATCGGCGCCGACGGCCGCGCCACCACTACGCCCCTCGGCGGAAGCGATGATGGCGCCGGTCCTTTCTACGATCCTTACTTTTTCCAACGCGCCGGCCTCTACGGAATCCCGCGGGTCCAATGGGTCAGCAACGAGACGGTCTTGGATCTTTACCACACCAAGCCCAACCGCTTCACCTTTGACGAGAACGCAAAATATCGCTCGGAGATCAACAGCTCCAAACTCTCCCAAGAAACCATCTCCTCCGTCTACCTGCGCGGCGATACCCAGTTCTTCAACCGTCGCCTCAAACTGATCGGAGGTCTCCGCGCGGAACAAACTAACATCGACGCCCGCGGCCCTCTCAATGATCCCACCCGAAATTTCCAACGCAACGCCTCTGGAAAAGTCATCCTCGGAGCCACTACCGGACGCCCGATCGCGATCACCAGCGATCCTCTAGAAATCGCCAAACTCACCCTGATCGATCGCGGCGCCCGCGCTGAAAAAGAATACCTCCGAATCTTTCCCACTTTCAACGCCAGCTACACCATTTTTGAAAATCTCGTCGCGCGCGCTGCCTATTATGAGTCCGTCGGCCGGCCCAACTTCAACCAATACTCCGGCGGCGTCACCCTCCCTGACGTCGAATCCATCCCCGGCCCATCGAACCGGATCACCCTCAACAACGCCGCCATCAAAGCGTGGAGCGCCAAGACAGAAAAGGTGACGCTCGAGTATTACTTCGAACGCATCGGACTTTTTTCCGTCGGTGCGTTTCGCCGCGATTTCAAAAATTTCTTCGGCAGCACCACCTTCGAAGCCACGCCGGATTTTCTCGCCCTGTACAGCCTCGATCCCGTGCTTTACGACCCCTACCAAGTCGCGACCCAGCAAAACCTCACGACCACGGTTCGCATGGAAGGTTTCGATCTCAATTACAAGCAGGCCCTCACCTTCCTGCCGCGCTGGGCCCGCGGGGTGCAGGTCTTTGCCAATGGCAGCGCCCAACGGGCCACCGGCGAGGCCGCCAACAATTTCTCCGGTTACATTCCCCGCACCGGCAGCTGGGGGCTCAGCCTCTCCCGCGAAAAGTACAATCTGCGTATGAACTGGAACTACCTCGGCCGCCAACGTCGTGGTATCGTCACCGGTCGCAGCATCGAGGCAAATACCTATACTTGGGGCGCCAAACGCTCCTACATCGATGTCACTGGCGAATATTCCTTCCGCAAAAACTTCTCGGTCTTTACTAATCTCCGCAATGTCAACGACCCGACCGATGACGTCGAAATCGCCGGCCCCAACACGCCGGCGATCGCCCAATTCCGCCAGCGAGCCGAGTTCGGCTCCCTCTGGACCTTCGGCCTCAAGGGCACGTTCTGATCCCAACCGCTGGTAAGTTCTCGACGCCGGCTCCCATGGTGGCACGGGCATCTTGCTGGTGAGTGAAAGTTCGATGGCGCTCAACTATTTTGACCCACCGCTGCTCAGTTAAACTGATCCACCGGTGATTTGCTTCCTTTTCCAAGGAGTTCCGGTTTTTTCCACGTGTTCAGATGAGGCATGAGCGTTCATGCGCCTGAACGAGGGTCAAATAACTGAGCAGCTTTTTTGGAGGTGGGTCAATTTATGTGAGCACAAATGGATCAGTTGAAGTGGGCGACATCGGAAAGTTCCCCCTGCAATCGCGATTGGCCTCACCCCCACCGCGGCTGAGATTCCGATTTTGGTTGCCCGCACGTAGCCCACGATCTCGCCGCGCGGACAGATCACGATGCGCTCGTGCGTGTGCTCACGACCACGCCCACGAAGAGGCCCCAAATTCATGGGACGCTCGCCTCACCCGAAATTGGCGCCACGTCCACAAACTCTCAGTCGTGCGGGACCACCGCCCGCCCCCCCAGCCGACCGCGTCCGCGGCGCCCACTAGGCCAGTTTCCAACCGTCGCGATACGTCCGACGGAGGAAACGCTCCGCCTCCGGGGCGTTCGCGATGCGCATGGATTTGGCATCCCAGCTGATTTTCCGGCCGGCGCGATAGGCGACGTTACCCAGATGATTGGCCTCCGTGAGCGGGCCGCTGTATCCAAAATGACACGTCGTCGGTGCGCCAGTCTTGCACGCGTGTAACCATTCCTCGTGGTGCCCCAACGAGTCCGGAATCGTCTTCGCCGGCGGAACAAATCCAACAAAATCTTTCTCCGGCAGAAGCAGATATTTACTGTAATTCGAGAGCAGCATGCCCTTGTCCCCCATAAACAGATGCCCATCCAGCCACGCGGGGATTCGCTTGTCGTGCCACGCCGGCGGCTTCAGCTGGCCTTGATACCACGTGAGTTTAACCGCGGGCCGGGCACCCCTCGCACCATAGTGATAGGTCGCACTCATCGTCGCGGGGGCGATCTCGGGATGCGGCGGTGGCCCGCTCGCCTCGACCGCCAGCGGCGCATCCAGATTCAGCGCCCAGAAGGGTAAATCGTTATAATGGGAACCGAGGTCGCTCATTGTCCCATTACCAAAATCCCACCAGCGGTACCATTTGTTGCCGGGAACGTAAACGCTGTTGAACGGGCGGTAGGGAGCCGGCCCTATCCACAGGTCCCAATCGAGCTCGGGCGGAACCGGATCAGCGCCCACCGGTCGTTCCTGCGTGCTCGCCCGATCGACGTGCAACTTCGCATCCTCGGGCGACTGCCAGCCCCACGTGCGGTTCACCCAGACGTGCACTTCGCGGACAGCCCCAATCGCACCGCTCTGGATCAACTCGACCACCCGACGATAGTTCGTCCCGGCGTGAATCTGCGTCCCCATCTGCGTCGCCACTCCAGCCGTCCGCGCGGTCTCGGTCACGAGACGCGCCTCGTATACGTCACGCGTCAACGGCTTCTCGCAGTAAACATGCTTCTTGCGCCGCAACGCCGGCAAGGTCGCAAAGGCATGCGTGTGCTCCGTCGTTGAAACGACGACGCCGTCAAACTCAGCGTCTTTCAGCGTCGCGTACATCTCGCGGAAATCACGGAATAATTTCGCCTGCGGGTGCTTCGCGGCCGCGGCCTTGAGGTTCACCGCGTTGACGTCGCACAGCGCGACAATATTTTCCCCCGCTACCCCCGCAAGGTTCGAGCCGCCGCGACCTCCACAACCAATCACCGCAAGATTGAGTCGGCTCCGCGCCGCTTGCCCCCGCAGGATCGCCGGAAACCCGAGCGCACCCACCCCAGCCGCGCCTGACAGTTGCAGAAAGTGACGACGAGTAACCGGTAGAGACTTGGACATGGGAAGAAAACTGCAGGGGTGGAGGGAGGCGCGCAGGACGCTGAAGACTGGCCTGATAAAAATGAAACACTCAATGCCGAAAATGAGGAAGGAGCGGAAAAGGGTGTGAGCCAAAATTCTTCTGAATCGGAAACATCGGCTTGTTCTTTTGGTAAATATAGCTAGGTAACTAGCTAAATATGAGCCAACCCGACAAACAACAGATTCTAGGGCAAATCGCCGCCATCCCGGCCATGGAGCGCGGCAAGCTCTCGGCCTATTCATTCGAAGATCGTCCCGGCGCGGCCG
>CAMDOF010000152.1 GCA_945903465.1 Opitutus sp. GAS368
AATCGGATTTTGGCCGTGACAGAAAGAAACAGGGTCAAAGTTGCACCTCAACGTTTAACAAATGGTGTTTCTTAGGAGTTTCTTAGGAGCGCGAGAGGGTGGGTGGTGGGGGCGCGAAGCACGCCTTCGTGGCCACCATCGGCGACAGGGGTGTCGCCGGTCCGTCGGATGGGCGACACTCTTGTCGCCCCTGCTGCATGGGAGCCCCCCCACCAAAACAAGTTTTGGCCGCGGCTCGAAGAAACAGTTGCTGTTTATCAGGAGTAGTTCTCCTCTGCCGCGCGGTTCTCCCCTCACGAATGCGAGCCATCCTCCCGCCTCCACCAGGCGGCGGCACGCACCGTTGGGCCATCGCAACTTCAGACCAATTCACGGTCATCTTAGCTGATCCCCTCTCACCCAATGAACCCGTCCGACGTTCTTCACCCTCGCCACCCTCGCCGCGCACCCCTCACCTGCCGGCGGCTCCTCGCTGGGGGTCTTCTTGCGATGACGGTCTGCACGACCGCCTCGGCCCAGATCGTTCCGCCCAGGACGACACCCAACCCGCAGCCGCCCGCGGTCGCCAAAGTTGACGTCGTCGCACTCGAAGTATTCACGGTAAATGCCTCGAAAGATACCGGCTACACCTCGGAAAAGGGCCTCTCCGGCGGGCGCCTCGTCACCGATCTCAGCGATATCGCCTCCAGTGTGGCGGTGCTCACGAAAGACTTTCTCAACGACATCAACGGCACCCATCTCGCCAGCTTCGCCGACTACGCCCTCAACGTCCAAGTCGACCATGAAGACGGCAACAACGCCGATGTTTTCACGGCCTCGACCGAGGGCCTTGGTCGCGACAATACCAACGTCCGTATCCGCGGTCTCGGCGGTTCCAAGACGCTCGATTTTCTCGATTTCGATTGGAACAATGACACCTACAACGTCGGCCGCATCGATCTTTCGCTCGGGTCCAACGCCATTCTTTTCGGCAACGGTGGCCCCGGCGGAAACATCAACGTCACCCGCGACCGCGCCCATCTGTCCCGCCCAACCAAGCGGATCTCGGTGCAGACCGATAGCCGGGGCTCCCTCCGCAGCACCGTTGACACGAATATCGTGCTGAAGAAAGACCGGGCCGCACTCCGCCTCGAGGCCCTGCACCAAGAGCGCACCGGTCGCCGAAATTTTGACTTCGACGATCGTCAGGGCCTCTACGGCACCCTCGCCATCCGGCCGGCAAAAAACACGGCGATCAACGTCTCGTTGGAGCGAGGGCAGAACAAAGTCCAGGGCGACCGCATCATCGGCCCCTTTGATAATCTCTCGGCGTGGCTCGCGGCGGGTAAGCCAACCGCGCCCACGGGGAATCCAACCGCCACCCCCTCATTTCCCGGCCTCACGATCGCGCCCACGCGCACCACCGCCGGTCTCGCTGAAACCAACAACTTCAGCTTGGGCGGACCCTACACCGTCCCCACGGAACGTACCAATACCCGCCTCGCCACAAGTGTTTTCCAGGCTCCCGTTATCTTCAATACCACGCCCAATACCACGAGCGCCCGCTACCTGCCCTCATTCGATCCCCGCGGTGCGGCGTTTGGGACCAGTCGCGGTTGGGGCTCCGAGGGTAACGACCGCATCGGCACGCTCTTTCTCGAGCAGGACAGCATCGTCAACCCCATCCACACGGCGATGGCCGGACCTGATTCTTTCCGCACCCAGCACTTCGGTGATTTCCGCGTCGGCCTCGAGCAGCGCTTGGCGCAAGACCTTTTCGTGAGCGCATTCTACGGCCGCAATCACACCAACCGTTTTGCCCAGACCATGAATCGCGTGGACCAAAGCTTCGCGCTTTATGGCGAGCCCAACAGTCAGTTTCCCGATTTCCAGGGGAAAATGTATATCCAGAGCCGCTGGCAAAACGACACTGAGACGAACCGCCGCGAAGCCGGAGGCATCACTCTCGCCTACCGCATCAATTTTGCGGGCACCGAGCACAACGTATCCGCCTTTTTTCAAAAGGACACTCACCGCCAGACTCGCACCAATGAGAAGCCATGGCTTTCCGCCGTTCGCCGCGACCCCGTGACCAACGCGGTCCTCGAGCAGCAAGCCCTGTTTCTGCGCAACTACTTCGCGGTGGGCGATCCGCAGGCTCACGCCCGCCTCACTGTGCCCACCGCCCCCTTCCAAGATGCGAACAGCCAGAGTTGGTCGGCGGCCTGGATCCCCGACACCCTCAGTCCTGCCCAACTCACCGCCGGCAACACGCCCTTCATCGGACGCAACCTCGACCGCTCCTATTACACGCTCCACGGCCAAAGTTACTTCTGCCAACGCCGCCTCGTCACCTCATACGGCTACCGGCAGGACCGCACCCAACTCAAGCGCGACCTCTTCACGATCGACGCCGTCTCCTTGCGGCCGGTGCTCGCCACCACCGAGACCCTCGCGCCCTTCAAGCCCGACTCGCTCAGCGCCGGCGTGGTTTATCACCTGACCCCCGATCTCAGTCTGTCCGGCGGCTACGCCAACAACGTCGGCAATAATCAGGAAAATTACATCATGCCCGCTGCGGGCCAGGTTGCGCCGGTGCAGCCCGCTCCCGACAGGAGCACATCGCGAGACCTGGGCGTCCGCTGGCGCTTGTTCGCGGACAAACTCAATCTGAGTTTCACCCATTTTCAGGCCGAACGGATCGGCGGCTACCAGACCGCCACCATCGCCTTCTGGAACTCTGTCGTTGGCGGTGGCGCACGGGGTGCCGACCCGCTGGCTCCGACCAGCACCAATTCCGTTCGCACCACGTTTCAGGGGCAAGCCAGCGCGACCAATACCACGATCGTCGGCAACTATGCCATCTATCGTCCCATGGGCCCAATCCTCGATTCACTCCGCGCCGCCGGAAAAATCGACGCCGCCCGCTATGCCAGCCTCACCAACGCCCTCATCCCTCCTTCCAGCACAACCGTGAATGCCAACAGCGCTCCCGACGGTTCCAAGGGCTACGAGTTCCGCGCCAACACCTCCGTCGGAAATCTCACCATCGTCGCCAACTACGCCTACACCAAGCGGGACAAGAGGGGCCACGCCGCCCAGGAACTGGCCTTCTTTGACGAAATGATCGGGCTCGTAAACTCACTCGACAACAACACCGCGCTCCCCGCCGTTCACGCGAACCACGACTTCAGCCGCGTCACCACTCCCAGCACGGTGAAAGCGCGTTATCTCGAAGTCCTGCGCAACGCCCAGCTCAACCTCGAAGCCCTCGCCAACCAACGCGAAGAAGAGTTCGGCAACCGGCCCCACCACACCAACCTCGCCCTCCGCGCCAACTTCAAGGAGGGCGCCCTGCGCGGCTTTGCCGTCCGATCCCGGATCACGTGGAACAGCAAAACGCACTCGCAGAATCTCGTTTTACCCTCGGCTGACGGCAAATCCCTCGTGCAAACCCCCATCTACGGCGACGCGTATTGGGACGGTGGTCTCGGCCTCACCTACCGCCGCAAACTGAACAACCGGTGGTTCGACTCTGTCGTCTGCGACCTCGACGTGGACAGCATCTTCAACCGAAAACTAAAAGCCCTCCCGTTGAAATTTATTCGCGCGACCGACAATATTCCCGGTCTCGGCAGCTACGAAGTGCTGGCTCGGCAGAGCAACGGCGAACTCATCCCGAACGCCTACAAATATCTCGAACCCCGCTCTTACCGCTTTCGGGTCACCCTCGATTTCTGAGGCGGGCCGTTCCTACGCTAAACCTGCCCTCCAGGCTCCGCCCGCTTCGAGTTCCTCGCCGGGGAGACCACCCTCGCCCCCGCCGCTCGGCTGCTCGCCCAGCTCGGGTCGTCGCCGCAACCGTCGGCAATGACCGGCAACCGGTCGCCGACTCCCTCCTACACAAGCGAGGGCCACCTGCTAAACCCCTCCCGGATGCGATGCCCCTGAAATCCAGTTTCCTCGCCGCCCCCGCCCCCATCGGATTTTGGCCGTGACCGCAAGAAACTGAGCCAACGTTGCGCCCAAGCGATTAACAAATCCAGTTTCCGAGCACTTGATCGAAAGCGGTCACCGCCCCGTCCTCCCGGCCCGCCTCAAGCAAGCCGGCGCTGGGTGGACTGAAGCCAACGGCTCACGCCCTCTGGCAGCTCCGCACCCTCCGCGCCAACCTCGGCCGGGATGATGAGAGGACCCGCCACTGACTTCACTGCGCATGACACCTAAACCACAACCCATGCTGAGAAAATAGATTTACCCGCCACCGACCTCTCGCAGACTCGCGGACTCCATGAAAAAAGACGCCATTCTCCAAAAAATTAAAACCGAGAAAGTCATCGCCTTGATCCGCGCCGACTCGCCTGATGGCCTGCTCGACTGCGCCCGGGCGCTGGCCGCCGGTGGTCTCACCAGCATCGAGCTGACGATGACGACGCCCGGAGCCATTCGCATGCTGGAAAAGGCCACGGCCGAGCTGCCCGATTTTCTATTTGGACTCGGCACCGTGCTCGATGCCGAAACCGCCCGCATCGGCATCCTCGCCGGCGCAAAGTTCATCGTGACGCCCGCGCTCCGCCCCGACGTTATCACCCTCTGCCAACGCTACAGCGTGCCCGTCTTCAGCGGCGCGTTTACCCCGACCGAGATCATCAACGCGTGGGAGGCGGGGGCCGATGCCGCGAAAATTTTCCCCGCCGAATTCTTTGGGCCGGGCTACATTAAATCCGTCAAGGCCCCCCTGCCGCAAGTCGAGATGGTCCCGACGGGCGGCGTGAACGAAAATAATGTGGGCGAGTTCCTCCGAGCCGGCGCTTTGGCCGTCGCCGCGGGCAGCTCCCTCATCGAGGCCAAAGCCTTTAAGGAGAAAAATTGGGCGGCGATCACCGCGAAGGCGCAGGCGTTCGTCGCCGCCGTCGCCGCGGCCAAGTAAAGTTCACGCGGGCCCACCATGCGCCGACCGCCCCCTTGCGTCGCCCTCGTCGCCCGCACCCACGGCGCAGTTGGCCTGAGCATCCTCATCGCCATCGGCCTCGCCCACGCCCTCACGCGCAATCTTCCTATGGTCGCGTGGGGCGGGCGCACCTACGCGATCACCGGCGGGCTCGCGGGCGTGTACCTCCTGGCGAGCGCCCTCATCTGGTTCGGCGCACCCGGCGGCCGCCTCCTCAGCCGCATCTGCGGCTTGCTCTATCTCTCACGCCCGCGCTTCGGCTCACCCCTCTGGGAGATCATGGACAGCGCGGAATTCCAGAAGCATTGCCAACGCCGCTAGGAATTCGGGCCAGGCGGCACGGCCAGGAATTTAGCGATGTCGGGCAGCGTCACGACCCGCCGACCACCCATGAGTTTCGCGAAATAAGGATCCTCCTCCGGCTTCGCCTCCACTTCATCTTCCCCGTCTTCATTTTCTTCCTGCTCGTCAATTTCATCACCGTCCGCATTGGTAAAAATCCAATCCTGCTCGAGATCAAAAACGTGCGACATGCGCCGCGCCTGCGGCTCAAGCACCAACGCGGGGTTTTTAACCCGGACATCCCGCACCATCTCGAAGACACACGGGTAGTAGCGCTTCGAAAAATGCCCAAGGAAATCACTCATCCATTTGTTCGCGACCCCTTCCCGACGATTGAGCAACACCACATCTGAAAAATGGACGCACGCCTCGAACCACGGCAGCAACGCCGCGTGCTTTTCCGCAAGCTGGGCATTCACCACGCATAAAACCCGCGCAACCTCGCACCCTTGCGCATCGACCCACAATTTAAACGCTTCAATTTGATCGATCGGGTTCCTGCCGCCATCAATGACAAAAAATACGTGCGTCGCCTCCGCCGGCCGCACGCCTAAAATAAAACCGTCGTGCCATTCCCAGCGACTCACGCCAGGCAGCAGGCCGTCTTCCGCCTTCACGGCCTCGCCCGCCGGGAGCATCACCGCTGGGCGGGCGCTCTCCCCCAGCCCATCCGTTATCAAATCAACTAAAATCTCGCGACGACCAGAGCCCGTGGCCCCTAGGATTAAATAGACCGGCGTTTTTTCTTCAGACATGCAAAAAAGTGGGAACGAGAAGCCAAGAAAGGGCAAATCTCACAGCGGCCACCTACCAAATAAGTGGCCGCTATTTCGAAAATATTTACGGCAAAAATCACATGGCAAAGGCCCGCGTTTGCGCATGGTGCCGCATCCAATGATCCGCCAGCACGAGAGCCGCCATCGCTTCCACAATCGGGACCGCCCGCGGCACCACACAGGGATCATGCCGACCGCGCCCCATCAACTCAGTCGCCACTCCCTGCACATCGACCGTCGCTTGCAACTGCAAAATCGTCGCCGTCGGCTTAAATGCCACGCGGAAAACAATCTCCTCCCCATTCGAGATGCCGCCTTGGGTGCCACCACTGCGGTTGGTCACCGTGCGCACCCGCCCATCGCGAGTTTCAAAAATATCATTATGCTCGCTGCCACGACTACCCGCACCCGCAAAACCACTGCCAATTTCAAAACCCTTGGTCGCCGGCAGCGAAAGCATCGCCTTCGCCAAATCGGCCTCCAAGCGGTCAAACACCGGCTCACCCAAGCCCGGCGGCACCCCGCGAATCCGGCACTCAATCACACCACCCACCGAATCTCCTTGGGCCCGCACCGCCTTGATCCGCTCAATCATCTTCGCCGCCGTCTCCAAATGAGGACACCGCACCGCCGTCGCCTCAACCGCCGCCAACGTGGGAAATTCCGCCAACGCCTCCACCGGCATTAAAATATCATGCACCTGCGTCAGATAAGCCCGAATCTCCACCCCGCCCTCACCGACCCCAGCCAATAATTTCTTCGCAATCACACCAGCCGCCACTCGGCCGATCGTCTCGCGCGCAGAACTACGCCCGCCCCCACGATGATCGCGGATCCCATACTTCACTTGGTACGTATAATCCGCATGCGAGGGGCGAAACTTGTCCCGCATCTCGTCATAGGCCCCCGGCCGTTGATCCGCGTTCCGCACCATCAACGAGATCGGCGCACCCGTCGTCAGGCCCTCAAACACCCCGGAAAGAATCTCCACGCTATCCGCCTCTTTCCTCGGCGTCACAATATCACTCTGCCCAGGTCGGCGGCGGTCGAGCTCACTTTGAATCTCCGCCGCCGCCAGCGCCAACCGCGGCGGACAGCCGTCAACCACTGCGCCCACGGCAATCCCGTGGCTCTCACCCCAAGTCGTCACTGCAAAGATTTTCCCGAACGTGTTCGGCATAGCGTTGGCGCGAGGCAAGAATGTTGTGCGCATTTTGCGACGCAAAAATGAATCCACCCGTGCCGCGCGCTTCTCCCCCCCTTCCCAACCAGAATCTTTTGGCTTGGAAGCAACGGAGCCGCGCCACCTTCAGCGCGCCATCGAACGCCGAGCCGCGCGCGTCTTTCCGCCCAATCTTCGAAGATAAATGGAAACCAAAACCCCCGCCCGGCCCACCGCACCCAAGCCGACCTCACAAGACCGTTTACAAATTGATTCCGTTGACTTTTATTTCGCCTTCTCGCGCGAACCGACGCCACCATTAAACTCTCCTACCGCATGACTCCGCGCCTCGTCATTCTCCGCCTTTTCGTCGCCGCCACCTTCCTCGCGACGAGCCTCTACGCCCAAAATCCCGTCCCGCCAACGCCCACCACGGCCGCGCGGACCACCCCCGCCTCGCCGCCCATCGAGGAGGAACTCGTCCAGCTCAAACTCCCTGACGCCGATATCGATACCGTCCTCAGCGCCCTCGAGATCTACACCGGCCGCATTATTCTCCGGCCCCAGCAACTGCAAACCGCGACTTACAACCTGAAGTTTAACAAGGCCATCCCGAAATCCGAGGCGATCCTGGCCATCGAGACCGTGCTCGCTCTTAATCAGATCGGGATCTCCCCGCTCGGCGACCGATTTCTCAAGGTCGTCAACCTTAACCAGGTTAAGCAAGAAGCCCCCGAAATGATCAGCGGCTCCGCCCTCGACCGCCCCGCCAGCGGCAAAGTCGCCACCAAAATTTTCCAACTCGAGTTCCTCCGCGTGGCCGAGTTTATCCCCATGGTCCAGGCCGGCATCCTCAACCCATTTTATGGCGGCCCCGTCCAGCTTCAAAACGCCAACGCCGCCCTCATCACCGATAGCGTCAGCAATCTCCAGCGCGTCGAACTCCTCCTCCAGCAACTCGACCGGCCCATCACCGCCGGCATGAAGCCCAAGTTTTACAACGTCCGCAACGTCAAGGCGAGCGACCTCGTCAACAAACTCCGCGCTATCCTCACCGGAGTCCTCCAGAGCCAACTCGGCTCCGCCACCAGCTATAGCGCCGACGACCGCACCCAACAAATCATCGTCGTCACCGACCCCCGCCAGTGGGCGTTCTTCAACGAACTGATTGAGCGCCTCGACCAAAAATCCGACCCCAACACTCGCAACGACGTCATCTACCTCAAACACGCCAAGGCCTCCGACGTCGTCAACGTCCTCAGCAAAATCATCTCTGGCCAGACTCAGGCCATCCAGCGCCAAGGCAACGCCTCGGTCCGCCCCGGACAGACCCCCAACACCCCCGCCGCGCCCGCCGCTCCCGTCGCGCCGACCATCGTCTCCGCCAGCACCAGCAGCAACCCGAACCTCGATAATATGCTCGCCGCGGGCTCCAACGAATTCAGCGCTTTCATGACCGTCGTCAACGACGACCGCAGCAACTCCGTCGTCGTCTTCGGTACCTCCGATGATATCCGCCTCATCAACGAGCTCGTCGCCAAACTCGATATCGTGCTGGCCCAAGTCCGTATCGAGGTCGTCATCGCCGAGGTCACCGTCGGCGATATCAACCAATCCGGCATCAGCGCCCTCGGGCTCAAACTCGATGGCGATAAACTCGTCGGCTTCAGCGGCGCCATCCCCGGCGTTGCCCTCTCCAATGGTACCGTCACCCGCCGCGGCGCCTCCGCCAGCCCCAGCGGCGCTTGGGACCTCGCCGCCGAAATCGCCATCAACACCACCCCGCGCAAGAGCAATAATACCATCCTCTCCCACCCGTCCATCGTCACCAGCCACGGCAAACAGGCCAAGATCTTCAACGGCGAAACCCGCCCCGTCGTCACCGGGACCGTCTCCGCCGCCGGCGCCAGCACCAACGGTCTCTCCAGCAGCTCCCAGGTCTCTCAACAACAAATCGGCACCACGCTCACCATCACCCCGTTCATCGGCGCTGATGGCTCCGTCAACCTCGATATCGTCCAGTCGGTCGAGGACGTCATCGGCAACGTGCAGGTCGACCAAAACACCCAATACATCATCGGCCGCCGCGAAAGCACCTCTAACGTCAGCGCCCGCAGCGGCGATATCCTCGTCTTCGCCGGCTACCAAAAACAAATCGATACCAAGAGCACCAGCCGCCTCGGGCCCATTCCGTTCATCGGAGATTTCTTCGGCTCACGGAAGCACGAAAAATCCCACCAGGAACTCATTTTTTTCCTGCGCCCAACCCTCATTACCAATAACGCCGCCACCGATAACGCCGAGACCATGAAGCGCGTTGAACGACTCCCCACCCGCGACGAAATCAAACAACATATCGACCCCAGCTTCCAGCCTCCGCCCCGCACGATCATGGATCGCATCTTTCCCAAGTAAGCGCGATCTCGCCAGCACTTCGCTCCCATGACCGTTCTCGACCAGGAAAATCTGCCGGCCGCTCTCGCCGCACTGATCACCGCTGAGCAACGCCAGGCCGTTCACGAGGCCCCTCGCGAAAAAAAACTCGAGTGCCTTGCCAGCGCGTTGTCACGACCTGAGCCGGAGGTCCTGCTCAAACTCGCCGCCGCCGCCGCCCTCACCGTCGCGAGTAACCTCGAAACCGACCCCGAAGCCCGCGGTCTCTTTCCCGCTCGCCTCGTCCACGAATATCAGATCATCCCCATCAAACTCGGTCCAGTCGGCTCCGCCTCGCCACTCCCCGCCCCCACCGCCCTCCCCATCCATCTCGCCGCCGCCTGGCCACCCGATGCCACCATGGTCGCTTGGCTGCGGACTTTTACCCCGCGCCCCCTCACTTGGCACCTCGCCGTACCTGAACGTATCCACCAACTCATTATCGAGAACTTCGGCGTTGGCTCCGGCTCCCTCGAGGACACCGACGACGGCTACGTCGCCCCCGAGGCCCAGAAAGAAACCGAAGAGGTCGTCGACGAGGATGCCTCCGTCGTCCGCTTCGTCACCGATGTCATCTCTCAAGCCATCGAGGACCAGGCCACCGATATCCACTTCGAACCCCAAGAGGGCCAGCTCCGCATCCGCTACCGCGTCGATGGTCTCCTCGTGCCCGTGCCCGTCCCCGAAAATCTCCTGCGCTTTCAGGACGCCATCATCTCCCGCCTGAAAATTATGGCGCGGATGAACATCTCGGAAAAACGGCTGCCCCAAGACGGCCGCATCAATTTTAAAGCCAATAACCTCGTCCTCGATATTCGCGTATCCACCGTCCCCACGATCTACGCCGAGTCGATCTCGCTCCGTCTCCTCAACCAGAAAAAAGAAGCCTACTCCATGGATCGCCTCGGCATGAACGCCGAGGAACAGTCCCAGATCGTCGACATCCTCGACTATCCCCACGGCATCATTCTGGTCACCGGTCCCACCGGTTCCGGTAAGAGCACCTCCCTCAACGCGTTTCTCCGTAAAATCAATTCGACCGATCTGCGCATCATCACCATCGAGGATCCGATCGAATACGAAGTCCCGGGCGTTAACCAGATGCAGGTTCGCCCCGAGATCGGGCTGACGTTCGCCGATGCCTTGCGCCACGTGCTGCGCCAAGATCCCGACGTCATCATGGTCGGAGAAATCCGCGATAAAGACACCGCCGAAATCGCCATCCGCGCCTCACTCACCGGCCATCTGGTCTTCTCCACCCTCCACACCAACGACGCTCCCGGTGCCATCACCCGCCTCGTCGATATGGGGATCGAGCCCTTTCTCGTCGCCTCCGCCATCGAACTCGTCATCGCTCAACGCCTCGTCCGCCGCCTCTGCCCCGAATGCACGCGCCCCGCCCCCATCGTCCGCGTTAAACTCTTGGAAAACTTGGCCATCCTCGGTTGCGCCGCCACCGAAGCGGCCGGTATCGATACCTTGCCCGCCCCCGTCGGTTGCGACCGCTGCCGCGGCACCGGTTATCGCGGCCGCATTGGTATTTTCGAAATCTTCCGTCTCAACGAGGAAATGCACGAACTCGTCCTGAAGCGCGAAAGCACGCGCACCCTCGCCGAATGCGCCCGCAAGCATGGCATGCGCACCCTCGGCCAAAGCGGTTGGGCCAAGGTGAAGGCGGGCCACACCACGTTCGACGAGGTCCTCCGCGTCATCACCGTCACTGAAAAATAAGCGCTCACCGGCCCGCCGTGGATTCATCTTTTCACCCGCAGGATCAAGCCGCCTCCCGCGCCCTCGTTAAGTGCAAGGCGCCCCCGGCCTCTTCGCCCGCACTCGGCTCTTCGCGCGCACTCGGCTCTTCGCCCGCACTCGGCTCTTCGCGCGCACTCGCCTCGTCGCGCGCACTCGGCTCTTCGCGCGCACTCGCCTCTTCGCCCGCACATCCCGCCGCCCTGCTCCCACCAGATCCGCGCTCCGCCAACTCGACCCGCCCCACCCGGCCCGCCTCCTGATCGATGCCTCGCTTCACCTATAACGCCCGCGATCGCGACGGAAAATCTGTCGCGAATGACCTCGAGGCACCGAGCCGCCGGGATGCGCTCCGCCTGCTCGGCGCGCGTGGCCTCCAAGTCGTTTCCGTCCAGGAAAATGCCGCGGGTACGCCCACTAGAAAATCCGCCGCCGGGACCACCCCGCCCAAAACCACCGCGGCCCCCGCCCCCCGCCGCTCCACCCGACCACGCCCAGATCAAGCCCCCACGAGCAAACAATGCCTGCCCTTCCTTGAGTCGCTCTACGATCTCGCCACCAGCGGTCTTTCCGCCGGCGAGGCGGTCCGACTCCTCTCCGTTCGCATCAGAGAGCCCCAGCTGCGCGCGCTTTGCGGCGGCCTCTGGGAGCAGATCAGCGAGGGTGCCCCCCTCTCTCGCGCGATGGCGAACTTCCCCCAGGTCTTCGATCCGTCGATCACCAACCTCATCCAAGCCGGCGAGGCCACCGGCTCACTCAACGACACCCTCGCTCGGATGATCACCCATCTCACCGAGCAACGTGAACTTCGCCGCCAACTCCTCACCGCCTTAGCCTATCCCATCTTCATGGTCACCGTCGCTGGCGGCGTGATCCTGTTCTTCCTCCTCTTTCTCCTGCCTCGACTCAAAACGCTCCTGACTTCCTTGGGCGGAAAAATGCCCGCGTCGACCACCATCCTCATCAACCTGTCCAGCTTTGCCCTTAGCATTTACGGCGTCATCACCCTCATCGGTCTCGTCACCGGCCTCGTTTCCTTGGCCGGCTGGCGCCAAACCACCGCCGGCCGCGCCGCCACGGACGCCTGGCTGCTCAAGCTGCCCCTCACCGGTCCCTTCATCGTCGCCCAAACCGTCCTCGCCTTTGCCCAAACCCTTTCCGTCCTCCTCGAAAACGGCATCACCGCCGCTGAAGCGCTCCGCATGACCGAAAAACAGATCGAGAATACCGTGCACCGCGAGGCCTTCAAATCCGCGACCGGCCGCGTCCTCGAGGGCGAAGCCCTCTCGCTCGCCCTCGGCCGCACCGGCGTTTTCCCCGAACTCGTCCTCGACCGTCTCGCCGTCGGCGAAAATACCGGCAATGTCGTGCCAAGCCTCAAACAGATCGCGACCGCCTACCAAAAACAAATTTCCAACCAACTCAACATGTTCACCAAAGTAATCGCCAGCGGCGTACTCATGGCCGTGTTCATCTTCGTCGGATTCATCGCCTTCGCCATCGTCAGCGCCGTCTTCCAAGTCAGCTCCAGCTTCAAAATGGGCGGCTGACCCTCTGGGTCAGCAGGCCGGGGCCCCGCGTCGGCATGATTTAGCCCTCCTCCTTTTGGCCCAGGGCCGGGGCGCTCTTTCCTCCTCCGGCGCCGTCCGCCCCGACCGACCACGTTCCAGCGTGCTCGCGCGGCAACGCCCACCAGCCAGTGGCACCGCGCCTCAGCACTTGGCTCCGGAAGATCCAGAAGACCGGACCCGGGGCAGCTCAGGCCGGCGGCGCCCGGCGTCTTTTCCGGCCGGCATGAACGACCCGGAAAAATAGCCACCGAACAACGCGGCCAGGCCGACGATCGCTTCGGCTGCGATGGCGAGAACGGTGCCGACGACACCAAACCGTCGGCCCGCACTCCCGCGGCACGGGAACGCTGCGAGTGGCGCGGCGGCGACCTCGGCCACAAGGGGCGGAGCCGTCGATGTCATTTTAATGCGGATACGTTTGATTCCCAGCGCGGCGCCGGTCTCCCTCCCGTTTTTTCCAATTGGGCGTGGCCACGCCCAATTCACTCACGACCTCGGGCCTGGACCCGCTCCCAGCGCGGCGCCGATCTCCCTCCCGTTTTTTCCAATTGTGCGTGGCCACGCCCAATTCACTCGCGACCTCGGGCCTGGACCCGCTCCCAGCGCGGAGCCGATCTCCCTCCCGTTTTTCCAATTGTGCGTGGCCACGCACAATTCACTCACGACCTCGAAATTGCACCACCTCCGGGCTAGGACTGCGCCGCGGGTGAAGCCGAGCCGGGTTGGTTGCGTGGTTATGATTGATGTTCTGCGTCGGGCTATTCCCTGAAAACGGACGCCGTTTTTTTCTCAATGATGGCGGCCGTGATCCCATAATCTCCGGGCCAAGCGTGGTGCAAAATAGATTTGTTCTTTCTCCGACCTCTGCGTGGTGTCCCGTCTCTGCGGTGCAACCTTCCGTTCAGCCGCCCCAGCCTTTGACACCGCAGAGACCCGGCAAAAACGCCGAGAATACCCAAGGCAGTTTGCCAAAAAGATTGGCGGTTTAAGCCCAGCCCCAACCAGACCGGAGGATTGGGGCATTATTCCTCTGTCCCCATTCCTCGGTCATGCCGCGCGTTCCTCCCATTTATCATGAATCAATCTTCCGAGAATATCGTCACGCGCTACACGCACAGTCCCCTGTGCGGAAGGGGCGTCTCCTGACTCAGAGCCGCACAGTCCCCTGTGCGGACCACTTTGGGCACCGCGCCAAAGGTGATAGGTGCTCGTGATTGCCAGGAATCGACCTGAGCAGTTCCCAAAAAAAAGCGGCGAAGCCTTTCGCCCGCCGCTCGATCCGTGCACCGCGCGAGTTTAGGGTGCCTCGTAGATTTCAATCAGAGCGATGCCCGTGCCACCGCTGATCCCGCTCACCTGCGCCGAGTAGGTGCCCGGCGGGAGCGTCACGAGCAGCGCGGCATCCCGGCTGCCGGCATCAAGTGGCGGCGCGGCGACCAAACGGGACGTGGTGCGGAGCGCCTCAACATTGGGGTTCGTTTCCCAGTTATCATTGGCGAATATCACCGAGTTGGCTCCGTTCAGAATTGTGAGCACGGGGTCGGCCAAGACGCCGGTAACACCGTAGCGGGCTAAACCCGGCCCGACGGCGCGAATCAACAGCGTGCGCGGTTGCGTCCCATCGATGACGAAACCCGAGATCATGGTCTGGGCTCCCGTGCCGACAAATCCGCGATTCGACACATTCACGAGACGATCAGCGGCCGATCTTTGACCGTTCGCCGGGGGCGGTGTGAGGGCGGGCGTACCGACCAGCACCGCCTGCATCATCTTGAAGAAAACGTCGGTATTATCCATCGTGCCGGAGAAGAGCGCCGCACCCGCTCCGAGCGCCGACAAGGGAATATCCGAGGCCGTATGCACGGCGCTTTGCACCGTGGTCGCCGGCGTCAAGGACTGCGAAAAAATCTGCCCGGTCACCAGAAAACCGCCAGCGACATCGCGCTGGAGCGGACCGCTGGGGTAAGCATTGAGCGGCGCCACCCCGTTTAACGGTTGTTGAGAATCACGCAGCGGCTTGGCGTTGGTGAGCCAGTCTTCATAGCGATCGCCATTCCCCGCGTAACCGACGAGCATCCTGCGGTCGACGTCCGTCGACAGAGGAAACCCATCAGGGAGCATCCGGTAATTAGGAAACCCCGCCGATTCATAGGTACCGACGACTCCATCGCGGATTGACGCGACCCCACCCGCGGCGGCGCGCTGGAGAAGATTGGCGTTAGTCACCGTGGTGGCACCGATAATATTGACGCCCGCGCACTCGTGATCGGCGGTGACCACCACCAGCGTGTCGGGATTGGCGAGGGCAAATCGCCGGCAACGTTCGATGGCACGGTCGAACTCGATGGTCTCGAGGATCCAGCGCTCAGTATCCATATTGTGGGCCTGCTTATCGATCGAGGCGCCTTCGATCATTAGCACAAACCCGGCAGGGTTGCGGCTGAGTACTTGCAGCGCCTTGTCTGTCATTTCATCGAGCATCGGCTGGTCAGGAAACCCATAGTCATTGACAACCGTGGCGTTGCCGCGGCGCCCGTTGATCTTGTCGAGCGCGACATTCATGTTCGACAGTGTAAACAGGCCGAGCAGCCGATCCGTCCCGGCGGGAACCGCCGCCAGTTGCGTGCTGTTTGCGGCGTACCTGAATCCCTTGGCTTGAAACTCAGCGATAAGATCACGGCTCGGATCAAGCGCCCCCCGTGGCACGTCCCACCCCGCGGCGAGTTCAGCCGGCAACACATAATCCGATGCGGCCACCCGCGAAGAACCCGGCGTGGTCGAGGGCAAAAACCACTTGCGGCCACCGCCAAGGAGCACGGTCAGATTGGACTTCGCGACGGCTTCGTCGAGGTATTGGTCACAAACACCCGTACCCGCACCACGGTCTTGAGTATGGACCGCCCAAGCCGCCGGGGTCGCATCAAAAACGTCCGCCGTCGTCACGATCCCCAGTGATTTACCGGCGGTGCGTGCGAGATATTCACCCATGTACTCCGTGCGCGGGTTGTCGAACTTGTCTGCCGTGTCATCCGGGAAAACGCCTTCCTGATTATTATTATTCTTGTTCCCCGTCGAGTAACATGAGGAGCCCGGCGCGGAATCCGTCACAATCGAATTGAGCGAATGCGTGCTCACGATGCCAGTGATCGGAAACTGGTCCATCGCGAGAGGCGCAAGCGCTTTGCCTTGCGAGACACCCATACCCATGATGCGCGCTGCCGTGCGATGGGCAATGCCCATGCCGTCACCGATCAGGACAATGACGTTACGGGCGCGAGTCAGGGGGTTGCCCGGACCGAAGCTCACGATCTCGAAATTACCCGTCGCGGTCACGGTCGCCCCATTGCTCTGCGTGGCCCTCACGGAGAGTTGATGAACCCCGGGCAGGATCGAACTGTAGGCGCGGGTGGTGCCGACGGTTGAACCCTCCGGCAGCCGCGGCACCGGTACGAGCACCGGCGTCGCATCGAAGGTCGCCGGGGTGAGCGCAACCGCGCGATCGACCAAAATTCCGTCCACGAGAAACTCGATCTTGGCGATAGTCGTGCCTCCATCGGGCTGCACCGTCGCCTGTAAATCGAAACGCTGACCAGGAAGAAAGCGCGCGATGATCGGCGGATTGGGATCGCCGAAGGAGAATAGTCCGCTCGGCGGAGTTAAGCGCGAGACCAGGGGTGCGGCGAGCAATGGCCCGAAGGAACTCGCGAGCGCGAGCCCAGCGAGGAGAATCGAATGAGAACGTGAGTGCATAGGAACTTTAGCGTGATGAGGAAACAGAATCACTGGGTGGGTGGTAGAGCGTCGCGAAATCGACCGGATCGAGTTGCACGCGGACAAAAGAGTTGCGCCCATTCCGGTCGGTGCAGGCGCCGATTTCCAACGTGCCTTCGATCACCACGCGGCCCGGCTTCCAAGCGAGTGGTTTGTCGATCGATGGTGGCGC
Source organism: Opitutus sp. GAS368 (assembly GCA_945903465.1). Taxonomy (GTDB): domain Bacteria; phylum Verrucomicrobiota; class Verrucomicrobiia; order Opitutales; family Opitutaceae; genus ER46. The sequence continues at coordinate 16,907 of CAMDOF010000152.1, forward strand.
GACCACATCCACGACCGCCGCCGGGGTGTCATCCATCAGGCAGGCCCCGCGGGGCTCCACTCGAATCGGTAGGCCCGCCAGACGAAACTGCCCGCCGGTCCGCTCAGGATCGCGCACCATGAAGCCAATCACCCGCACCCGCTTGCCCGCGAGCGCCTGAATTTTCTCCGAGTACTCGAGGCCGCGATCTCCAATCGGACCAAACAATTCGGAGAACGCCAAGTCCGTTACCCCTTCCGCCGGGCGCGCGATCTCCGGGCGCACCGCCTCTATTTCAGCCAGGGCCGCACGAGACTGCGCCATCAGGTAATTGATGCCGTGGCTCTCTCGCAGGCCAGTTGTCAGCCGAAAAGCCGAGTCCTGCGCTGATAACAAAGTGCCCGCCGCCAACCCGAAATAAAAAATCAAATTCACGCGCTAAGATGGCAGGTGAATATTACAAATGAGCGGCGTTGATGTTAAGAGGCGGTTACGCTGCACGCCCCGGCAGTGGCTCCAGACGAGCCGCGCCGCCCCGGCCGGCCCGTCGCTCAAACTCAGAGCCAACGGCGCCACCATCCGATAAACGGAGTTACAGATCAGAACCAACGCGCCCCCCCTCCGGAGGCTCGCAAAAAACCGCATTCGTAAAACGTTTCTGAGCAACCTGAGGGTGGTTTTTTGCGGTCACGGCCAAAATCCGATTCTGGGGCGGGGGCTGCTCCTGCTCTCTCTCAAGAAACAGCTTCTGTAAGTCGTTGGTGGGAAAAGAAAGCTATTTCTTCCAGTCGGTGCCAAAACTTGTTTTGGTGGGTGGGCTCCCAAGAAACAGCTTCTGTAAGTCGTTGGTGGGAAAATAAAGCTGTTTCTTCCCGTCGGGGCCAAAACTTGTTTTGGTGGGGAGGCTCTCAAGAAACAGCTTCTGTAAGTCGTTGGTGGGCCTGGAAAGCTGTTTTTTACCGTCGGGGCCAAAACTTGTTTTGGTGGGTGGGCTCCCAAGAAACAGCTTCTGTAAGTCGTTGGTGGGAAAATAAAGCTGTTTCTTCCAGTCGGGGCCAAAACTTGTTTTGGTGGGTGGGCTCTCAAGAAACAGCT
>CAMDOF010000153.1 GCA_945903465.1 Opitutus sp. GAS368
CCGAATGCGCCCGCGATCGTCGGCTCGCGTTTGTCGATGTCGGCACCGCCAGGCTCGCGGCCCAATCGACGGCGAGAGCAGATCTCTTCATCACAACCATCGCGCACCTGGCTCCTAGCTCAGGCCGCCTCGACCCCACTGCTCGCGACGCTCCCCAAGTCAGGACGGCACCCGCCGAGCCGCGGGCCGCCCTCGTCGGTCGGTCGATCCGCCCTCCCGGCACTCTGCGCTCTCCACCAACGCCTCGCTCCACCAACGCCTCGCTCTACCAACGCCTCGCTCTACCATTGCCTCGCTCCACCATTGCCGAGCCCATGCAAGTCACTTCACTCGCCCCGTGCCTAATCTTGAAGACTCCCGCACCGATCGCCTTGTTCGCCAAATTGAATTTATCGCTGAGTGCGACAAACTGAAAGAGGTCTTCCGGCAAACCCTGAACACTCAAAGCCGCCGCGCTGAAAACGACGCCGAACACTCCTGGCACCTCTGCCTTTGCGTCATCATTCTCGCCGAACACGCGAACGCGCCCCAACTCGACGTCCTGCGCATTCTGAAAATGGTCATCATTCACGACCTCGTGGAGATCGATGCCGGTGACACCTTTGGCTACGATAACGTGCGTCAAGTTGACCAGCACGCCCGCGAATCCCTCGCGGCCGATCGCATCTTCGGACTTCTGCCGACCGACCAAGGACACGAGTTCCGCACGCTCTGGGATGAATTCGAAGCCCAGCAATCACCGGAAGCCAAATTCGCGCTCGCAGTCGATCGTTTCCAGCCCGTGCTCCTTAATTGCCGTACCGCCGGCAGCAGTTGGCAGCGGCACGGCATCACCCATGATCGGGTCATCGCACGCAATTCGAAAATCGCGGAGGGCAGCTCGGCCCTCTGGAACCAGGTCGAAAAAATGCTCCAGGATCTCGTCGCACAAGGGGCGCTTGCCCCCGGGCCCCGGCTCTAGAGCGCTCGCTGCATCGCTGACGTTCCACCTCAGAACTGTCCGCGCACGCCCACCGTCCAGATCGCTCCGTAATCGGAATGCCCGATAACGAGATCGCTGCGCATCGGGCCCCAATAGTTGCGTTGGGCACGATTGAAAATATTACGCGCATTGAGAAACAGCGAGTAGCGGGACGAGACGCGATACCCGAGCTGCATGTCATGGGCCAGACGCTGTCCCGTCATGGTCACCCAGCCGTTTGCCGGAATCGCTCCCCGGCGATGAGTGGGCACCCACACGAAATTCCAGCGGAGCGAAAGGCCCCGGTCGTCGAATGACATCCCCCCACTCGTTAAGTTTTTCGGCCGGCGGAAGTTTTCATAGTCGTCATATCGGAGAACCGTATAGTTCGCAAAAACCGAGAGCCCTCGCCACCTGCCGGGCAGGAAAACCATATTCTGGCGGTAACTGAATTCAAGTGAACCGACGTGTGCTTTCCCGACGTTTTCGCTCGTGGTGACACGAAAACCGCGGAGATCCAACCCTTCTTGATTAGGAAAATCTTCCGCGGGATCCAGCACGTAAAGGTTACTGCGAATCAGGTTGCCGATGTCCCGCCGAGCCGCCGAGACGGTGAAGAAACCGGCGCGTTTGGGAAAGTAATACTCCGCGGCGAAGAACAGATTGCGACCATGCTCCGGCTGCAGATTCGGATTCGGGATGGAGGCGGTGTGCGGGCTGACGTCTTCATTGATCGTCACGCCGCCGGCTAGGTTATCAAGATTCGGCCGCGTAATCGAGTCGTTGAACGACGTCCGTAGAATGAAGTCGTTGGTCAGCCGATACGTCACATGCAGATACTTCAGCCACGTGTGATAATCCGATAAATTGACCGCATCGTCACCATAGCGCGCGAGGTAGTAGGCCGCCGTGTTGGTTGGAATGTTTGCGAACGCATTGCCGGTGAGCAGGCGCTTCGCGTAGTCATCACCGTGATCGGTCGGGCCGCGACCAGCGCTGCGGGTCTTCTCCACCCGCACTCCCGGTGCAACCTCGAATCGCGGTGTCACTTTGAAAATCACCTGACTGTAGACGGCGTCGACCTGCTCCTTCACATCCCAATGGTTGCGCAGCTTTAGAAGCAGCGCCTGCTCGGGCGCGATCGACGTGAAGCGCTCCGGATGCTCGCCGTATTCGCGCGCCCGGGCAAACCGATCGAGCGCGGGAATATTCTGTAAATTACCGCCAGAAAGATTGTGTGTCGTGTAATAAGGCTCCGCGGTCCACTTCTCGTCACCGGTGCTCGCCCGCCCGTCCGGCCCAAGATAGGTGATGGCGGTGCCTCCCGACTCGAACCGATCGACATTGCGAATCTGCTGGCTGATGTCCCCACCCCATTTGACAAGGACCGGAATTTTCAACGTCGCCAGGGAATAACGCATGTCCGTTTTGGCCGTCCATTTCTGGTCTTTGCTCGACAGATAACGAAACCCCATCGTCCCCGGCAGCGGGTAATTTTCCAGCCGGCGCCAGTCCGGTCCTCCCAGCTGGGTGAGATTGACGCCGGTGTCGCCCGGTCTGGCCCGATCCCAGCGCAGGGTGAGACCTGACAAAAGGCCCGTGGAGGCCGTGTTGAAAAGGCCCATCGGCACATCGTGATAAAAATTGGTGCTGCGCGACATCTGGCCCTGTGCTTCGACCCGGAACGCCCCGCGCCGGTAGGAACCACCCAGCGCGGGCGTGACCGTGGCCCCGTGCTTGTTGAATCCGTTGCCGGTATGGAGCTCAGCATTTGCGTTGGTCGACGTCTGACTCGTGAGCGAAAATTCGACGCCCGCCTGCCGCGGATCCGTCGCGGCCGGACCATTGACCGCGTTGAGGAAGTTGAACCGAGCGTTACGCTGGTAGTTCCGGGCTGAATACGTGTTGTAGTCAATCCGCCCCCAGACGGTCGCCTCCGCCGCCAGCTTGTAGTCGAAACGCAGGTTATAGTTGGCACGCGTGGTGGTCTTCGGTGCATCGATCAAATGGATCTGGCTCAGCCGCGGAAGCTCGGTGGCGTTGTCGGCCGGATTCGTATTCACGGCGGCATACGTGTAGTTCACGATGTTTTGCTCGACCATCGTTCGCGAGAAACTGATCCCCGCAATCACCCCGAGTTTCTCGCGAAACACATCGGAATACTCGAGCGAACCATTAGGCTGGGGCTTGAACAGTTTCCGATCGGACGGCCCAGGCGTTGCCCTGAGCGTAGCTTGATGGGAATTGATCTGCGTGCTCGCCGACCATCGAAACAGACGCCCCTTGCGGTCAAACGCGCCACGGCTGCGGAGATTCACGACACCCGCAAGCGCACTGCCGGAGACGTCCGGTGTCGGTGTCTTGCTCATCTCGACCGTTTCTATGCTCGCGATCGAGAGCTGCTCGAATTCAAACGCGCGCCCAGACCCGATCGCCGAGGATCCCGCGCTCGCGACCGGCGCCCCGTCCATCAGGATCGTCGAATATTTCGGATCCATGCCGCCGATGCTGACCGTGCGAATGTCGGAGTCGACATAGTCCATCATCACGCCGGGCATCAATTTCATGAACTCGCCGATGTTACCCTCCGAGACATCGCCAAACGCATCCGAGGCGACCACCGACTTGATCTCGAGCGCGGATTTTTGCTCTTGGATTGCCTGAAAATTACCCCCGCGCTCCGTCACAACCTGAAAAGCACCCATCTTCACCACACTGGCGTCAATTGCGTTACGCATCGCAATGTCCTGCGTGATGGACCGGCCCGCTGCGACCGTGACCGTAGCCTCCACCGAATCTAGCCCCGCGTACGCGACCGTCACCCGAGCCGAACCAGTCGGAACGCCCGTCAACGTATAAACCCCACCCGACTCTGCGATCGCCGAGAGGTTCGTGCCCGCGACAGCGACGACGGCACTGCGCAGATACTGACCGGTCGACTCGTTCAACACGCGCCCCGTGATCGTGCCCGTAGCCAGCGGCGTCTGGGCGATCGCCGGCACAACGAGGGATAACCCTAAGAGGATCGTCCTCACTCGAAAATGGAACCAGACAACCGGGGAATCACAAAAAGCGCACATCATTTAGTGAGAATCGCGCAGCCGATCGATCGACTAAGCGAAGTCACCATCTGTTTACTTCATCGCTCCTTCGTCAAGCGGCAAACGCGCTCGCAGAAACAGGCTTCGCCGCGTGCCGTCCGACGAAACAGGCCGCCAACGATTAAACCGGGCAGACCTCGCAAATTTTCATCCGCAGGCGCTCGCTCCACGCGGAAACGTCCGCCGGAAATGCGCGGTGTGAAATCCGGAGCGCCCGCGAATCGAACCCGCCGCGCTCCTCATCGAAAATCAAATTTTCAAAGCGGGTCCGTCACTCAAAAATATTTCGTTACCGGCCGTAATAAACCCAATGGCGCGCGCTTACCCCGATCCGCTGACGAGGTTCCTTGCGAACATTCTGCGGCTGGCTTGCGCCACCGCGTCGCAAAATGTTACGTCCGTACGCCACCAACGCAGTCTTCGCCCGGCCCCTTGGATCACTGAGTGCCGGCCATGGCTCCGGTCGCCTCGCCACCCCCAAGACTCGACGGGCGTTCGGGACGTCCACTCGGGGGCATCGCCCGACGATCGGAATTTTCATCAAAGACCTGCCCGCCGGCCGGCGCATCATCCGGCCTGGGTTATCCGCCGCGTTCACACCAGGCTGAGCGTCTCGATTTATCTAATGGCCAGCCTTGCGCGTTTCCTTTTCGGCCACTGATTTCATCAAGTGATATTCCACATGCACGCTCACGCGCTTGATTCTCCTCAATGCTATAAACAGAGTGAGGGAATTTGAACACACCCGCTCGGCCTAGCCACCAACTACCGCTCACCGAAGCCCCGTCTAATCCGCCATGACATTAACCACGAGGCTGGGTATCGTGAGCATCGCGCTTACCGTCGCCCTTTATTGGTTCGGCGGAGAAAATCATCCGCGCCCCAACGGAAAAAGGGGGGCCGTGCCCTTACCGCCGCCCCCACTTCCGGCCGCGAAGGGCGTTCCCTCCGCGGCCGGCCTCCCCGCCATCGCGGCGCCCCCGCCCACCGCCGCCTCGCCGGCGCGCACCCTTTCCGCCGGCCGCGCCGCGCTGCCACCAGCGCCGCCCCCCTCAGCAAACCCGCTCACGCGGATATTCGTTTTCGGCGAGCAGGGTCCGGTCGCTCTCGCGGATATTCCGCCCGGCCGCTTCCACGACGAAATGGACGGCCTCCCCGCCGCCGCCCGCGACCGCGCACTCGGTGACCTCGCCTTCCTCCGCGTGCCGTTCAATAACGTGGCCTCCCTGCACGTCGATGCGGCCGGCCTCCTCTTCTTCGCCTGCGCTCGCTCGCCCGAGGACTCGCGCGAAAGTACGCTTTCCCCTCCCCTCGCCATCACGCGCTCACTCGACGACGCCTCCGCCGCCAGCTCCCCCGCGACCGCTCGCTTTGACGTCGCGGTCCCCATTTCCAATCCACCCATCCGTCACAGTAAAGCGGGCGCCACTCGGATCATTTACCTTGATTTTAACGGTCACAACGTCACCGGCACTTCTTGGAATTCCGGCGCCAGCGCTCCGGCCACATATGTCTGTACGCCCTACGATACCGATGGTAACACGGGCTCGTTCAGCCCGCGCGAGCAGGACTCCATTGTTCAAATCTGGGACCGGATCGCCGAGACCTTCCGCATGTTTGATGTCGATGTCACCACTGAGGAACCGGCCGTCTTCACCAGCCAGACCGCCCGACTGCTCATCACTAAAGACCGCGACGCCAATGGCGTGCCCAACCCCGAATCGGCCACCGCCAGCGGAGTCGCCTACCTAAACGTCTTCGGCACCACTAACTATCCGACGGTCTCCAACGTTGCCTTCGTTTACCAGCGAACCCTCACCGAGGGCGAAATCGCCGCCGTCGGCTCCCACGAAATCGGTCATAATCTCGGCCTCAGCCACGACGGCACCAGCGCGGTTGAATACTACAACGGGCACGGTGGTGGCGAAACGGCGTGGGCCCCGATCATGGGCAACGGCCGACGCCAGGTTTCTCAATGGTCCAAGGGCGAATATTTCGACGCGAACAATCCGCAAGATGACCTCGCCATCATCGCGGCAAAACTCACCATCCGCCCCGACGACTACCCCGGCGCCGAGGCCAGCGCCACCCCCTTGACCGCCAACGGCGCCGAAGTGCAAATCCAGGGCACCCTCGAGACGAACAGCGACGGCGATACGTTTTCATTTAGCAGCGCGGGCGGGCTCATCTCGCTCCAAATTGGCACGATACCCAACGACCTCGCGGCGAATAAATTTTCCCTCGATATCGCCGCCGAACTGCGCGACGCCAGCGGCGCCCTTATTCTTCGCCTGGACCCCGCCGAGCGCACCAGCGCGAACCTCACAACGACTTTGCCTGCCGGTACCTTTTTTCTGCGCGTCACCCCCGCGGGCACCGGCACGCCCTTGGCCAATCCACCAAGTGGATACACCCCCTACGGGAGCATCGGCTCCTATCGCATCACCGGAACGATCCCCGCGCCGACGACGCCCACGCCCCCAGCCATCGTGCAAGAGCCCGAAAATCAAAGTCAGTTTCCGGGTAACAACGCCACGTTCTCCATCGTCGCGCGTGGCAACCCCGCAACCACGTTTGCCTGGCAGCGCTCCACTGACAACGGAGCGACGTGGCGTACCCTCACCGACGATAATTTTCAGAGCGGCACCGCCACCGCGACCCTCACCGTCTCCCGCTTAACCCTCACCGCCAACGGCGATCGCTTCCGCGGCGTCGCCACCAATAGCGCCGGCACGGTCACCAGCCAACCGAGCATCCTCACCGTCAGCACGCCACCTCCGCCCACCCTCCCTGCCTTCGTCGCCTTTCCCATCGCGGGTAGCTTCGGCCGCGCCATCCCCGCCGGCACCAACCAAAACCTCACCGTCAGCCTTGCCGCGGGCTCCGATCCCATCAGCCTCTCCTGGCAACGCGACGGCGTCGATCTGCCCGGCAGCGAGGGTCCCGCTTATTTTCTCAGAAACTGGCAAGCCCCCCAAAGCGGTGTCTACCGCGTCGTCGCCACCAACGCAGCCGGCTCTGTCACCTCTCCCGGCTTTCATCAATTCGTTACGCCTGAGGGCGGCTGGCATTGGCGCAACCCACTCCCCACCGGTAACGGTCTCACCCGCGCGGCTTATCTCAACGGCCTCTTTATCGTCGGCGGATTGCGCGGCACACTGCTCACTTCCAACGATGGTATCCAATGGACGATCCGCACTGTCCCCGCCGCGAATAATCTTTTCAGCTTCCATTTTTTCAACGGCCTCTACGTCGCCCTTGGGAGCCTTGGCGCCGTCTTCACTTCTCCCGACACCATCGCTTGGACCCCACGCAACGCCGGCACGGTCCACCGCGATTCGGGCAGCGGCTTGCAAGACATGGCCCTCGGCGACGGTCGTCTCGTCGCCGTCGGGCTCAGCGGGCTCACCTCCACCTCCAATGATGGCATCAACTGGACGCCCGCCACCGCCGGCACCACCGAAGATTTAGGCGGCGTCGTTTTTGCTTTCGACCGTTTTCACGCTGTCACGCTTACCAGCGGGCGTATTTATAGTTCAGCCGATGGCGTCACTTGGACCTCTCTCAATACACCCAGCGCCGGATTGCGACGCATCGCGTTTGGCACGGGCCGACTCGTCGCCGCCGGCAACTCTGGCGAACTCCAAACCTCCACCAACGGTACGACCTGGACGGCGGGCACCGCGGGCACCGCGGAATCCTTACTCGGCGTCAACTACGTCAATGGCCAGTTCATCGCCGTCGGGACCAACGGGGTGATCCGCTCCTCCCTCGACGGCTTGACGTGGACCGGCCGCAATTCCAGCGGCAACCGCAGCAACCTCCAAAACGTCGTCTTCGGCCAAGGACTCTACCTCATTCCCGGCCAATCAGGCACCACTGGCCGCACCCTCCTCTCCTCCAACGACGGCCTGATCTGGCGCGAGACCATCATCGGCGCCGGTGCGGTCGGCACCTCCTTGCGAGCGGCCGCCGCCGGCCCCAACGAGCTGGTCGCCGTCGGCACCAGCGGCACCATCCTCCATTCCAGCAACGGCCAGCGCTGGAACAGCCGAACCTCCGGCACCTCCAGCCAGCTCAACGATGTCACCTTCGGCGCGGGCCTCTTCATCGCGGTGGGCAATAGCGGAGTCGTCCTGGCTTCTGCCGACGCGCTCACTTGGTCCCCTCAAGCCGCCCCCGCTAACCTCGCACTCAATGGGGTTATCTTCGAAAAAAATCTCTGGATCATCACCGGCGCCTCCGGCCGCATCTTTACTTCGAGCAATGGCACGCTTTGGACGCAGCGCACCACCAACACAACGAATGCGCTCAACAAATCAGCCTTCGGTAACGGGATCTTTGTCGCCGTCGGATCCGCCGGCACGATTCTGAACTCAACCGACGGTATCACCTGGAACCTGGCCGCCGCGCCGACAAAAGAAGCGCTCACCGACGTCACTTTCGGAGGTGGCACCTTCGTCACGGTTGGCAGTGGCGGCGCCACCTTTACCTCCACCAACGGCACAAATTGGACTAACCGGAGCACCACCAATGAGGCCCTCAGTAGCGTTAATTACGCCATCGGGCATTTCATCGCGACAGGGATCGGCAGCGCGTATTACCTTTCCACCGACGGAGCCACCTGGAACGTTCGATTCACTGGGGCCCTCGACCCCGTGCTCAGTTGCGTCGAAAGCCGCAACGAGCTTTTTCTTGTGGGAGAAAACTCCGCGATTCTCGCCGCGGGCGCCCCGCTCATCACTACGACCAACCCGCCGGAAGTTATCGCCACGACACCCGCGACACTCACCGCTGCCGTCGCCGGTTCCGCATTTACCCTCGCGTATCAGTGGACCAAGGACGGCGCCCCAGTCGCCGGCGCCACGAACTCCGCCTATCTGTTGCCGCAGGCCGATCTCAACGATTCCGGCGACTATCGGCTATTGGCCACGGGCCCCCAAGGCAGCACCGTCAGCGCCATCAACCGGCTGACGGTGGTGCCGCCCTTGGTTGGCCGTATCATCAATCTTTCGGTTCGCGCGATCGTGGGAGAGGGTGGGCAAGCGCTCATCACGGGTTTCTTCATCAGCCCCGGAGCGACCAAAACCGTACTGATCCGCGGCATCGGCCCGAGTCTCGCCCCCCTCGGTGTCACGGGCGGGTTGGCCGATCCGGCGCTCCAGCTCTTCTCCGAAAAAAGCCCTTTGCCCCTTGCCACGAACGACAACTGGGCCGGCGGGGCCCTGCTCGGCCCTTTCGCTGCCGTCGGAGCCTTCCCCATCGATCCCGCCAGCCTTGATGCGGCCCTGCAAATTAACCTGGCGAGCGGCGCCTACACCGGGCAAGTTTTGGGGAACGGCGGTACCAGCGGCATCGCTCTCCTCGAGCTCTACGATTCCGACCCAACTCAAAACCCGACCAACAGTCGCCTCACCAACGTCTCCGCTCGTGCGCAAGTGGGCATCGGCGCCAATGTGCTCATCGCGGGGTTTGCCATTTCAGGTAATGTCCCCCGCACGATTCTGGTCCGCGCCATCGGGCCCAGCTTGGCAATCTTCGGGGTCTCCGCCCCACTCGCCGATCCCCAACTCGAGGTCTATCGCGGCGCCCTTCGCCTCTACGCCAACGACAACTGGGGCACCACCGCTTCACCCGCCGACGTCGCCGAACTCGCCACGACCTTCGCCCGCGTCGGGGCGTTCCCTTTACCCAACTCCCGCAGTCGCGACTCCGCTCTCCGCCTCACCCTCGCTCCGGGCAATTATACCGCCCAAATCAGTGGCGTGAATGGCACGACCGGCGTCGCGCTCGTGGAGGTCTACGAAATCCCCTGATGCCGCAGCCATCGTCGCGGACCGTCCACCGTCTCGCGAGGGCCACGCCTTCGCGATCGGTCAATGCGAGTGTGTCCAGTCAACGTGGATCCGTTCGAAGTGAGTTCCCTCGACGTAAATCCGCTCACCGGGCCGCTTCTCGGACCTGGCCGGTCAAGCACCCTCGTGATGTTACCAACGAACCGCGCCCACCCTTGGGCGCGCGCCTCGCCGAATCCATCGCCATCTCGGCAAAGCGATCCGCCAAATTCTTGCCGCCGGCTGTTGTCATCCCAGCGATTCAGGGGGAAGAGTTCCCCCGGGAGCCTCTTGCCACCTACTCGTTACCTGACCGCTTACGCTTAACCCGTCCGCTTACGCTTAACCCTCCGTGAACTCACGTCACCGCCTCACCGCATTTTTTTTCAGCCTCCACGCCGCGCTCCACGCCGCGCTCCTCGGCGCGCTCCTGGTACCGATGGCCGCCCAAGTGGCGCCGCCCGCGACGCCCAACCGCGCCGTAATCCCTGGTACCAATCCCGCGGTCATTGAGCTATCACCGTTCGAGGTGCGAGCGGACAACGACGTCGGCTACCAAGCGGCCAATACCACCAGCGGTTCTCGCTTGAATTCTCGCCTACGCGACACCCCAGCGGCCGTCTCAGCTTTCACTCCTGAGTTTCTCGCCGACATTGCCGCGACCAATCTCGAGGAAATGCTCGCCCACGCGACCAACCTGGAAATCGATGTGGAAGATGCGAATGCTGGCTTCAACAACCCGCAGGGGCGCGGTGCTGATGGCAACGATTACCAGTTTCGCATGCGGGGATCGCCGGCTGGCGCGTCGCGCGATTTCGTCGAATCCAGCGTGCCCGTTGACCTTTACAACGTCGAACGGGCTGAAATGGCCAGCGGGCCCAACTCAATTCTCTTCGGCCTTGGTCAAGCCGGCGGTCTCGTGTCACTCAGCGGAAAAAAAGCCCACCTCCAACGCGCCCGCACCACGTTGAAGTCCCTGCTCGGCTCGTGGCACTTTGAACGTTACGAGGCGGATCACAATCAGGTGCTGGTGCCAAAAAAAATCGCCCTGCGTCTCCTTGGTCTCTACCAGAATAACCAGGGCTGGCGTTATTGGGATTTCAACGATCAGGCCCGCTGGACGGCCGCTCTGGCGTATCAGCCTTTCAAGTACACGACCGTGCACGCCTCCTACGAGAAAGGGCACATGGACAACAACCTCACGCTCGGCTGGAACGGCTCCGATCAGATCAGCGCGTGGCAGGAGGGCGGCCGGCCCATCATCGACGGGACCGCGGCCCCGGCCGGCACCAGTCGTTTCAGCGCCACCAACCAGCGATTCACTTTCAGCCAGCAAAGTGCGGGTGTAAATAATCTCAAAGGCGAGTTTCAGAGCACCGGCCGCTCCGGCGTCGAGACCCTGCTGCCCGCGTCAGTATCCCCTTATAATTTTAACCTAACCGGACCCGGCGGCGTTCGACACCAGACGTTTCAAACCCGCCAGCTCACCGTGCAGCAGCGCCTGCTTTTCGGCCTCAACCTCGAGCTCGCCTATTTTCGCAACCGCACGGACGTCGAGGCCAACGGGATGGCGGTGGGCGGGGGCAATCTGCGCGCCGATCCCAATCTCACTCTGCCGCGACCCGATGGGACCGCCGGGACCGCGCCCAACCCCTTCGCCGGGCAGATCTATTTCGAATCCATCTGGTTCAAAGACCGGATTCTCACCGATAACGAAATCTTTCGAGCCAGCGCCGCTTGGGAGGGCGGAAGCTCCACTCGCTGGTACGGGCGGCACCGCGTGGCCGGCTTGGTCGAGCAATCAAGGCAAGACCGCCTCCGGCGCTGGCGGGATGAGATTCTCGTCGATGACAACAACGTGCCCATCGCCAACGCCGCCATCGCGGAAAATGCCCAGAACCAACTCACCCGACGCAATTACGCCAGGGCGGGAGACTACCAGACGTATTATGCCAGCGATCCCAGCATCCCCGTCCCACCCTTCACGCTCAACGGGAAAATCTATCACACCACCTACGCCTCCCGCGTCCGCGCCAACACCCATTCACTCAAGGATATCACTTCGTTCATGCTCGCGAGCCAGAGTTTCTGGCTGCAGGATCGTCTCGTCACCACCCTCGGTGCACGGCGCGATGAGATCATCTTTCGTAACGCCGGGGAAGCCCGCATCCTCGATCCCAATGATCCACGCGTACGGGCCCAGGCGGTCGCCTTGGGCGAATGGTATTTCGACGGCACCACCACCCGCTACTCGTATCGCCCGACCACATTTACCGCCGGCGGAGTCTTGCACGCAACCAAGCGGCTGTCGGTCTTCGCCAATCTATCCCGCAATAACGGCCAACCGCGCTTCGACCGCACCGTCCTCCCCAAAGGCGACGTCCCCGAGCCCACCGAGGGCCGCGGCCGAGACTTCGGCTTCATGCTCGACGTGCTCGGAGAGGACCGCCTCTTCGTCCGCACGACGTGGTACCAAACTGAGCAACTCAAAGATTCACCCATTTTACCCGGCAGCAACGCACTCGGCGTCGATAATCTCTCAACCATGCTGGGAGCTCTCCTTTCCGCCGGAAAAATTTCCCCCGCCGACTACGACCGTCAAGCCATCAGCTGGACTTCGGCTAGTATCGATATCCTGACCAAGGGTCTGGAAATTGAGGTAGTCGCAAACCCAACGAAAAACCTTACACTTCGCGCCAGCTATTCCCACTCGGAGCGCCAACGACAGAATTTTTTCAGCGAAGTATTTCAGTTTTTCGATGCCCGCATTCCCAACTGGCGTCGCCTCCTCGCCAATAACCCCACGGAATTGGCCGCCTTCGAAACCGCCGCGCGCGAGCTCTACAGCGAACTCGAATATCAAGTAGATCGGCAGAACTCGCCGTTCGGCACCCGCCCACACAAGGCCAACGGGACCGCGCGTTACCGTTTCAGCGAGGGCCTCCTCCGCGGCGTTTTCATCGGCTCGTCGCTCCGCTACAACGGAAAAAACTTCCTCAGCTGGGACAAGCCCACGGGCTACATTTACTGGGGCAACGAGTCCCTGCTCGCCGACGCCTTCGCTGGCTATCGCGGCCGCCTCCCCTTTGCCAAGATCAATGGGACCGTGCAAATCAATGTTAAGAACCTCGGCAACTCTTACCTCGCAAATATCGGCCGCTATAACGACACCTACACGGGCGTCCGTCGCATCTATTTCAATGAGCCCCGTAGCTACCGGCTGACGACGACTTTTGAGTTCTGACCGGACAACCCCTTTTTACCGCACCTTGCTGAACGCCGATGCAAGAGTCGCCCGTCAACCCGTGGTCTCATTTTTTCATACAACTAGAAAAACGAAACTTCACCCTTTTTTAAACGGAGACAGCTTCTCCGAAAGTTAGAGATGCGCCATGACTTGGCTTCAGATTCAGTGAAACCACGTTCCGCCCGCTCGCATCTGATAATCTGACGACCTCACTTAGCCCCAAGTCTAGCGGCCGGTCGGACTTAGAAAATAAAGGCCTCTGGAAGCGATTATTTGCGAGTTTGAGTTAATAAAAAGTCGAATATTGAGCCCCAAACGCCTGCAGGCGGCTAAGTCCGACAGAATCCTAGCGGCCACGCTGATTCCCGCCAGCGGATGATCGCTCAAACCCGCCAAGGCCACCCTGCCATTTGGGCTGCGATCGGAATCAGACCAGCCTTAGCCCAAGTCAGCATCCATTTATCGACTTAGACTTTATTATGGCGGCCAGCGGCCTCGCGCTGGCACCCGGCCAACCGTTCCCACCAGCCCGCTTACTGGCTGCTATCCCCGCTCCATCTACCCGGCTTGGTCGCTGCCCGCCGAGACACTGCCGCCGACACCCCCTCGGCCTTCATCGGACCGACGCCGATTGACGTGGATTCTCCTTCAAGGCGTTGGCCTAATCCCGACCCCGTGATTTCACCGTGCCTACCGAATTCATGAAATGATCTCGACGCTCGCCGTCCAGTGCTCACCGACGCTTCTTATCGCTGGCAATCGCGACAATAACGACGGGGCACCTCCGATCAGCTGAGCGGACGCCTGATTGCTCGCTTCACCATCGATAGCCTTGCAGATACTGGGCTTCAGCCTACTCGCCATTGCGACCGCCATCACTCCACGCCCTCGGCCCCTACCTCGACGGCATCGCCGGCGTCGCGGTACTCCTGGAGTTTGTTCCGCAAAGTGCGGATGCTAATACCCAGCACCGTCGCAGCTTGGGCACGATGCCCACCCGTCTGTTTTAACGCAGCGCGGATCGCGTTTTTCTCCATTTCGTCCAACCGAAGGACCTGCCCACTCCCATTCGTGAGCGCAGGCGCTGCGGCGGGCGCGGGGGGCACCTCATCCGGAAGAACCATCGGCATCGGCAGAGTCCAACCAGCCGTTGAGCTCTCCTCAATCAAAGAAAGATCCCCCGGTAAACCTAGGACCGACGCACTAATCGGGCGGCCCATCTCGGAAAGAATCACCGCGCGCTCGACGGTATTTTGCAACTCACGGACATTCCCCGGCCAACGGTAGGCGAGCATCACCGCACAGGCCGAATCAGAAAAACCCGTTACTTTAACCCCATGCTTGCGCGTAAAACGCTCCAAAAAATGATTCGCCAGCATCGGAATATCCTCCACCCGCTCACGCAACGCCGGCACGTGCACCGGAAACACGTTGAGCCGGTAATATAAATCTTGGCGAAATTCACCCTTGCTGACGTGACTCAGCAGATCGCGGTTCGAGGTCGCGATGATTCGCACATTAACCTTGATCGTCCGACTCCCGCCCACGCGCTCAAATTCGCGTTCTTGCAGCACCCGCAGGAGCTTCGCCTGCAACGCAATAGGAATCTCACTCACTTCGTCTAGAAGTAGCGTGCCGTTGTTCGCTAACTCAAACCGTCCTTCTCTCCGCTCCGTCGCGCCGGTGAAGGCCCCACGCTCGTGCCCAAAAAACTCACTCTCAATCAGTGTCTGGGATATCGCCGCACAATTCATCTTAATGAACGGCTGCCCCCTTCGCGGACTCCTCCGAAAAAACTCCCTCGATACCATCTCCTTACCCGTTCCACTTTCTCCCGTCACCAAAACCGTCGCATCCGTCGGGGCCACTCGATCGATCAATTGCCGCAACCGTGCCATCGAAGGACTCCGCCCCACTAACGACGTTTCATCGTCTTCATGATCGCCACTCAACAAGCGGTTGACCGAAAGCAATTGGCGATAGGTCTGCGCTTTGCGCAAAATTACATCGATCTGACTCGGCGAAAAAGGCTTGAGCAAATAATCAAAAGCGCCCGCTCGCATGCAGGCCACCGCCGACTCCACCGAACCAAAACCCGTCACCATCACCACCAGCGGCCGAACCGGTAATGCCGAAACCTGTTCAAGAAAACGCAAACCATCACCATCCGGTAACCGCAAGTCCAAGAGCATCAAATCAAATGGCTCACGAGCCAAATGCGCCTCCGCCTCTGCGAGCGTGCTCGCTGCGCTGATCGATAGCTTATGCCGTGCGAAAATCAGCGTGAGCATCTTGCGCACGACTGAATCGTCTTCGACGATGAGAATTTTATCCAGTGACATGAATCAGTTGAAGCCGTGGCAACAGAAAATAGGAGCCCGCTGAGTAAAAAGACCCTAACTCATCGTGCAAACAAATGTTGAGCACGCCTAAGTATAAACCACTAAAAACGCCGAAAAAGTGCACGGTGGCGGGTTCTTTCCAAAAAATAATAAAAAAAGATCTCAAGTTAACCATTTTGCGGCCGATAAGTCATTCATGCGATTGCTATCTTTTCTTTCCGAGATCGAAAACGCTCTTTCCAGCGGAACCGTCAACCCAGGCGAGAGCAAGTGGACCGCAGCGCGCATGGTAAATTTTCACCAAAAGCTCGCCCGACTCACCCTCAAGCCCATCAGCTCCTCAGGCAACGAGCTGCCGAGCGGCGAGATTTTCGTTCAGACCTTTAGTTTGGCCAACGATGCCGTCTGCCTCAAAGCCAGCCTCAACTGGGACCACAGCGTGGCTTCCCCCGTTATTTCCGTCTACTCGAACTCGTTGACCAATTGGCAACAAGAGGCCTCCCAAATCGCCGCAAAATGGCGCGAGGGCGCCCCCAAAGAAAGCGCGGCTAAAGAAGACTCCAACGAGACTGTGGTCAGCTACCCCCGCCATGCCCAAACCCGCTCGTTTGCAAGCGCTGGCGCCAGCGTTTTAGAACAGCCGGCGCCCCTGCAAGCTGCGGTCGGTTAAGACTGCTCGCCGGAAAAACGGGCGAAGGATCCCACCAGCCGTTTCTTGAACGGTTTCGAATCTGCCTCGAACGGGCCGTGCCTCTTTCGTCGATTTTTAGCTTGGATATCGAGGTGGCTGGGTTTTCTGCACCGCGATATCTTTTTGCGATAACCCAATTGAAAATGGGGAGGACGGTTATCAGGTAGTTTTCCTTCGACCGTGGGGAGATGCCTTCGACGCTCTCGTCATAAAAACCGCGTAGCTCGCGCCACCCATTCGCAACTTCCGATTGCACGATATCAGCGACCTGCCTTTCGCTCAGAGTCTGGGCAAAAATATCGAGGCGATTGTGCAGGTCACGGCCGGAACGTTCGCCAAGATTTTCGGATTCTTTTTCGGCGACGAGTCGTTTGACCGCGTCTTTAACGGTCACCTTGCCCGCCGGTGAGTGAACGTTTTTCCTGGCGGGCGCGACCGCCTGGACCAAACGACGTCCGTTATCTTCGAGGAGCGAAAGGGCCGCGATGGCGTCTTCGCGTTTCGACGGACAGGGGAGAGCGAAAAAAAAATTTTGGCCGTCTTTTCTCGCGCCGTCATGCTAATCCCGGGCCCACGCCCCGGCGGTCGCCGATGGTCTTGAATGGTTTGAATTGGTGAGCCCCGACCAGTCGAGCCGGCACCGTACCGCGATCGGAGAGCCCACCGCCGGCGCCGGCCTACCGATTAATTATTTCTCGCACGCAAATACCGGAGCCGGCCCGGGTGCTCCCAGCGGCGAAGCTTATTTTTGCCGGTCTGTGCCATTCGCTTCCTACGTCTGCCGCAGGATGCTCTCAAAGTAACCCTCCTTGAGAGGGTTTTGAGAGGAGCTCCGTAACTCCTTGATAAAATGGCGGGATGGACGGGACTCGAGACGGTTGATACGAGTCTCTCGTTGATGGTGGCGATCAGGTGATCAACGCGAACATCGCGAAGTTTCGGACGGACGCGACCGGTCAGGGGTAAAGCTGAAGCCGCGAACAATCGCGCACGTGTTGTCAGTGTCGTTGTCAGTTGAGCGTTTTCGGACCAACAAAAAACCCGTTAACCACTAGTGGCGAACGGGTTTTTTAAATGGCGGGATGGACGGGACTCGAACCGATTTTCCCCGTTGAAGCTAAATCGCGAATAAACGCGGACTTAGTTGATTGTTAGTATTTTAGAACGAGCAAAGAGAAGCACTCAAACCATAGGAAGTGAAGCCAAAAACCTCATTTCTGGCAACCTTATGGCAACCTAAATTGCCCGAAAATGCCAGTGACGAACCGGTCCGCCGGTCTGCCATTAGTATATGAATACGACATACACATGGCGTATCACAAAAAATTGCACACCCATCGAAGACAAGGCAAAATAGTCCACCCTAAACGAGCTGCCGAAACTGTTCTGATTGTGACGAACTTGGCCGTTGTTCTAATTCCAAGTTGCGTTCAAATTGAGACTCACCCTGAAACCCCGTCCCTGCGCTCACGCGCAGGGCTACGCGGTAGCCCGCCGCGTGAGCGGCGGGATGAATTAGGCTCAACTTGAAAGCCACTTGGAATAAGCCCTCAGGTTTCATTTCTCAACGCCTCGGCAATCTTATCTTCGCGAATTTCTCGAAGCACCGGTCGCCGGAAACAATTGAATAGACTCTTGTCTCCCTCGTCCGATTTTGAATCGATATGGTGCAAGAAAAGCTGACAAATCTTCAGGCCCGGTCGTAACACAATGGGCACCTGTCC
>CAMDOF010000154.1 GCA_945903465.1 Opitutus sp. GAS368
CCAGCCCCAACCGCGCGCCTCCCGCCCCAGCCCCAACCGCGCGCCTCCCGCCCCAGCCCCAACCGCGCGCCTCCATCCCCAGCGCCAAAGGCGCGACTCCATCCCCAGCCTGGGGCAACGCCCCAGGTCAAAGGCCGGGAACACCATGAGGGCTGAAAGCCCGCCCCATCGCCATCCCTCAATCATTGAGCCTCATCATCGTCCACGTCATCTTCAGCACGAAGGCGCGCCGTCCCTTTCTCGTTCCCGACACGCGTCCGAAACCCTCGCCTATCTGGCCACGGTCGCACGCAACGCGGATTGCAGAGCCTATCGCGTCGGCGGCGTGGCGGACCCTGTTCACCTCGCCATCCGTATGTCGCGCACCATCACCATCGCGAAATGGGTGGAGACCTTGAAGACGGCATCATCGAAATGGCCGAAAACGGAGTCGCCCGATCTAGCGGCGTTCTCGTGGCAACGCGGCTACGGATGTCTCTCCGTTGGTCCATCGGATCTGGAGGCGTTGAAGGACTCCATCGACCGCCAGGAGGAACATCATAAATCGCCGACGTTTCAGGATGAGTTTCGGATGCTCCTGAAGAAATACCGCGTGGAATACGACGAGGCTTACGTGTGGGATTGAACGATGCAGCGGGCTTTCAGCCCTTGGCGCTGTTGCTGAGAATTCCTGGAGCGTTGCCCCAGGCCGGGATGGCGACGGAGCGTTGCCCCTCCATCCTGCCCCACCTCTCGCCGAACAACGCCGGATCGCGGCCAAACTACCGCAACGGATAGCCTGGGTGGACGCGTTGGAAAAACAACTCACGGGCCGCCTCTCGCTCGGCGCGATCGTGAACAACGCGCTCAACGCGCCGCAGGCGTTCATCCGCTTCTGCTGACCAGGCTTCGCCTACGTCTGCGCTCCCTCGCCCAGGATCGCGCGGTGCACCCGTCGGCCGGTGGTGGGTATGATTCAGATCGCAACGCCGCAGTCGTCTCCGTAGGTCTTGCCTTATGAAGATGT
Source organism: Opitutus sp. GAS368 (assembly GCA_945903465.1). Lineage (GTDB taxonomy): Bacteria > Verrucomicrobiota > Verrucomicrobiia > Opitutales > Opitutaceae > ER46. The sequence goes on from CAMDOF010000154.1 coordinate 1,007, forward strand.
CCACCGTTTGGGGGCCCTTTTTCCTGCTCACACTCGTTTTCGGCCCGACGTTGCCAGGCCAGCCGTCGAAGCCCACCTACACCAAAGCCGACTTCGAAACCGCGATGAAAGAGCTCTCCAATTGGGGGCGTTGGGGTGCGGCTGACGAACTCGGCGCGCTCAATCTCATCACGCCGGAAAAGCGGCGCGAGGCGGCCAAGCTCGTGCGCGAGGGCATTCCCGTATCGCTGTCCCACGACGCCGAAAAGGAGAAGGCCGCCGACAACCCACGTCCGTTCATCCACGAGATGCTGTCAACGTCCGCCACGCCGGGGGCGCAGTCGCACAGCGATTCGTTCACCGTGGCGCATCACGGTCTCGCTCACACGCACCTCGATGCGCTCTGTCACTTCTTCTACGACGGGAAAATGTATAACGGGTTCGCGCGGGAGGAAGTCACGGCGAAGGGCGCGGCGAAATTGTCTGTCTACAACGTCCACAACGGGATCTTCTCGCGCGGCGTATTGATGGATATTCCGAAACTCAAAGGCGTACCGTATCTGGAACCTGGCACGCCAATCTATCCGGAGGACTTGGACGCTTGGGAAAAACAGACCGGGCTGCGCGTGCAGCCGGGCGACGTCGTGTTGATCCGCACGGGGCGCTGGGCGCGTCGGGTGGAAAAGGGCCCATGGTCCGGCAGCCTGGCCGGCCTGCACGCCACGTCGGCACGCTGGCTCAAGAGCCGCGATGTCGCCGTCCTGGGCAGCGATGCCGCGCAGGATGTGATGCCGTCGGGGGTCGACGGCGTGCGCCAGCCCATCCATCTGTTGGTGCTTGTCGCGATGGGGATGCCGATTTTGGACAATTGCGATTTGGAGGAGCTGAGCAAAGCCGCGCAGCAACGGAAGCGGTGGGATTTCCTGATCACCACGTCCCCGCTCGCCGTGCCGGGTGCGACCGGTTCCGCGCTCAATCCGATTGCGATTTTTTAGGGCGAGACGGTGGAGAAAGCATGCATCCGCTAAGTGACAGTTGCGGCGTTTCGTCTGATCGGTTGCTGGCCGCTTTGCGGTGCGACGGGGCGCGGTCTTAGAGCCGTCGGCGCTCGTCCTCATTTTGCCGACCAGGCTGCGCCTAAGTCAGTCCTCATTTTGCCGACCAAGCCGCGCCTGCGTCAGCCCTCCGCTTTGCCGACGAGGCCGCGCCTACGTCAGCCCTCCGCTTTGCCGACGAGGCTGCGCCTACGTCAGCCCTCCGCCTGGAAAGATACCGGAATCCACCCGTTGACGGTGGCGCGCCGCCTGCAGAATTGACAACGGCCAAGCTCGGAGCCGCCTGTAGAATTGACACCGGCCGAGCTCGGGCGCTGGCTCCCGCCACCCACTCGGATGATTAAGCAATCGTCCGTTTCCACCCCGCCAATATCTCATTCCACCCGTCGATGAAGTTCAGCCCAAAGGCGCCTTATCATCGGGGCGAGTCCCATGCCTCCTCCCACCATGAAATCACCCCGATGCGCTTTCTTCCTCCTTGTCGGCCTCGTCTACCCGCTCGGTTCCGTTCTCCCGGGCGCGGCTCGCGCGCAGACCATGGCAACCGCCACGATCGAGGGGCAGTTGCTCAAGCCGCGCAGCGGCGAGTATCTGGAAAACGCCCGCGTTTCCATCGAGGACTCCGGGCTAGAGGCGTTCAGCGAATCTGATGGGTCCTACCGTTTGAGAAACGTGCCGGCCGGGGTGGTGAAACTAAAGGTGTTCTACACCGGCCTGCCACGCAGACGGCGGAGGTCGTGGTGCTGCCCGGCCAGACGGTCCAGCACAACTTTGAATTTTCGGAGCCGGCGGCCGGCGCGGCGCGCGACAACCGCACGGTGAAGCTCGGCAAATTCGTGGTGGCGGAGTCGCGCGAGATGAACGCCGCCGCCCTCGCAATCAACGAGCAACGCTTCGCGGCCAACATCAAGAATGTCGTTTCGACCGATGACTTCGGCAGCACCTCGGAGAGCAACGTCGGCGAATTTCTCAAGTTCATGCCGGGCCTCACGGTCGCTTTCAACTACAGCAACCCGCGCGAGGTTTCGATCGCCGGTGTGCCGTCGGACAATGTGCCGATCACGATGGACGGCTTCAACGTCGCGAGCACGGGCTCCGGCGGCACCGGTCGCGCCGTCGCACTCGATTTTCTGGGACTCAACAACGCCTCCCGGGTCGAGGTCTCGTATTCGCCGACCCCGGAGTCGCAGGGCATGGCGCTGGCGGGTTCGATCAACGTGGTGCCGCGCAGCTCGTTCGGACGATCGCGCTCGGTATTGAGTGGCAGCGTCTACCTCACGATGCGCGACGACGAGCGCGCCTTCAACAAGACACCGGGCCCGCGCAAGGATCCGACGCGCAAAGTTCATCCCGGGTTCGATTTCGCTTGGATTGCACCGCTGGGCAAGCGGCTGGGTTTTACGCTCTCCGCCGGCAGTTCGACGAGTTATACCGCGCAGCGCCTCATGAACGCGACCTGGCGCGGCGTCGGTGCGGTCACCAACGGCGGTGCATTCCCGAACACGACGGTCGACCGGCCCTATCTCGCACAATATAGCGTCGGGGTGAGCGGAACCGACTACGAGCGCCGGTCGTTTGGCGTGACGGTGGACGCCAAGCTCGCGCCGAACGATCGGCTGACGTTTTCGTATCAGTGGTCGTCGTTCTCGTCGAATGTCATGCAGCGATCCCTCGCGTTCAACGTGAACCGCGTCGTCGACTTCAGCCCGACCGCGACGCACGGCGTTGCGGGTGCAGGCTCGCTCGTCATGAGCACGGCCAACGGCACCGACCGGCTCAACCGCACCTGGATGCCCACCCTCACCTGGCGGCACGAAGGCCCGGTCTGGAAGGCCGAGTCCGGGGCGGGATTATCCTTTGCGACGAACCATGTGCGCGGTGTGGACAAGGGATTTTTCAACATCGAGTCGGCCCAACGCACCGGCGTGACGGTCTCGTTCGACGACATTTTCTATCTGCGCCCCGGCCGGATCACGGTGGCGGATGGCGTCACGGGCGCGTCCGTCGATCCGTATTCCCTTGCCAGTTACGCGATGATCTCGGCGAACGCGCAGCGGCGAAACCCGAGCGATGAGCAGACCACGATGTATGCGAATCTCCGGCGCGATTTCTACGGGCGGGTGCCGGTTTCACTCAAGGGCGGGCTCGATGTACGGCGCCTGACGCGCTCCTATCGGAACCACGCGCTGCCCTACAACTACGTCGGCCCGGACGGCCGCGCCAGCACGACGCCCGTCGGCAGCGACGACACGGCTGCGCCGTTTCTCGACGCCAGCTTCTCGCAGCGGACCTCCCCCTATGGTTTTCCGCCCATCCAGTGGGTGAGCCCGGAAGGGACTTGGGATGACTACGTGGCGCACCCGCGCCATTGGACGCTCGATGAAAACAGCGATTATCGCACGTTGATGAACTCCTCGAGGCGCGCTGAGGAACTCGTCTCCGCGGCGTATCTGCGCGGGGATCTTTCCTTTTTCGAGCGGAGGCTGAAATTCATCGGCGGACTGCGGGCCGAGCAGACGAACATCGAGGCTCATGCCGTGCTCAGCGACCCGACGCGTAATTACCAGCGCGATGCCGCCGGCCGGATCGTGCTTGGTGCGAACGGCCGGCCGCTGGCGATCACCGCGGATCCGTTGCAGACGGCGCGGCTCACCCTGATCGAGCGCGGCGCGCGTACCGACAAGGAGTTTCTCACCCTCTTTCCGAACCTGAACGCCAGCTTCAACCTCCGCGAAAACCTGATCGTCCGCGGCGCCGTCTACCGCTCGATCGGCCGGCCCAATCTCAACCAATACGCGAGCGGAGTGACCCTGCCCGACACCGAGAGCATTCCCAGCGCGAGCAATCGCATCGTGGTCAGCAATGCCGGAATAAAACCGTGGACCGCGACGACGGAGAACGTGCGGCTCGAATATTATTTCCAAGGCGTGGGGCAAATCTCCGTGGGCGCGTTCCGACGGGAATTCAAAGACTTTTTTGGCGGCACGACGTTTCGCGCGACACCGGAATTCCTCTCGCTCTTCGATTTGGATTCGCGGGTTTACGGCGTCTACGACGTGACGACCCAGCAGAACATCGCCGGCACGGTGCGGATGACGGGCTGCGATCTGAACTACAAACAGGTGCTCGCGTTTCTGCCGCACTGGGCGCGTGGCGTGCAGGTGTTTGCCAATGCCACCGCGATGCGGGCGAGTGGGCCGGCCCTCGCCAGCTTCAGCGGGATCAACCTGATTCCGCGCAGCGGCAGCTGGGGCGTCAGCCTGACGCGCGAGAAATTCAACGTGCGGGCGAATTGGAATTACCGCGGGCGCCAACGCGAAGGACTGCTGGCGACGGGGCAGGGCATCGAGCCGGGGACCTATAACTGGACGTCGAAGCGGATGCAGGTGGATCTGTTGGGTGAATACAATCTGGCGCGAGACCTCGCGCTCTTTGCCAACCTGCGCAACGTCGGCGATGCTTCGCTCGACAGCAAGGTGGCGGGGCCGAACACGCCCGCGTATGCCCAATTCAACTCGCGCGCCCAGCTCGGCGCCCTCTGGACGTTCGGGGTGAAGGGGACGTTTTAAACCGATCAAATTGCCAGTACGAATACAGACGGGCGCTCCGTCCGCGCCCCGTCACCCCGAGAAACGGCGAAAAACCGCGCTGCGCTAATCCTCCCTCCCCCTTTCCTCTCCATGCTCTCGTCTCCCTTCCCTTTCCTCTCCATGCTCTCGCCCCCCTTCCCTTTCCTCGCTGTGCTTTCACCCCCCTTCCGTTTCCTCGCTGTGCTTTCACCCCCCTTCCGTTTCCTCTCCATGCTCTCGCCCCCCTTCCGTTTCCTCGCTGCCGCCATACTCGCCACCCCGGGCCTCCCCGGCGCCACTTCCGCCACTGCACCCCTGCCTTCGCTCACCGCGGCCCTCGCCGCCTCGCGCGACGTGTGGGGCGAGGCCGCCCTCGCCCAGCCCAATGGCGCCAGCTACGAGTTCCTCGCCCCGTTGCTGCCGCCCCCGCGCTACGTCAATGCCGACTTCCGCCACTACCCAATCGTCCTCTGTCCTCCCGGTGAAATCCCCGCCGTCGCCCCGAAGTTTCTCCGCAACAACAATCCGGGCGCGCGTCCCAAGGCCCGCCTCATCTCCAACGGCAGCGGCCTCAACCTCCGGGGTGGCACCCGCACCTGGCCCGACGTGGGCATCCCGCTGCAGTTTCGCGTCGGCAGCGACGAGTTCCTCTTCGGCACCTTGCGCGACCGCGTGACCGAGCCCGCGCTCGCCGAGGGCTGGCTCCCCATCCCCGAGATCCGCTACACCCACCGCACCGCCGTCCATTCCGAGGGCATGGTGCCCCTCGCCCCGTCGCGCGAGCCCACACCTCCGGAGATCTACCGCCTCGAAGCGTTCGCCAGCACCGCGCCCGAGCTCGCGCCGGACTGCGTCGTCTTTGTCCGCTTCGATCTGGTCCAGGGCGTCGCCGGCGTCGTCACCGTCACGTTGGAAGCTCCCGCCCCGCTCACCTTCGCCGACGGGCGCTTGGCCGACGCCTCCGGCCGCGTCGTCGCGATTTTCGACTCGAGCTGGAAACGCGAACGCGGGCGCATGGTCGCCCGTCTGCCCGCCGGCTCCGCGGTCACGCTGGCCGTGCCCACCGTACCCCTCGATCCCGCCCGGACCGTTGCCGTCTCCCCCGCCGCCTACGCCGAACAACGGGCGCACTGCGTCGCCACGTGGAAGGCCCTGCTCGGCCGCGGCATGGCGGTCGAGGTGCCCGAACCGCTCGTCAACCACGCCTGGCGCAGTTCGCTCGTGCAGTCGTTCCAACTGATCAACCACGGCCAGTTGCGCTACAGCACCGGCAACCAGTACGATCAAATCTACGCCGCCGAGGGCAGTGACGCCGTCATGGCCCTGCTCGACTGGGGCTACGCCCCCGAGGTTCGCCGCCTCATCGAGCCGCTCTTCGACTTCACCCGGCCCGGCCTCGAGCTCCACCAGGCCTCCTTCAAGCTCAACAACCTTGTCCGCTACGTGTGGCAGACGCGCGATACCTCCGCGGTGCCGCAGCTCCGCTCCCGTTGGGAAACCGAGATCGATCGCTTCGTGCGCGGGCGCACCGGTCCGGGCGGTCTGTATCCAAAAGAACGTTACTGCGGCGACATCGCCACGCCCGTGCAGAGCCTCAACGTCAACACCAAGGCGTGGCGCGCCCTGCGCGACTTCGGCGCCCTGCTCGCGGAGCTGGGCGAGGCCGCGGCCGCCGGTCGCTACCTGGACGACGCGGCGGCGTTCCGGCCCGTTGTCCTGCAGGCGATCGAGCGCGCCGTCGACCGCTCCACCACACCGCCTTTCGTGCCCATCGCCCTCGACGGCGGCGAGCCGGCCCACCAACCGATTCTCCACTACCGCATCGGCGCCTACTGGAACATCATCATCGGCTACGCCCTCGGCAGCGGCATCTTTCCACCGGGCAGCGAGGCGGAGACCTGGATTCCCCGCTATCAGGAACAGCACGGGGGCATCTTCCTCGGCCTCGTCAAATCCGGAGGCGCCCAGTTCAACTTCTGGACCAACGACCAGCGCATCAACCCGCTCTACGGCGTCCGCTACACCCTCGACACTCTCCGCCGCGACGATCCCGAGCGCGCCCTTCTCAGCCTCTACGGCCTGCTCGCCCAAGGGCTCACGCGCCAAACCTTCATCGGCGGCGAGGGCTGCACCCTCGTCCCAGTCGACGCCGAGGGCCGGTTTTTCTTCTGCCCGCCCAACAGCGCCAGCAGCGGCTACCTCCTCACTACGCTCCGCCACCTCCTCGTCCAGGACTGGGACCTCGACGACGACGGTCGGCCCGATACCTTGCGCCTGCTCTTCGGCACATCGCCCCGCTGGCTCGAGGACGGCAAGTCCCTCCGGATCGAGCGCGCCCCCACCGCCTTCGGGGAGGTCTCGGTGGCGGTGCGATCCCGCCTGGCTGCGGGCGAAATCCTCGCCGAGGTCGATCTCCCCGCCCGCCAACGCCCGGCCAGGACCCTCCTCCGCCTGCGCGTGCCGGACGGCTGGCGCATCACCGGTGCGCAGGCCGGTGCCGTCGCCCTCGCACCCGACGCGCAGGGCACCGTCGACCTCAGCACGCTCGCCGGCCGGCAATCCCTCCGGTTCACGGTGGCCCGCCAATAGGGAGATGCACCAACGGGTCACGTCGGGGCTGCTCAATCCAACCCTTTGACGCGGAGGAATTCCTCAAACAGGTTCGCCGTCGTGACGATTTTTTTCGGCGAGATCGCGCTCGTTGGGGCACTTGGCAACAGCACGCTCTGAAGCGAATGGCGCAAACGGGTGGGATGGTTGCACGCTGGTGACGTGCTAGTGGCCGATTGCGCCTTTTGCGGCTGGTTTTTTGTCCGCCAATTGCTGGACCGGAAAGTCGACTTTGTGATTCGGCTAAACCAAGCCCGCACCCTGCGTTCCCGCCACTATCGCTCGCGGCAGGAAGACTGGGAAAAGCCGCAACGCCCGCGCGGACATTCGAAAAGCTCCTGGAGAAAACGTCAGAAAAACCTGACGGTGCGCCTCGTACGTTTTCGATTGGAAGTGCGTGGGTTCCGCACCCAGAGCGTAATCGTCGTCACTTCGTTGCTCGACGTAAAAGCCTGCTCCGACTCCGCCATCGCCGAACTCTCCGCCCGCCGCTGGCAGGTCGAACTGCACTTCCGCCAAATCAAGACCAACCTCGCGCTCGATCTCCTGCGCGGCCTCTCGCCCAGCATGATCGAGCGGGAAATCTGGATGCACGCCATCGGCTATAACTTGCTCCGGGCGTGGCCCCTCGCGGCCAGCCTCGCCCATGACGTGCCCATCGAACGCCTCAGCCTCAAAGAGGCCCTCGTCGCCCTGCAGGCCTGGGCCGATTGCGCCCTCCGCTCTCGCTGCTATCGCCGGCTGGCCCGCCGCACCCTGCTCGCCCGCCTTGCCCGACGATCTCGGGCCTCACCGCCCCAGCCGCAGCGTGCCCAGCGCCCGAAAATGACGACCGAAAAATTACCCCTTCCTCACCCGCCCACACGGCGGATGCGCGTGTCTACTTCTCGGATACTGCGATGATCGCCGTTTCGTTCTTCCCTCCTGGCTTATCTAAGCGCCACTCCGGTCACCGCCCTTCTTCGCCGCCTGCTGAATGGCGACGATGCCTTTCTTTTGTCACGGCCGGAGAAAACGGAGGCTCGCGCCGCCAAAAGAGGGTTCGGTGATTTCACTCCTCGAATCCCGCCAGTTTATCGGGATTTGGGTCGAGATTGTGGGTTTTACCGTCCAGCGATTCCAGCGCGAGAATTCCTCGCAACAGCGCCGGACCGCCCTTTCCTTAAAAACGAATCCGTAAAATACGCGCCTTGTTGGGAAATTCCGAGAGGTTCGCGAGTTGCCGCGTCGGCGGGTCGTAGACTAAAATACCCCCGTCCGTCGCAAACACCACGTACGCATCCGTCGCCCCGTCACCCGGTAAATCGCCCCAGACCGCCTTGCGCTCGCATATCATCACGCCGACCGGGATCGCGAGCTTGGACTCATTTTCACGCAACGCCGCCAACGAGGTCGCCACCCCCAATAATCGCGCAAATATCGTGCCATCGTAGGCGCGGCTCCGCGCCTGCAGAACATTCACGTCAACCGCCAGGCAAGCCGCCTCCAACCATCCCGCCAACGCCCCCAAAGAATCCATCCGCAATAACGCGTAATCCGCATCCAGCGTTTCTAAATTCGCTGAACCATGCACCCCGCCACGATGCAGCGCCCGCAAAAGATGCAGCGACGAATACTCTTTGGGGATCGCGCCATTCAGCACCAGCGCAGGCGTTGGAAAGGCCGGCAGGTGAATCTCCCCGGTAGCCGCCCGGCCCACGCCACCCACCAAAAATAAGAGCCCAATGAGCCAACGCGCGTTCATCGACTAAAAATTCACCTCTTCCATCGTGTGACGATTGGGAAAGTCCCGCAGCGCCACCATCGTCCCATCCTGTGGCTCAATAATGAACAGTCCCTTGCTCGTCCCAACGACCACCACCGCATGCGCGGTGCCCGCGCGCACCCCGGCAAAGCGATACCGGTAGTTCACGGTCGCCCATCCAATACACAACGAACCTCGCCTCTCACCCGCCCGCAGCCCCAGCAAGTCCGCAAAGGCCACAAAACAACTCACATAGTTGTCGCAATCCCAGAGCTGATCGACAAACCGGATTTTCAACGGCTTCTCCAAGCTGCGGAACCAGGCCTTGAAATCCACCAACTGCCCGTGCTCCGGCCGCAAAAAAATCGGTCGTAAAAAATTCACCCGGGGGGGCGTATCCGTATTCTTAGCAAACTCAGCCTTGATCTCATCAATCGTCCATAACGTCGCCTTCCCCCCCGAATCCCACGGCGGCGGTGCGGGCAGCACCGTCGTCGGCATACTCTTCAACGCCACTACATCAGGCACAATCCGACCCAGCCCAGCCGCCCACGCCCAAGTATCCATGACCGCCAGCAGCACCCAGCCCACCACCCAAACTCGCCACCCACGCACCCGCGCCGGCGAGCAACGGAAAGGCCTTGAGGGAGCGCTGAGGGTACACGACATCGTTTAAAACAAGAACTGTAATGACTAATTCTAAAATGAATCCATTCATTTTTAACCGCCATCATCACTATCGCTTCATCACTAGCGACCATCCGTTCTATCACCCCAGAAATATCCGCCGGCTTTCGTCGTTTCTCAAACGCTCTTACGCCCCGCTCAAAATTTACTCAGCCTCGAAAACCGCGCACCTTTCGCTCAATCCAAGTTCTTAACTCGGCTCCCCAACTCACTCCTTCGATCGTCTTCATCTTCGGCTGCGCTCCCCGTTTGCTTAAAACACGTTCTCGATGGGTCTAACCGCTCCCTGAAAAAAACCGGCTTGCCACCCACTTGCAAAAATAGAGAACTCTACCCATTCGCTCTGTGAACGCTCGCGTTTCATTTTTCCGTAGTCTTCCTGTTCGGCTCGCCGGGACGCTCTTGATCGTCTGCGGCCTCACGCTGATTATCTTCACCGAAATTAATCGGCGCGCCGTTGAGCACCTGCTGCTCGATCAGGCCGAGGTCCAGGCCATCGCTGCCACCACCGCCGTCGTCGACGGCCTCGACGCCGTCGTCGGCTCGATCGAGCGCATCACCCATTTCGCCGCCCTCGAACTCGAGGATCTGATGGTGACAGCCTCCGATGTCGAAAAAATCGCCCGACATCTTATTATCGACACCGTTCAAATCTTCGGCTGCAGCATCGCCTTCGAACCCCGCGTACTCACCCCTGCCACCGAGCACTTTGGTGTCAGCCTCCACCGCTCTAACGTCGCGACGCGCTTCGTCACCCGTGACCTCGCCGCACCCGATCAGAGCTACTGGACCCGCGACTGGTACCGCGAGGTGATCGACAAGGGCCAAACCATCTGGAGCGAACCGTTCTTCGACCAGGGAGGCACTGATCGCAACGTCATCCGCGTCTCCATGCCATTTTTCCGGACCGTCAACGATGATCGCGTGCCCGCTGGCGTCGTCTCCGCCTTGATCGAACTCGATTGGCTCCGCCGCCTCGCCAACGTTAATGAGTTTTCCGATACCAGCTACACCATCATCTTCTCCCGCAGCGGTCGCCTCATCATCCACCCCAAACCTAACTACATCATCGCTGAAACAATCGAGACCCTCGCCGAAAAAAATAACACCCCCGAACTCGCCGCTATCCGCCAAAATGTCCTCGCCAAGCGCCAAGGCGCTCTGAGCTTCCTCGAATCACTCCCCACCCGCCGCGTCCACGCTAACTACAAGCCCACTAAAATCGGCGGCTGGGGCGTCATCGTCGTCTACGATGAGGCCGAATTCCTGAAAAACCAGCGCGCCTTCCGCAGCATCACCGCCCTTTTTATCTCCGGCCTCCTCGTCACGCTCGGCACGATCGTTATTCTGGTGACACGTTTCGCCCTCCGCCCCCTCGGCCCACTCGCCGTCGCCGCTGACTCGATCGCCCGCCAAAACCTCGATTGCGAAATCGCTCCCGCCCCGCGCGACGATGAGATCGGCCACCTCACCTTGGCCTTCCGCACCATGCGGGATGCCCTCAAAGCCCAGAACCTCGAACGTCGCTGGGCGAGCCAAGCCCTCGAGCATCAGCTCCGCTACAATCAACTCATCATCGATTCAATCACCGAGATGGTCTTCGTGCTCACCAAGGCACTCCACATCTCCCGCATAAACCCTGCGGTATTACAAACGACCGCCCTCAGCGACCTAGAAATTATCCGGAAGCCCTTGAGCCAGTTTGTCCGCCTCAATGCGGAGCGCGATGCCCCACCCGGCGCCAGCCTGGCGCTCTTGCTCGACGCGCTCAAGGAATCGCGCGGCCTCGAAAATCTTCCCGCCACGCTCACCCAAAAGAAAGGCCAACCCATTCCCGTCATCCTCGCCATGGTGCCTTTCAAAGACGCCGGCCGCGTCGTCGGCTGCGTCGTCACCTTGCGACTCGTTTCACCCACCCCAATCCCCGCCCAGCCGAGCGATGCGGTCCCAGTCACCAAATAAAATTTAAAGGAGGTGATAACCTCGGAAAATCCAAGCCGACGCCGCCCCCTCTCAGTTAACGCTCCCTCCCCCCTTCTTATGACTAAGCACATTTTAACCATCGATGACGAGAGCGTGATCCGGGACCTCCTGCGCGAGGTCCTGACCGCCGCCGGTTATCGTGTCACTGGGGTCAGCTCTGCCGCCGAGGCGATGGATGCCGTGCGCGCTTCCCGTCCCGATCTAATCATCACGGACCTACAGCTGGAGGAGAGTGACGGCTTCGAAATCATTGACCAATTAGCCGCCGTCGCCCCAGCCGTGCCCATTATTCTTCTCACCGGTATGTTCTTCGATCACGAAACCCTCAATAGCATCGTCGGGAAGAAAATCGCGGCCTACCTGGAAAAAACAGCCTCCCTCGAGACGATCATCAGGGAAGTTAAACGCCTCGCCGGCTCCTGACCGCCACCGAGCGTTGGCCGTTCCTCGCAGAGTCCCGTCCGGCGCAACCCCAGCGCCCGGCTCAGGACGGGCGCCGCTTCCCTGCGAAAGTGACCTTGGCCGCGCACTCCACCGGCCAACCCAGGGGCAAGTCGGGCGACCATCACACGTCACGAAAACACCCATGCGTGTTCACTCGCGAGGAGCCCCGTTGCTGCGTGCACGGTGATTGCGGGCACATCGATCAACCCAGCAAACACGGCCACTCTTCCACCCACCACGGAGCTCGGCACCACCTTTCAAAATACCCGACTCGGCAAACCCAGCGCCCCTCACCCGCGCGGATCGCCCGCCCGCCCCACGGCGCGGCCCTGTATGCGGCAACGTTGCCACCCCGCCAGAGTCACCCGCGCGGATCGCCCGCCCGCCCCTCGGCGCGGCCCTCCCGCGTTCCTCGGCGCTGGAAAAAACTCCGTCGATCCGTGTTGCCCACCGCCACCCCCACCCGCCACGAACCCACCACCCCGCCAAATCCGCTCACCGCTGGTCACCCGACCGGTCGAATTCGCACCATGACCAGCAATCGGTTCTTGCGACCACGCGCGGGGCCCGTTGGCTCTGCTTTTCTATGAGCAATCCTGCATCCATTAAAGAACACGCTGTAATTAAAACTGCCTTTGGCGAAATGACGGTCGCCTTCTGGCCCGACGTCGCCCCGAAGACAGTCGAAAATTTCAAGAAGCTCGCCCGCGAGGGCTTTTATAACGGCACCGCCTTTCATCGCATCATCAAGGGCTTCATGATCCAAGGCGGTTGCCCGAACACCAAGGTCGGCGCCCACGGCATGCCGGGCACCGGCGACCCCGGATATAAAGTGAAAGCCGAATTTAACGAAAAGGCCCACGTGAAGGGCGTGCTTTCCATGGCTCGCTCACAAAGCCCCGACAGCGCCGGTTGCCAATTCTTTATCGTCCACGGCGACGCCCGCTTTCTCGATCGCCAGTACACCGCGTTCGGCGCCCTCATCAAGGGCGAGGATGTCCTCGAGAAAATTGCCAACCTCCCCACCAAATCTAACGGCGGGGAAAAGAGCACGCCGGTCGATCGAGTCGCGGTCGAATCCGTCACCCTGATCTCCGCCTAAACCAACGCCGGTCAATCGACCGGTCTTGGCTTATTTCATCCCGGCCAGCTCCACCGCGATCTGGCCGGCGATGCCCGCGTTGTTGATCAACAGCGCGGTGTTCGCCCTACGCGATTCACCCCTCGTCAATTCCGCGACCCGCTTGAGCAGGAATGGCGTCACCCGCTTACCGCTCACGCCCCCCGCCAAAGCTTCCCGCGTCGCCTGCTGGATCGCCCCCTCAATACTGGCCGCAGGCAGCTCGTCCGCCACCGGCACTGGCACCACCACGAGAATTCCATGCTGCGCCGCTAACCGGTGCGCCGCCGCAATGATCGCGGCCACCTCCGTCACCGTCGCCACATTCACGTCAACCGGCAACCCACTGCTGCGTGAATAGAATGCCGGTAACGTGTCGGTTCCGAGCCCCACCAGCGGCACGCCTTGCGTCTCCAAAACTTCCGCTGTCGCCGGCAAATCCAAAATCGCCTTGGCCCCGGCACACACCACCGCCACCGGCGTCCGGCCTAGTTCCAAAAGATCCGCCGATACATCAAACGGCGCTCCGCGATGCACCCCACCAATCCCTCCCGTCGCAAAAATAGGGATCCCAGCCGCCGCCGCGACAATCATCGTGCCAGCCACCGTCGTCGCCCCATCCTCACCCCGCGCCACCGCAATCGGCAGGTCGCGCCGACTACATTTCCGCACCGCCCCCAGCGGTCGCTGCGCCAGGTAGTCAATCTCCGCCCGCGTCAGCCCCACCGTAATCCGCCCGGCCAAAATCGCAATCGTGGCCGGCACCGCCCCACTCGCCCGTACCGCCGCCTCCATCGCCCACGCCGTCTCCACGCTCGCCGGATACGGGAGCCCATGCGTGATCAACGTCGACTCCAGCGCGACCACCGCGCCCCCATCACGCAACGCCGCCGCCACCTCGGGAGCCAGCACGAGGGAGCGTTTCATTGGCCGAAAAGCGCTTCTCCCGCTGCTTTTGCGGCAAACATCAGAGCCGCTTCATGCGCAATCCCCGGCGTCTCCACTTTACGCCAATTGAAAATCCACCCTCGGGCCTTCGCCAACGCTTGCGCCGCCGCAAAACACGCCCGACCCCGCTCAAGCCGGTTCGCCCCTTGCCGCATCCCCGCGGTGCTCTGGTCAAAACTGTGCTCCGGCGTGATGTCACCCGTTCCCAAATAAAGCGTCAGCCGCGCCGCCAAATAACCGCGAAGCACGTCGTCGCTGCTCAACGTCTCCGGTAAACCACCAAACCCGTATCCAAATTCCTGATCCCTCGTCGGGAACAAATGCGAGCCAGGATTGGCCGCGACGATCCGTACCGCTTCACCGGGAAAAAATGCCGCCAAGCGCACCAAAAACTGCCCCCCCGCCGAATGCCCAATCAGATAATAAGGCAACTGCGGCTTACCCTCCAGCGCCCTCACCTGCGCCACCAGTTTCGGAATCACCGCGTAAGTCCAAGCTTCTGCCGGCTGCACTTGCCCGGCTTTATCCACGAGCCCGCCTCGTTGGTAACGCTCCAACGGATACCGCTCCTTGTCGAACCGCGGCGCCACCACGAGCACCCCAAAACGCTCGGCCAGCGTTATCGCAAAATTACGGTAGTCCTCCGCATTTCTTTGCACCCCATGGCACACCACCAGCAACGGACCGTCCTTGTATGCCTCCGGCTTATACGTAAACACCTCGATCGGTTCTCCCCCATTGGGACATTCCATCCGGTCCGCTCCCACCCGCAGGGGCTCGCTGGCCACCGCCACCACCCTCGCCAAAGCGAGCACCAGTCCCCACGCCGCGCCTTGGATGAGTTTACCTTGCATCGCCTGAACATCCGGCGTCCCTCCAGCGCAGGCAAGTGTTCTGTGCGCACGCCTCAGACCACGGCGTGTCCGCGGGTGGATGGGAGCGCGCTGGCCGGCGCGGCGTGCGCTGAGCTGAGCATGCCCGGGGGCCATCACGACGGCAGCGGGGTTTGCGACCTGATCGGCAAACGCCTACGCTTCGCCAGACCGGGCAAAAGCCAGCGCCACCGGGAGCCCCTTCGTCACCGCGCCGGGCGAACCCCAAGGCCACCCGCGGGCCATCACGGAGGTGCCCATCGACATGAGCCCGGCCAACATCGCCGAGGTGCCCGCTAATCGCGGCGAGCAAGGGTCGTCGTCGTCGTCGGCCGAGCCTAGCGAGTGGGGCCGGACGAGGATGTCGGCGAAAGTGGTCCGCACAGTCCCCTGTGCGGCAGGGGCGTGCGGCAGGGGCTTCTCCTGACTCGGACCCGCACAGTGGACTGTGCGGACCACTATGTCGGACCCTTGGTCACCGCGCGCAAGAACGCCGAGGATGTCGGCGAAAGTGGTCCGCACCAAAGGTGATCGGTGCTCGTGATGGCCGGGAATCGACCTGAGCAGTTGACAAAAAAAACGAATCTATCTTCTGTTTTTGAAGCAGCCAAAAACGTCCCCAAGATGTACCTACCCGTGTAATCGTCTGCCCCGCAACCAACCCAATATGAAATCAATGCCTACCTGCCTCTGTAAGTTTGTTTCCCTCACGACACTCACTCGCCTGATAGTCTTATTTGGCGTCCTGCTCATCTCCCGACATCAAACAGACGTATTCGCCGCCGAGGGCCCGAGTGGCACCATTACAGGTGCGGTGAGTAACGCCGCAACCGGCAATCTCCTCATCGGTGCAAAAATTCAGATACCCCAGCTCGGCCTCAGCGCGCTCTCCGATGGCTCGGGGGTTTTTACCCTCACCCCCATTCCCGCCGGCACCCATGAAATCAGCGTCACCTACATCGGTCTCGATACCATGCGGGCCACCGTGACGGTAGCCGCCGCTCAGCGAGTCGTGCGTGATTTTGATCTCACGACCGCCATTTATAAACTCGATGCCTTCAAGGTCACTGGCGAACGCGAGGGCTTCGCCGCCGCCATCACCGACCGCCGCAATGCAGCCAACCTCAAGGACGTCGTCTCCATGGATCAGTTCGGCAACCTGCCCAACATGAGTTCCGGCGAAGTCCTGATGCGCATGGCCGGCGTCGCCGGCAGTCCAACGGAAGAGGGACTTAACTACCAATTCAACATCCGCGGCATGGGCCCATCCCTCAATACCATCAACATCGA
>CAMDOF010000155.1 GCA_945903465.1 Opitutus sp. GAS368
ATAAAGCTGTTTCTTCCCGTCGGGGCCAAAACTTGTTTTGGTGGGGAGGCTCCCATGCAGCAGGGGCGACAAGAGTGTCGCCCATCCGACGGACCGGCGACACTCCTGTCGCCGATGGTGGCCACGAAGCCGTGCTTCGCTCCCCCACCACCCACCCTCTCGCGCTCCCATGAAATAGCTTCTGCAAGTCGTTGGTGGAAATTGAAATCTGTTTCTTCCCGTCGGGGCAAAAACTTGTTTTGGTGGGGAGGCTCCCATGCAGCAGGGGCGACAAGAGTGTCGCCCATCCGACGGACCGGCGACACTCCTGTCGCCGATGGTGGCCACGAAGCCGTGCTTCGCTCCCCTGACACAATTATCTGAGCAGCTTTTTTTGGAGGTGGGTCAATTTAGGTGAGCAAAAGTGGATCAGTTTAAGGGAGCGACATCGGCCAGCCGGTTGGCCACCAGCCCGGGTCGCCACGCCAATTTGGCCCCGCCGGTTAGACGATTGTCCAGACAAAGTCGCAGCCACGACGCGAAGTGTTCGGCCGCGCAGAGCTTGCTCAGATCGGGCCCGACTTCACTCCGGAACATTTGGGCGGTCTGCAGTCAGCCAGTGCCTGGAGATCGCCCGGCCCCCGCCAAATCCATCGCTGATGAGAATTCGCGCATGCTGAACCGGAGAGCTCGTGGAAGCTCTCTTGCAAACCCGAGAGGTCAAACCCCAAAGCGCCCGATCGTCTGCCACCGTCCTTGAACGAGCGCTGATCACACCATCCCACTTTTTTTTTCGAGCAATGCGTTCACCTGCAGAAGCAAAACGTCCACCCCGAACGGCTTCGCCAGCATCGCGTCGCAATCTAGGTCCGCTGGGCTGACACTACCACTCATCAGCATGATCTTAATGCCCAAATCAAGCGCACGAATCCGACTAATTAACGCTTTGCCGCTCAGCACCGGCATATCCAAATCAGTGATTACCACCGCGAGTTCCCGACCTCGCCGTTCAACCATTGAAATCGCCTCCGCACCATCCTTCGCCGTCACCACGCGGTAGCCAGCCCCCACCAGAACGTTTTGCAGAACTTCGCGGTTATCTTTCTCATCTTCCACAATCAAAATCAGTTCGTTACGACCTCGGCTCAGCGATTTCGGCGCGGCCTTCAAGGTCTCCTCAGGCGCATCGACCGCCGGCCAGAATATGCGAAAAACCGTGCCCCGACCGACTTCCGATTCCAAGATGATGAAGCCCCCATGTTTTGCGACAATCCCCCGCACCGTGGCCAATCCTAAACCCGTACCACCACTGGCCGCCTTCGTCGTAAAAAAGGGCTCCCAAATCAACTTCAATACCGCCGCCGGTATCCCGCTACCGGAATCCTTAATCTTAAGCACGACCCATCGACCGGGCTTCGCGTCCGGGAGAGCCGCGGCACTCTTATCATCTAAAATCTGATTTTCGGCCCGCATTTCCAATGTGCCACCATCCGCCATCGCATCTCGTGCATTCACACAAAGATTTAACAGGACTTGATGCACCTGGGTAACCTGCCCTTGGATCAGCCAAAGGTCAGCTGCGGCGCTCTCCCTGACACTAATTGACTTGGGAAAAGTCTGCCCCACGACAGTCGCAACCTCGTGCATTAGATGCTTCAACTGCAACACCCTCGACTCACCCTCGGCACCGCGCACAAAACTCACGATTTGCTTCACCAAACCCGCGCCCCGAACCACGCTCTTGTCTAGCGTATCAAGCATCCAAGCATCACTCGCGGCGGGTAACTTCCGGCGCAACAATTCCGCCACCATGCCGATCGGCGCCAAAGCGTTGTTGAGGTCATGCGCAATCCCCGCTGCGAGCATACCGATACTTTCCACCCGTTGCGATCGCCTCAGCTGATCCTCAAGTCCCCGTTGTGCCGTGATGTCTGAGGCTATGATCAGCCACCCGCTGACGACCTCGTCATCTGCACGTAAAACCGAAGCCCTGGTCTCAAAAATAAAGGCGTCACCCGTCTTGCTCACCACTCTCAGCTCCTTCCGCCAATCGCGAAGCACACTAAAATCTGCCTCGAAACCTGATGCCGCACTGATCTCGTCGGATACAAAAACTCGGTGCAAATGCGATCCTATAATCTCCACCGACGTCCACCCCAATTGCCGCTCCGCACCCTTGTTCCACAAGGTTATGCGGCTCTCCAGGTCAGCCGTGATAATCACTTCGTTGGCCCGATCCAGTAGGCGCGCTTGCTCTCGCACCAAACGATCCGAAGCCTCTCGCGCCTCATACTGCGCCCTGAGGGCTTCATTGGCCTCCACAAGTTCACGCGTACGCGCCCCGACTCGATCATCCATCTCAAGGATCGATTCCATCAGCTCCCGATTAGTCTGGTTCAACTCCAGCAAAAGCTCATCGAACTTTGCCTTCACAGCCTCGGTCTCCTTCACCGCCTCGTTCAAACTCACGACCTCCTCCGCGCTACGACTAAGACCGTCGCATCGTCAGTTAACTTGCCATGGCGGGCCAGCACCTCTTGGGCAATCACCGTCGGATCAAGTCGTACCAACTCGTGCAATCCCGCCAACGACCAGCGCGCATCGACACCATCAGAGTGGATAACCAAGGCGTCCGCGCACGTCCATGCACACTTCACGACATCCGGTTGCGGGGCCCTCAGCCCTAGAATGCCGCGTCTCACCACATCCTTAAACGGGGCATCGCCACAAAGCAGACGGGCTTCGATATTACCCACTGAAGCGAACTCCAATTCACTCGCTGCCTTGCGGAAACGAGCCAATGCCATCACAACACCGCGGGTACCACGGCAGAGACGCTCCACCCCCTGGAAAATCATCGCCATCGGTTGGTCGAAATGTCCCTCAACGTAGAGACGCGACGCCCTCGCCGCTTGGTGCGCTAAAGCCCCGTGCCCGACCCCGTCAATCACCCCAACCAAGAAATCATCGTCCCAAATCTTCATCACCGTATCATCGCCGTTTTGCAGCAACTTCGGGCGCGAAGCTACGCCGATTTGCCACCTTTGCGCATTGTTCACCACGCGCACGTTCTGTAACCATTTTCGACAGATTACTCGCGTGCCACGCCCGATCCCCGAGACGATCTCCAATTCATCCGTTAGCCGGTTGACCGCTCCGAGCCCAATACCCAAGCCACCTCTCGTCGAGAAACCATCCTGCTGTGCTCGCTCGATTTCGGCGATGCCCCCCCCGTCGTCAAGCGCCTCGATCCGTAATCCCCTCTGCCCGCTCCTCACCTCCTCGCCAAAAAGCAATTTCCCACCGGCCCCGTGTTTCACTAGATTCGTCGCCAGCTCACTCGCCACCAACGCGATCTCCGCACACTCCTTAGCTGGGAAGCCTATGCTTTTCGCCGCGAGCCCCACCGCGCGCAAGGCCGGCCCGACGTCGAGTTGTTCTCGCACGACAAACTCACCCTCCACCTCGGATGCCGTCGTTACTTGGACAGCCATTTTACAATGATAACGGTCGTTCCCTTCCCAACCTCGGATCGGATGGTCAACTCATCCATCAAACGCTTCGAGCCAGACAATCCCATGCCCATGCTTCTCCCCGTCGAATACCCCGGCTCCATCGCCTTCGCGATGTCAGGAATTCCTGGCCCCTGATCACTAAATGTCAGCGTTATTCCCACCCTGACCACTTCCTCATTGAAGGACACGCGCATGAACCCTTTTCCCGCGTAAACATAAATATTCCTGATCAACTCGGAGGCCGCCGTCACAATCCGAGTGATATCCGTCGACCCAAACCCCCTCTGCAACGCGAACTCACGAACGAGTCGACGCGCCATCACAATATCACCTTCTTCATTAACCGGAAAATCCTCGTTCAGCCGGAGTGTCATATGCTCAAGTCCTCCGCCGCTTTTTCAATTATAAGGTCAAATGCACTATCCATATTCCGAGCGGTTAAAGTCCGGCCAAAAGACAAACCTAACAACGTGGCCGTAATCGCCACATCCGGCCGCATCCCGGCGATCACCGTGGGGGTGCCCATCAGAGCCGCCATCTGCACGGTCTCCATTAGGGTCCGCGCAAAAAAGGAATCGAGCGTTTGCACGGTCGAAATATCCAGGACCAAGCCGCGGGGCTCATTACTCGCCATCACATCCAACACCTTTTCCTGAAAAGCGGACACCGTCTCATCATCTGGTTCGGGCGGCACCGTCACCAACAGGATGTCCTTAAGCCGGATAACCGAAATATTATCGCGCGTCATGGGTTGATTTACTCCTTCAGACCGCGCGTCTTCGCCACCACTTCCAACTTGAGAATATTCAAGGCCACTTGCAGCCCTCCCGCCAGCGACGAGCGCGTAAGAATATCCGCTAAATTAATACCGAGATGGACCAGGGTTTGCGCAATCCCCGGTCGCACTCCGGTAAGCACGACTTGGGCGCCCAGCAACCGGACCGCCGTGATCGACTCGATCAAGTGCTGCGCGGTCTTGGTATCAATCGTCGGCACACCCATAATATCCACCAGCGCCACCGACGAATTAGTCTCAACCACTCGGTTTAATAAACGCTCCATGAACTGCTGAGTCCGCGCGCTATCGAGCGAACCGATCAGTGGCGCCATCACCACTCCTTTCCACACCTGCATCACGGGCGTAGCCAACTCAAGAATTTCATCGCTTTGGCGCTTGATCCGCGCCTCCGCGGCTCGCTGCAACGTGAGATCCTTTGTCACCTTAGAAAACCCGATGAGGACACCCTCATCCGAGCGCAAAGCCGAAATCGTGACGCTCGCCCAAAATTGGCTACCATCCTTACGCACCCGCCAACCCACATCCTCGTGGACCCCTAATTTGGTAGCACCCTCCAATTCGATGCGTGGCAGATCCCGGGCAAGTGCCTCCGCTGGATAGAATATCGAAAAGTGCTTACCGATAATTTCATCCGCCCGATACCCCTTAAACCGCTCAGCCCCGGGATTCCACGTCGCGACAAGCCCTTCGGGATTCAGCATCAAAATCGCGTAATCGCGGAGGGTAAGCACCAGCAATCGATAACTCTCGTCGCTGCCCAAGCTGCCCGCGGCTTGGTTCGGCGGCACCTCTGCGGGAACCCTCTCGCCCTTTCCACCGGTGGCATGTATCTGAGACTGAGTTTTCATAAATTAGAAAAAATAAACTAGGGGTTATACCTGATAAATTTATAGAGAGGCTACTGCGCCTGCGTAGTTCAAGAGAAAAAAATTTATCGGCGTGATTTTGTTAGGGTCGATTTTTTATGAGCTTCGGTCGCAGGCGGTTCAGGGTGCCTTCGACCACGGAGTCGCGCCCACTGTGTCCTTCGCGGCGGAGCTGATTGATGAAGCTGATCAGCATGATTCCGTTGAGGACGGCGATACCGCTCAGCGCGATGAACCCGACGCCGGCGCTGATGGTGAAGGGCACGTCGCGCAGCCGGAGTGTGAACACTCCTCCGGTCACGGCCAGCGGCACGCACACGAAAATGAGCGCGGCCTGACGCAGGCTGCCAAAGCTCACGTAGATCAGGATTAAAATGAAGCCCAGCGCCATCGGCACGATCAGGGCCAGCCGCGCCTTTTGCAGGTTTTCGAACTGGCCGCCGAACTCATCGTAGTAGCCCGGCGGTAAACGTTACCTCCGCGTTGATGCGGGAGCGCGTTTCGTTGACGTAACCTTTCACGTCGCGGCCGCGCAGGTTGATCAGGATGGCGACCCGCGCTGCCCAGCCTCGCGCGTGATCGCGCCGACTTGATCGGTCATCGTGAACGTGGCGACCTGTCCCAGCGTAAGCATGCCACCGCCGTCGGTTCGCACGGGCACGCGCTTCATCACATCGACTTCGCGCCGGGCTTCTGCATCGAGCCGCACGACCATCAGAAAGCGCCGGTTGCCGTCGATCACGGTTCCGACTTCTTCGCCCGCGATGGCGCCGGTCACGGCCCGGTTCACGTCCGCCGCGTGCACAGTGTAGCGGCGCAAGGCGGGGCGGTCCGGTCGGATTTCCAGAAGCGGTGAACGGCCGAGGGAATCGAATTCAACGTCGCCGCTGCCAGGGATGGCGCGGGCCAGATCGCGGATTTGCGTCGCGAGCCTTTCGAGGACCTCAAAATCGTCGCCGTAGATCTTCACCGCGATGTCGGCGCGCGCGCCGGCCATCATTTCGTTGCAGCGCATCTGGATTGGCTGCGTGAAGAGAAACGCCTGGCCCGCGGCGTTGACAGCGAGTTCGCGTTGCATCAGGTCGATCAGCTCCTCCTTGAATGCGGGACGCCCGCCGATTTTTCGCCACTGCGTCTGCGGCTTAAACTCGACGTCAGCGTCGCCCAGGTTGGGCCCCCTCGGGTCGACGGCGATTTAGGCCGTGCGAATAAGCCCAAAGATGCGGTCGATCTCGGGAAATTTCTTGATGAGGATTTTCTCGGATCGCGCCTCCCAGCCTGTCGGAATTTAGGGGTATTCCACTAACAGCCTGTCGGACTTGGAAAATAAAGGCCTCTGGAAGCGATTATTGGCGAGTTTGAGTTAATAAAAGTCAAATCGTGAGCCACAAACGCCTTCAAGCGGCTAAGTCCGACGGGCTCCTCGTTTTCCTGAATTTTAGACCATCAAATCTAACAGACCCCTCCGCGAAAATGCCGCCTAAGCGATTCTCTGGCGTCGGCTTTTTGAAAAATCGCTCAGTCCGACAGGCTGCTGGAACGTGGTCGAAGCCGTCAGGCCGGCGCTGCCGATGCAGATGAACTGGAGCAGCATCGTGTCCTCGTCCAATTGCGGGATGAATTCCGCCCCCAGCTTCGTGAACAGCCAGAGCGAGGAGCCGAAAAGCAGCACGGCGGCGCCCACGACGAACCAGCGCAGCCGCAGGGCGACCTTGAGCAGGGGGCGTAGAAGGCCTTGCAGGCCCGCACGAGCCAGTTGTCCTCTTCCTTGATCTTTCCCCGTAGGAAATACGCGCAAAGCGCGGGCATCAGCGTGAGTGCGAGCACCAGCGAACCGGCCAGCGCGGTTGAACCAAGGAAAAGAGAAAGGAAAATTTAAAGCTTCCTAACGGTTGGATCTTGCGCGGCACGGGACGGCCGGCGCGGTGCGACCAGGGCGCCTCCGCGGCCCTGCGGCACGGACGGGACGACGATGACTCACTACGAAGTCGTTCGGAAGCGAGCGAGGGGGCGCGCAGCGAATGTGCGGCGCGCCTCACGAACTGCCAGGTTCGAGGCAGCTCTGGCGGAGATACCGACCCATCGGATATATCTGCGGGACGAGGAGCGTCTCGGGGACCCCCTCGATCAAATCGGCAAGACTGGCACGCAGGACGGGAGCCGGGGCCTTGGCCAGATCGACGGCCAGCTTCTGCGCTCCACCGTCGAGCAGGCTGCATCGTTCGGCGCAGCTTTTGGTATCGGCCGCCTGCGCCTTTTCGTCGTCGCAGCACACCGGCTTTACTTCGAACAGCCCGGCCCGGTCCATCGCGCAATGGAGGGTCGCCGGCAGCCAGAGGACTACCCTTACCCACACAAATAATTGTCGCACGCGCGGCATCGCGCCTCCCTCATTTTCTGCATCAGCGGTCTGAGTCAACGCGGTTCCGGGCTGCGGCGCTAGTCGACGGCGCAGCAAAACCAAATACCGATCTCATCGCCCGGCAGCCAATTAACGCCCGAGCCGGAACGACACCCGCACCCGTGCGCCACGGCGATGCGAGACCGTTTTTTGACTGGAAGTCGCACGGGCAAAGATGCCGGGACTGGGTGGCGCATCATCACAGCATAGCGACCAACCCCTAGGTCCCAGAAGATCGGAGTCTTGTCCCCGTCCAACCGAGTTCACGCGCACGCTTTTCGTGTTCGTTGGCTTCTTCCCCTTTTCCAAGAGCACGCGCCGCTTCGGCCGCGATCAAACTGGCGTGGTCCGGTTTTCATGATCCCGACGAACCGGCACTCGTTCGGGTGGCTCTGATCTAATGTGAGCGGTCCAGTGACACGTCCCCTCAACCACCGGGTCCGACCGCCTGCCCTCGGCCCACCTCGGGCCGGATGAGGATCGCGACTGCGTCGTCCGGCCATGGGTCCAGCAAGACAGTGAAGCGGTCGGGTGACGACGAGCTGTGCCGGTGGTGGTAGAGTCGCACCAGCGTGGTTTGGAGTCGGATCTCCTTGGCATCGGCGTCAAGGAGCACCACGTCTCCGTGGTTGGATTCCGGAAGGTCGGCCGAACGGCTGCGGATCCAACCGGAGACGACATTCCGGCCGTCGAGGGTGAAGACCGACGCGGAATCGATCCGCAGCGGACCGGTGTCATTGAGCGCTGCCACGCGCGCGGGAGGCGGCACCGGTGGCGGTCGAAACCGTGGCGCAACCGGCAAGCGACCAAGCCCAAATCATGACGGATGGAACGAGGAGGAGGCGAAGGAATATGTCCATGGAATACTTGCGTGAAGGATTTGATTAAACGTGGGCTCCGCCGGGTCCGGCAGGCTCGACGGGGCGGAGGCGCTGGGAGCGAAACGAATGCGATGCCATCGGCGCGGTTGCCGCCGGCCCCGGAAACGCTGCGGCTTGTTTCCGGCGGACTGGAATCACGGCAAACGAATGTTGGCTGGGGATAATTCCAAAGCTGCCCCAATCAAAATCGGGTGGTTAAGCCGGCGCGAACCGCAATCGGAGCACCGGGTGAAATATTCGTGTTACCGTCCGCGTTCAGGTAGTATTTTCGATCCAGGAGATTCGCGACGTTCACCTGCGCGCGCCAATGGTCCGCGACGGTGTAGAAAATGGCTGCGTCCACCCGGGTATAGCCGGGCAACGTGACCGTGTTGTCCACCGCCGCGAACACGTCCGACCGCCGGATCACCCCCAACCCGACTCCGAGTTTTGGTGTCAGCTGAAACTTATTCCATAGCGAGAAGGAGTGCTTGGGCACCTGGGCCACGGTGTCCCCGGCACGGGCTGCCGTCGTGTTGCTTCGAATGTAGGCATCCTGATAGGCGTAACCGAGCGAGCCGGTCCACGATTTGGTCACGGTTCCGTTCAAGCCGACCTCCAGTCCATTTGAACGCTGGCTGCCCGTTTGAAGGATTCGGGTTGGATCATTCGGGTCGGTTGCCCGGGTGTTGGTGCGGTCCAACTGGTAGATCGCGGTGGTGAGGAAAGCGTCCCGCGGCAGGTCGAATTTTGCACCAACCTCGTAGTTGGTGAACTTTTCCGGCTTCACCTGTTGCGTGACTGTCGTGATCGACGAAAATTGATCACCCGAACTTGGCAGAAAGGACACGCTGTAGCTTCCGTAGATCGAGACCGCCGGCTGCGGCTTGTAGATCAACCCGGCCCGCGGTGACACGACCGGATCCCGGCGGCCGAGGTAGTCGCCGGTCCGATGATTGTAATACCGAAGAGAAAAGGTGTCGAAGCGCAGGCCGGCGACGGCCTGCCATTGCCGACTGAACTCAACTTGATCCTGGGCGTAGAGGGCGCCGACGTCGGTCTTGAGGTGGTTGTCGGCGTCCGTTGCCGATTGCCGCCAGGTCACCGGGGTGTTGATTGTGGGGTTCGCATAGGGCACGGCCAGCGAGGTGGCGGCATTGTTGAAGTACCCCGTGTTCCGAAAATTGTCCGTGAGCTGGCGACCAAGTTCCACGCCGCCGAGGAACGTGTGTTGAACGGCGCCGGCGACCAAGCGACGGGTGAAGTCGGTTTGGTTGAACAGATTTTTGCGCTGGGTGACGTTGTTATACGCGGTGAGCGTGACCAGAGACTGATTCGCGGTCGCGGTGCCGGGGACGTAGTTTTGATAGCCACGATTGTAGTCGCCGACCATCGTCCGGTTCCGGATTTCCCAGCCCGAAGCGGTGCGATATTGAATCAAACTCGTCGCGAGATTAACCGTCGCCCGAACAGAACTGTCGGCCGGATTGCCGTAAAACAGGCCGGTCGGAACCGCGGCGGGGCGACCCTGCCACGAAGTGATCCCGCGGTCAGCCGTGCGGGTGTCGTGCAGGTATTCGTAGCTGAACGTGATCTTTAGGTCTTTCGAGGGCAGGAGCGTCAGGCTCGGACTGATTCCCTCCCGCCGCAGATTCACGCCTTTGCGGAAACTGCGCGATTCTTCAAAGAGCCCGTTCAGGCGAATCGCCATTTTGGGGTTGAGGGGCTGATTGACGTCGAGGGTTGTGCGCGCCTCGTCGAAAGATCCGCCGGTTACCGCAATCTCCCGGAATTTCTCGGAGCCGGCTTCCTTGGTAGATCGGTTGATGACGCCCCCGCCGCCGCCGCGACCAAAGATCATCGCATTCGGCCCGCGGAGAACTTCGATGCGGTCAAGATTGTAGACGTCGCGGTAATACTGCACGTCGTCGCGCACGCCGTTGACGAAGAAATCGGCGGACGAACTGTTGCCCCGAAAAACGATTTGATCGCGGTTGTTTTCACCCTGATGTGCGCTCACCCCGGGCACGTAACGTACGACGTCGCCCATGCTCGTCATTTGCTGGTCGCGCATCTGCGCCTCAGTGACTACCGTCAGCGACTGCGGCAGGTTAACGAGCGCAGTATCGGTCTTGGTCGCAGTCAGTGAACTCGGGGCGTTGTAGCGTTTGTCTCCCGGGCGCTCCCCCTGCACTTCAAACTTGTCCAAGGCGACCGGGCTCTCCGCCAGCGCCGCGGCCGTTTCCTGCCCCCGTGCCCCAACGGTACCGAGGATTATTGCGGCCGTCGCGGCCACCGCTCGTTTGATTGCGGGTGCGCGAAGGAGGCAGAACGAGGAGCAGCGTGACGTGAGCGGGTGCATGCCGCCAGACTACCCGAGTCGCCGCCGGAGAGCATTCGGGGGCTTGCCATTTCCTGTCGGCCGCTTGCCAAACGTCGCGTGGGGAGCGATCAGACTCCGCCGTTCAGTCCCGTCCCAAGCGTCTTCAAGGGATACAGGCCGGGGCAGCATCCGTAGGTTTCGTGAAACGCAGCGCTAAAATGGCTCGGGCTGGTGTAGCCGACTTCGAGGGCGACCTGCGTTACGTTCATTTTCTTTTCCTGCAAAAGCTGGGCCGCCCGCTCCATCCGCAGTGCCCGGAGATATTGAAAGATGCTGCGTCCCATCTCCCGCGTAAAAATTCGGCTGAGATAAAATTGGCTGCACCCGACCCGCCTGCCGATTTCCTGGAGCGACGGCGATTCGGCGAGGTTCTCCTGGAGCAGGGCGATGACCTTTTGCACCCGCTCGTGGTTCTGCCGGTTGTGCCGGTGACAAAATAACTCCGCCACCGCGTCCGGCTGATAAAGAAAGGCCGAGGCGATCTCAAGGGCCTTGGCGTGAAACCACATGCGCTGGGCCGCCGCCGCCACCGGTGGACGGCTGAGGCCGGCGACCAACCGCTGGTGCTCGAGCGAAAGCCTGATCTGCGACGATACGGCGTTGGCACATTGCCCCGTCAGGAAGTCACGCAACAGCGGGGAAAATCCAGTCTCCTTCGGCTCGATGTGCAGGGCGAGAAACTTGGCGGACAACTCCACCGTGAGAAACCGGTGCCGGTCGCCTCCGACGCGCCGTCCCTTCAACTGCGCTGCCGTTTGAAAATAGAAACCGGCGGTTTCCGGGGCCAGCTCCAGCCGCCGGTCGCCGGCCTGCACTTCGCCACGGCCGGATAGATTGAGGCAAATCTCCACGCCACCGGGGTGAAAGCTGGGCGACCAATCAAACTCTTTTTCCGCCGTGAAATCGTGCCATTCCACGCTGAAGCCCAAGTCGCGAAAGCTCCCCTGTAGCTGGCGCCAGCCGCGACCGACACTTTCCCAAATCGCAGCTTCGCCGAACGCGCCAGCACGCGCGGGATCAAGGAGGGAAGTGCGATCGGCTAGAACCATGGGTCGGAAATGTCACGCCACTGAATCGCAATCCACTGATGCGGCAAATTGAATTGGCTTATCGGCTCTCACGGGGACGAGGGATGGCTACGATCATGGGATCTGGCTAGGGCCGATTTTTTCCGGTCGGTAACTATTTGATCGCGCTGGAAGAGGTGATTTTTTGCGGAATATTTTCGGTCGGTTGTGCTGGCGTGGCGAGCATGGCCAAACCCAAAGCGCCTTTCCGATCCCCGCGGCGCAAACGCTCATCGACCGACTCGACCTCGACGGCAAACGCGTCGACCTCGACGCGCTGCACCCGCAGGACCTGACCGCGCAGAAACTATTTTTTGAACGCGGCGCGGATTGCGTGATGACGGTCAAGGCCAACCAAAAAAGCCTTTACCAAACGCTCGAAACCAAACTGCAAGGTAACTGCTCAGGTCGATTCCCGGCCATCACGAGCACCGATCACCTCTGGCTCGGTGACCCAAAGTGGTCCGACAAAGTGGTCCGCACAGTCCCCTGTGCGGCTCTGAGCCAGGAGACGCCCTTCCGCACCCGATTGGAATGTTGGCATCCGCACGGCGCGGTCGTGCGGGTCCGAGTCAGGAGACGCCCCTTCCGCACAGGGGACTGTGCGGACCACTTTCGCCGACATCCCCGGCGTTCTTGCGCGCGGTGAAGATACGGTCGGGCCTTGTGAACGAACGAGGGCACGCCCGCTCAGGCTCTCAAGAAATCCCGTAACTGCTGAGATCGATTCCCGGCCATTACGAACACCGATCACCTCTGCTGCGGTGAGTAAAGGGGAACGCGCCGTCATGGTTAAAGCTCCGGTGGCAGCTCGAAAGAGCCCCCCTCCGCCGGCGTTCTCAATCGAGTCTTTGCGCTAAGGTGCACCCGAGGCGACCCGCGGGAATGGCGAGGACTGAGCTTAATTATCAGCGAAGGGCCGCGCTCATAGCTTGGTGGCGTAATGGATTTGGCGCCCTGCCTCGACAAAGCCGCAGGAGGGATACAGATGCTGGCCAACGGGATTGTTAACCATGGTCTCAATCATCGCGAAGGCCATGCGTTCGCGGCGGAAATAATCCAGCGCGTGCTCGATGAGCTGGCGCCCGATGCCGCGGCCACGCGCCGTCTTGTCTACGGCGAGATTCGGGATCCGTCCTTTGTGCGACTCCCGGTCGAGGCGCGTGCTGATATAGCCGAGTACTCGCCCCGCTTCCTCGGCCACAAAGACGCCATCAGGATTGGCGGCAATGTCCTCATCCACGTGCCGCGCCTTGCGCCAACGCCAATCGTGCGCGCCCACGATGCCAAGGCTCCGCTCCACATTTTGGTCAATGGCGATACCTTCGAAACCTTCGATCGTGATGCGCTTGAGTTCATCGACATCGCCGGGCTGATAAAGTCGTATTTTCATATTTATGGTCGGGGACACGCGGGTGGCGGTACCCAGTTATTTAGGAAAGAATTTGTGGCACGTGCGTTCTGCCGTCACGGCTCGATTTAAATGGCGGGGCGAAGGGGCTGGTGGCGCCGAGAGTTTTGGGGGGCAGGGTTTAACGAGTGGATCTTATCGATGGCGGCGCGGCTCGTGCAACGGAACGTTAAAAGTGATGCGTGAGGTGTATTCATTTTTTCCCCCAAGGGTCCCCGCCGAGCCGCCGGTCGAGCTGCCTGATGAGAATGGTCTGAATGACTGGGCTCGCGGGAGAGGCTGGCTCCTTCAGCCGCAGTTGCTCGGGCGTCAGTTATCAGCCGACCAGCTTTTCAGGGCGGCTCGGGTGCACACTCCGCGCCTAGCCTGCTGACGATTGCGCCGCATTCCAATCCTTGAGCCGGTCGAGACTGCGGACAAAAGGTTTCAGCCCAAACCAAAGGATGATCGCTGACGCCACCTGCGCGGTGGCCGTCACGATGGCCAGGGAATACCGCAGCATGGCGTCATCGTGAAAGACGTAATCGGTCATGACCGCGATCGCCGTGGGTCCGCAACCAAGCCCGATCAACACATTGACAAAAAGGTAGAGAGCCGCCGCTTGTCCCCGCATGGGCGCGGGCATGATCTGCGTGATGGCCGCTGGTGCACAGCCGTAGGGTGCTGACATGAGAAACATCAAGGGCACCAGCAGCGCGAGCGCCAGCGTCGGGCTTTCCACCAGCGGAAATGCGAGACTGATCGGCGCCGCAAAAATCGGGGCCAGCGACATGATGCGCAGGTTGGCCTCGCGATGACCGCGTGACGCCAGATAGTCCGCCAGTCGCCCCCCGCTGATGATGCCGATCGTTCCGCACACCGCGAGAATGGCGCCGAACTGGATGCCAATGTCGCCAGACGTCCAATGATGCGTCCGGACAAAGAACGTCGGGATCCACGCCTTCGCCCCATAGGTCGAAACTGCGAACAGTGAAATCCCCAGATTATGGCAGAGAAAGGTGACCTTATTCGCCCGGATATAGGCGACGACTTCCCGCAGTGGAATCTCGACCTGTTGCAAGGCGCCCGCGGCATCTCGCACCTGCCGCATGCCCCGGCGGAGGGGTTCCCGCACGGTGAAAAGCAGGAGCGAGAAGATCACGCCGGGCAATCCCACCACCAAGAAAATAATCTGCCACGGCCGGGTTTCTCCGATGATTGGCAAGACCCACGATTCCTGCGCCGAGGACAGCTTGATCACCACGCCACCCAGCAGCAGCGCGAGGCCTCCACCCAGATAGATCCCGGTGCCGTAAACACTCAGTGCGGTCGCGCGGCGATGCGGTGGAAAGTAATCATAGATCAGGGAGTAGGCCGCCGGTGAGAGCGATGCCTCGCCCACGCCCACGCCAATTCGCATGAGCAACATCTGCCAGAAGTTCTTCGCCAGTCCGCAGCCGGCCGTGAACAAGCTCCAGACGACAAAACCCACCGCGATCAATCCACGCCGGCTCTGGGAGTCCGCCATCCGACCAAGGGGAATGCCGAAGACGGTATAAAACAGTGCGAAAGCCATGCCCATAAGCAGGCTCATCTCTGTATCATTGATATTCAGATCGCGGCGAATCGGCGCGACCAGCAAGTTCAAGAGGGTGCGATCAATGAACGAAAAAATATAAACGAACGTCAGAACCCCGACCACATACCAGGCGTAGGGGCCGGAGGGGTAGGGCGGATCGATGGGGTCGCGATTGGGCTCAGGCATCTCGGGGTGCCGCTACCACCGCGTTGGATTAAAATACAGGCAAGAATAAATTCTCAACCGACCGCCCTATTTTCACTATGGTCAAGCTCTGCGTTGCGCTCCAATCTCCGTCGGTGAACGAAATCGAATCGCGGGACCGCGTCTTGGTGGAACGAAATTGTCTGGTCGTCGGCGGTGGCTCAATCGCGCCCGGCTGGGGTATCGGCCGGGCCATCTCCGTCGCTTACGCGCGGGCCGGCGCCCGCGTCGCCGTCGCCGATATCAACCTGCCTTCCGCCCAAGAAACGGTGGACATCATCCGGAGTGAAGGCGGCACCGCCGAGGCCTTTCCCGTCGATGTCCTCGATGACACCTCGATCGCGGCGCTGGTGAGCGGGGCGACTGGGCGGCTGGGCCCCATTGACGTGCTGCACAACAACGTGGCGCTCTCGAAAAGCGGCCACTCCCGCGATACCAGTGCGGCCGACTGGCGACGCATCCAGGACGCCAATGTGACTTCCCTCCATGTTGCCACGCAGGCCGTGTTGCCTGGCATGATGGAGCGCCGTCGCGGGGTCATCCTCACGACCTCCTCCATCGCCGCCCACCGACACCTCGGTTATTCTTCGCTGGCTTACGCCGCGACCAAGGCCGCGGCGATCGCTTTTACCCGGATGCTCGCGATCGAGTACGCGGCTTACGGAATCCGCGCCAACAGCATCGTCGCGGGATTGATCGATACGCCACGCATCGGGGTCGTCCTGCGGGGAGCCTACGCTGGGTGCACGCTGGCGGAGATGAAAGAGCGGCGGAACAAAGTGGTGCCGTTGGGCCGGATGGGAACAGCGTGGGACATTGCCGAGGCCGCGGTGTTTCTCGCGTCGGATCGGGCCAAATATATCACCGGAACAGAACTTGTCGTTGACGGCGGGCTGAGTGCGACCGTACCTCATTGAGACCACCCCACGCTGCCGGCGACGGGGGCGTTCGCTGAGATCTTATGTATAACCTTCAAGGCAAAATTGCGTTGGTCACAGGCGCCGGCGGCGAGCGCGGCATCGGCCGCGCCATCGCGTTGCGCCTCGCCCAAGAGGGGGCGGACGTGGCGCTCAACGACATCCACGCCGCGTCAGCTCCCGGGAGCAACTGGGGCGGCATGGCCCAGGTCGTCGACGAAATCGCAGCCTTGGGTCGGCGGTCGGTCGGGATCGTGGCTGATATTGGTGACGCGGCCCAGGTGCAGGCGATGATCGATCAAGTGATCGCAACTTTCGGCCGGATCGATATCCTCGTAAATAATGCCGGGGCCCGCGCAGGACGCGACCGCGTGCCGGTGGTGGAATTGGACGAGGTGGATTGGGATCGGGTGCAACGCATCAACAGCAAGGGCACTTTCCTCTGCAGCCGGGCCGCGGCCCGCGCGATGCTTGCTGGTCCACCCACTTCTCGGGGGGGAAGAATCATCAATATCGCCTCGACCGCCGGCAAGAATGGTTCGGCCCGCTACGCCGCGTATTGCGCCTCGAAATTCGCGGTCGTCGGCTTCACGCAAAGTCTGGCGCAGGAGCTCGCGCCCCACGGCATCAATGTCAACGCGATCTGCCCGAGCCTCATTGTCACGGAGCGGATCGACGATATCGCATCCGCCCTCGCCCCATCCAACGTCACCGCCGAGGAACAACGCGCCGCATTGATGGCGCGGGCCGCCGCGCTCTCGCCCATCGGACGCATGGCCGAAATCGGCGATGTGGCCGCCCTCGCCGCGTTCCTCGCCTCCTCCGAATCCAACTATCTCACCGGCCTCGCGATCAGCGTCGCCGGCGGCAGCCAGATGCACTGAGAAAGTGTGGTCCGCACAGGGGACTGTGTGAACCGAGTCCGGAGGCACACGGAGCCGCACAGGGGACTGTGCGGACCACTTTGTTGTGCGGACCACTCTGGTGTGCGCTACAGCATTTTTTACCGCCCATCTTTTTGCCGGCCCTTCCCCCGATTTCCTGAAGACCACCGGCGTCATTCATTGGGCCAATATCACTTACAACCATCTTACCTTCCCAGCCATTCGCTGACTTCTTATCCGGCAAAAAAATGTGCGGTAAAAGATGAGGACTTCTCTTCTCAGCATTTTTGTTCTGCGTCGGGCTATTTCCTGAAAACGGATGCCGTTTTTTTCTCAATGATGGCGGC
>CAMDOF010000156.1 GCA_945903465.1 Opitutus sp. GAS368
CTCCAGCTGAACGTGTCCAATCTTCTCGACGAGCAGGACGTGGTTTACACCGCTTACTCTTTCAACGCCGCCGCCGGTGGGGACGTTCCGAATACGTTCCGCTATCAGACGCCACGGAAATACTCGCTGTCCGCGACGATCAACTTCTGAAATCCCCGCCCGGATCCGATCCCCCTGAAAATCCAGTTTTCTTTCAATAGCTGCCACCCGCCCCGAAAGTCGCGCCGGCGGCCACCGGGCAGGGATTCCTGTTCGACGACGATTGCTCCCAGCCCGCTTCGGCCGATGGCGAGCCGGTGTTCTGGACCGGCGGCGCCGAACCGGCCGGCCCCGCCGAAACCTTCGTCCAGGCCGATGCTCTGGAGTCAGTTTGAAAACTCACTCCTTGACAGTGAGCAGCCGGAGGGCTGTCTCCTCGTATGGTGATCGCGGCCCCCGACGCCCCGATATTTACCAACGTGCCGTCAAAACCGAATGAGTTATTGAAATTTCGCCGCGAGATCTGCGTAAACCGACTCTTCGCGCTGCTGGCAGGCCTGATGGGCTTGAGAGCTGGGGGACCAAAGGGGTCTAATTCAGTTTCTACCGGTCACCCTCCCCTTAAACCCCTCCCGGATCCGATCCCCCTGAAAATCCAGTTTCCTATCAATAATTATCCGCTCGCGGCTACCTCGGAGCCGCCAAGGCCCTGATGGTTCACCTCGGCGTTCCCGTGGGGCCGGCCCGCCTGCCCAATCGCAATCCGGATCGGGAGTCGATCCGGACCATGCTGACGGAGCTCGAGGCTATTGGATTCTTCGGTTGGAAAGATGCGCGATCGGCTCGCGCGGCAACTCTGTCATGACACTTACGCCCGAACGCCTGGCAAAGCTGAGTTCCGTCTATCGCTCGGGACTGCTCGAGAGCACCATACCATTCTGGCTGCGTCATGGCCTCGACCACGAGCACGGGGGGCTGCTCTCAAACCTGGGCGAGGACGGAACACTGATTGATGGGGACAAGGCCATCTGGTTACAGGGCCGCGCGGCGTGGACGTTCTCCACGCTCTACAACACAATCGAACGAAATCCAACGTGGCTCGCGGCGGCGGAGTCGTGTCTCAATTTCATCCGCCAATATGGCGGCGGGCCGGAGGGAAAACTCTACTTCACCGTCACTCGCGACGGGCGTCCGATCCGGATGCGGCGTTACGTGTACAGCGAATGTTTCGCTTCCGTCGGGAGCGCGGCCTATGCCCGCGCTACGGGCGACGGACGCGCGGCGGAGGAGGCGATCCGCTATTTCGAAACGTTCCTGCATCATAGTTTCACCCCGGGCGTCATGCCGCCCAAGCTGGACGCTGTGACACGGCCGCTCCAGGGCCTCGCCCCGCACATGATTGCGATCGTCACGGCGCAGGAACTGCGTGCGCTGCTCGGCGATCCGGTCGTTGCAGGAGTGCGCTGCACCGAATGGATCGACCGATCCTTGAGTGCGATCACGCGCGATTTTTTCAAAGCCGACCGCGGCGTCCTGATGGAAACGGTCGGCCCGCACGGTGAGATCGTGGACTGTTTCGACGGCCGTACCCTCAATCCCGGCCACGCCATCGAGTGCGCCTGGTTCATCCTGCGTGAAGCGAAACACCGCCAACGCGATCTCAGCCTTGTCCGCCTCGGCTTGGCGATTCTCGACGGCATGTGGGCGCGCGGATGGGATCCGCTGCACGGCGGATTGCTCTACTACACCGATGTCATGGGGAAGCCGGTACAGGAATACTGGGCCGACATGAAGTTCTGGTGGCCGCACAACGAAGCCGAGATCGCCACGCTCCTAGCGTACCAGTTGAGCGGCGAGCCGAAATACGCCGCGTGGCACGAACTGGTGCATGCCTGGTCGCACCGGGTGTTCGCCGATCCCGTGCATGGAGAATGGTTCGGTTACGCGAGCCGGGAGGGCCGGATCACCACCCGGTTGAAGGGCAACACGTGGAAAGGACCGTTCCACCTTCCCCGCATGCAAATGACGTGCCTGGGGTTGGTGGACGAAATCGCCAAGTCCGCGGTGGAACGGCGCACGCAATGACTCTGCCGACGAGAGCTGCGCTGCTTGGTCCGGTACGCCTGTGGCACACCCACTTCGTTCGCTCCATGGCGCGTCGCCTTGCGCAGGCGAACGTACACCGACTGCGTGATCGGGCTGCGATATTCACTGCAAGGGGCAGGCCTTCTCACCGCCGCAGATCTGCCGCCGAAAGAACTAAACCCTCCGTACCCCATGAAATGCTCCTCCGTATCTTCGTTGCTGCGTGGTGGGATTCTCATCGCCCTAACTCCCATCGCGATTCTCTCCGCCGCTGAACGATCCACCGCGGCCGTTTCGATGCCTGGCGTTCTCTCCGGTTCGGTCAGCAACGCCGCCACCGGCAACCTCCTGGAAGGTGCCAGGATCGAGATCGCTTCGCTCGGGTTGAGCACGCTGACAGACAACACGGGACGCTTTGTGCTTTCGGGCGTGCCGGCCGGCACCCATGAGATCGTCGTGGCGTACACCGGGCTCGATGCGGTGCGACTTCCGGTCACCATCGCAGCGGGACAGCGCGCAACGCGCGACTTCGACCTGACTACGGGGATATACCGGCTGGAGAAGTTCAAGGTCACGGGGGAGCGCGAGGGTGCCGCTGCCGCAATTACAGCTCAGCGCAACGCCGAGAACGTAAAGAACATCGTCGCGATGGATACGTTTGGCAACCTGCCCAACATGAACCCCGGAGAAGTCGCGATCCGGCTCCCGGGCGTTGCTGGCAATCTCGATAACGAAGGCAACGTGACCAACGTGATGGTGCGGGGAATGAGTTCAGCGCTCAACACGGTGTCAATCGACGGTGGCATGGCGCCCAGTGAAGGTGGGTTGAGCCGCAGTTTTCCCACGAGTTTCATCAGTGGAGCGCTCTTCGACCAGATTGAGGTGACCAAGGGGCTCACCCCGGACAAGAGCGCCGCGTCGATGGGCGGCTCGATTGACATGAAGACGCGTTCGCCGCTGAGCATGCGCGAGAAGCGCCGGTTCACCTATAGCTTTTCCGGCCGGCTTGCGCCGTCGTTCACCGAGCAGATTCCTTTGCGAGAGGCGCATCGGTTTCACCCCCTGCTCAATGCATCCTACCAGGAGATCTTTGACGTCTTCGGCGGCACGCGGAACCTTGGGGTTTCACTGACGGTGTTTTACAGCGAGAACGTCGCCGGCTTCTTCAACACGATTCGCGACCATCAAAACACCACGGTGCGGCCGGCCTATATTTGGGACTACCGCACGCTCGACTCCTACAACAACCGCAAGCAGGGCAGCATGAACATCCGGGCCGACTACCGGCTCTCACCTTCAACGCGCCTGTCACTCAGTGCTCTGGGCAACAACGCCAACGAGCCCTACCGGCGCGTGTATGAAGTGCGGGCGTACGCGGCACAGACCGTCGGCACGACGGGAAACGCGGGCATTCTGCCCGGTTACACCGACAAGGTGACGGAGGTCCGGGCCGCGCCGGGATCAACCATGGATGTGACCTCGTCGACGTTTAGTTTCTACAACCGGTTGCGCTCAGTCGATCTTGGCGCAGAGCACATTTTCGAGCGTCTCCAGATCGACTACAATGCCCGCTACAGCCTCGCGCACATCAACCCGGGGAGCAGCAACGGTGGAGTTCTGATCAACCGACTCGCGAACATCGGCTGGAAGCTCGACCTCACGGCTAACGAACGTTTCCCGAGTTTCGTGCAGACCGCAGGTCAGGATTTCACCAATCCCGAGAACTATCGTCCGGTTTCAATCAACAACCGAAATGAGAGCAACAATCACGACATCAAGGAAGCGCGGGGTAACCTGCGCTATCGGCTGCCGATGGGCGTGCCCACTTTCGTGAAGACCGGTTTTAACTGGCGGTATCAGAGCGCATTCAATGGCAGCGGTGTACGACGCTGGAATTACACCGGGACAACTGCGATCCCTCATGATCCTTCGATCGTTTCCTACGACAGGGTAAAGACCGGCCGCCACATTCCGATTTGGGAGTCCGCTGCCGTGATGACGAGCAACGGACCGGTAAATCCGGCCGTCTGGCGTGAAGATGACTACTTCCGCGAGTCGAGCAAGTACACGGGTACTCGCGCCGTGGAGGAAACCGTTACTGCCGGCTATGTGATGATGCAGGGCAGGCTTGGCCTGGAGGGTTTCTTCGGGCGGACCGGATACCTCGCTGGCGTGCGCACGGAAAGGACTGAAATGCAGAGTTGGGGCTGGGTCCGGGCCCACTCCGGCAGCACGGCCGCGCAACAGGTGGCGGACCCGGTCGGTGCGGCGGTTCGAGACTACGCCACTACGAGGCGTGAGCTCAGCGGGCGTTACACCAAGTCGTTTCCGAGCATTCACCTTACGCATGATGCCACACGCAATCTCAAGGCGCGGCTCAGTTGGTCGACGGGCTTCGGCCGCCCCGCGATGAGCAATGCACTGCCGAACGAGACGTTCAACGACGCCGCGCAGACCTTGACGATCAACAACCCGAGCCTGCTACCCCAAATGGCGAACAACTGGGACGCGACCCTCGACTACTACTTTGAGCCCGTAGGCAATTTCTCCGTCGGCTGGTTTCATAAATCGATAAAAGACTTCATCGTCAGCGGCATCGAAGCCGGCACGGTGCCGTCGGGCGCCGGTAACGGATACGATGGCGAGTACGCGGGCTATTCCATCCGGACCTCGCTCAACGCGGGCACCGCGATTGTCCAAGGGTGGGAGTTCAGCTATCAGCAGCAATTCACCTTTCTGCCCGGCCTGCTGAAGAACTTGGGCTTGCTGGTGAATTACACCATGCTCGACACCCACGGCGATTTTGGCGGGACGACGAGTCTGACC
Organism: Opitutus sp. GAS368; assembly: GCA_945903465.1. Classification (GTDB taxonomy): domain Bacteria; phylum Verrucomicrobiota; class Verrucomicrobiia; order Opitutales; family Opitutaceae; genus ER46. The sequence continues at coordinate 4,891 of CAMDOF010000156.1, forward strand.
ACGGGGCAGGTGGCCGGCTTCATCCCCAAGACCGCCAATGCAATCCTCTCATGGCGCTATCGCGGTTTCAGCTCGCGGGTGCTGGTCAACTACACGAGCGACGGCATCACAAGCTACACTGCGACGGCGGTGGGACGAAACCTGTACCGCTTTGAGTCGACACGGGTAAACGTCGGCTTGGGCTACGACGTCCGACCGGGAATCACGCTCACCTGCGACATCTCCAACGTGTTCAACGAGCCGCAGGAGTACTATCGCGGCATTCCGGAACAGCTCCAGCGTTGGACCCACACGGGCACGACCGTTTCGGTTGGCGTATCCGGCCGATTCTAGCCGGAATTTCCCTTTCCTGATCTCCATGCCCAACGAAGTCTCCCTTGCTTCAAGCGCATCCCCGAGCGGTATCCGGTACGCCCATACGAACCTCACCGCCTGCGATTGGAAACGCCTGCAGTCGTTTTATGTCGAGGTGTTCCACTGTGAGCCGGTTGGTTCCGAGCGGAACAACAAGGGGCCCACGTTCGACGCACTCACCGGAATCGCCGGCGGATCGGTCCAAGGCCGGCATCTCCGGCTGCCGGGGCACGGCGAACGTGGCCCGACCCTGGAAATTTTCCAGTTCAGCCCTCAGGAGGAGAACCGCCCCGCCGCCCTCAATCGTCCCGGGTTCGCGCATCTTGCCTTTGAGGTGCCCGACGTAGACGCCAAACGGGCGGAGATTCTTCGCTGGGGCGGGAAGGAGTTCGGCGGGTTGGTCACGATCGACATTCCTGGGGCCGGCCGCCTCACGCTGATTTACATGACGGACCCTGAAGGCAACATCGTTGAGCTGCAGCGTTGGCACTAGGCGCCCGGCGCTGGTCCGAATCAAAATGCCCACGCCCTCCCGCAATTGCCCTGCTATCTTTACCGTGGACAACCCTGGACGTTCGCAGGGTCCTTTCGACGAACCCCGGGTGTTTCGCCCGGCCGGCGCTGCGTGCCAACGCGGGCTGCGGGCAATTCGATTCGTTCAGCAGAGAGGTCGAAACGAAGGAATGCTTCGTCCGGTGTTTCTCATCGCCGGTTTTTTGGTCGCCGCGTTCGCCTTCCCCTCGGCGGCGCAGGCCGAGGTGCAGATTGCCCGTATTTTCATGCCGCACCAGGCGTCGCCGAGCAGCTTCGCGATCGGGCTGCCGGGGGGCATCAGCTTTTGCTGGGACCCGCTGCGGTGCTCCGTGAGTTATATTTGGAAGGGCGGCTTTATCGACGTCACCCCCTCGCGACCGGGATTGGGGAAGTTCATCGAAGCGGCCACGCTGCTCGGCCCGATCGTCTATCACGAAGTGGGGGAAAGCCCGCTCCGGAATAGCGACCCCGCGCGTAAACCGGAAATCGCGTTCACAGGCTATACCTTGAAGGCAGATGCGATCGAGTTTCGGTATACGGTCGATGGACGCAAGGTTCGGGAGGAAATCCGCGTTCACGCAGACGGCACCGCGCTGTTGCGTCGGCTTGAGATTGAGAGTGGCGCGGATGGACGCTGGTGGCACGTGGTGACCGGACGTCCCGCGGCTGAGTTGATCCGAGATCGCTCGGGCACCTGGACGATCACGTTGCCGTTTTCCAGCGGTAGCCTCGAAACTCGATGACAACGAATTTCCAATGACGCCGCTGGCTTTGGTTCGCTTCGCGGCATTGCTGGCCGCAATCCTCGGAGGGGGCACGTCGGCGGCGCGGGCCGGTTACAGAATTGAAAACGTACCGTACCCGGCGGAGATCAAGGCTGGCATCGCCGCGGTTACCTTCACTCCTGCGGGTTCGCTGGTCATTGCCACGCGCCTCGGGGACATCTGGGTTCGCAACGGTGCGGGCGACTGGCGAGTTTTCGCCCGCGGCCTTGATGAACCGCTGGGGATTGTTGCCGAGTCCGAGACGCGCATGTTCATCGCCCACCGGCCTGAATTGCTTCAGGCTGACGACACCGATGGGGATGGCCGGGCTGAGACGTTTGAATCCATCGGGGGTAAATGGGGCATCACGCAGAATTACCATGAGTTCTTCTACGGCCTGAAACGAGATCGGGCGGGCCGCTTCTATGGAGCCCTCGCTTTGGAGTCGAGCAGCGCTGCGAATCAGGCCCAGCGTGAGCTGTACCCCACGCTGCCGTATCGCGGCACGCGCCGCACGGAAAACGTCCTTGAGGCGACAGGCCATCGGTCGGAGGTTCCATGGCGTGGATGGGTCGTCAGTATCACTCCCGATGGAGAGCTGGTGCCGCTCGCCGCGGGTTTCCGCCAAGCCAACGGCATTGGGCTGAGTCCAGAGGAGGAACTCTTCGTCACAGACAATCAGGGCGACTACAAACCCTCGACCGGACTGTTGCATGTGGAGAAGGGTGATTTTCACGGCCATGCTGCCAGCCTCAAGTGGGAACCGGGCTTCGACCCAAGCAAAGTCACTACCGAATCGCTCTGGCGGCGGCTCAAGACCCCGGCCGTGGTATTTCCGCACGGACCGCTTGGGGTCTCGCCCGGCGAACCGGTTTGGGATTTGAGCCGCGGTAAGTTTGGTCCTTACACCGGTCAGGTGTTCACGGGGGACTATAGCCGCATTGTCATTCGCGCCTCACTGGAGAAAGTGGGTGGGGACTGGCAGGGTGCGGCGTTTCCATTTCTTGGCCGTAACGTGGCGGCCCCCTACGAGACGGGGGAAAAGTTGAAAGCCGGCACGACGCGCGGCGCTTTTGCCCCAGATGGCAGCCTCTACCTCGCCGCTACCGCCGGACAGGGCGCGGGCGAGGATGGCTTGCAGCGGGTGACTTGGGACGGCCAAACGTCGCCGGATGTGCAGGACGTGCGACTGACCGATCGCGGGTTTCGGCTCAGCTTTACGCGTCACATGCGTGCGGATACGCTGGCGAATACCGGCAGCTACGAGATTACGCGTTTTCGATACTACTATCATTACAAATACGGCTCGCCCTGGGTTGATGAAGCGCGAGTCGAAGTGAAGTCGGTCACGCCAGAGAGCGACGGCCTGACGGCAACGCTCGAACTCGCCGAACTGAAGCCAGGGTACATCTACGAACTCTCGCTTCCCCTGCTGAGGACGAGGGATGGCGAAGCGCTGGCGAATCCAGTTGGCTATTACACGGCGAACCGGCTGCTGAACGGAGAATTCGCCGTCGGTGGCACGACGCGGCTGCCGCGGCCCGGGGAGACGTCGCTCGGTGCGCGCGACGTAAACGCTGCTACCGAAAAATCCTCTCGCAACGAGATGATCTCGGCCGGAGAGCGCGTTTATCGCTTGTACTGCGTGGCGTGCCACCAGCCGGACGGTCGTGGAGTCTTGGGCGGAGCAGCCAACTTCGTCGACGACCGCAGTCGGCTGGCCAAGACGGATACGCAGTTGCTTGAGGCCATCACGAACGGCGTCGAGACGAAGGGTATGCCGGCGTTTGGCGCGATCGTTACTCCATTCCAGCGACGCGCAGTGCTCACCTATATCCGAACCCGGTTCGGCCAGGAAGAAGGCGAGGCGAGGAAGTAGCGTCGGCGAGGGACCGAGTGCGACTGCGGATTGCCGGGCCCGAGCCCGCCAGGCAGGGCGTCAAACCCGTCCGGTAACAAAGGACTGCTTCGCCGAGCAGGCGCCTGTGGACTCGTTTCTTCGTACGTTCCGGCCAGACGCAATGCCGCGGGATGGAACGTGCGGCAACGTTTCGAGCGCGACTCAAGTAGGAGCGGCCCAACCTGAACTTCGGTGCGCGGGCGTGATGAGGCGCAAGTCGCCGGGCGGGTGTTTGACCGCGAGCGGCGAGAATCCGATCTGCGAAAGCGGGGCAGCGAGTTGGGATGGCTCGAATGAGGTTTTAACGTGGAGAAGGTCCTGCCGCCCCGACACTGGGAAACGCTTTTGCCCAGTATTTACAAATCGCTTGTGAAGCAGCGGGCAGCCATCCACGTGGGCGCTGCGCATTGCCACCGGAGTTATTACCGACTCCCGATGCCCGGACCCGATTCCACACTCAACGCATTGCCGCCATGACGATGAATCTTCGTGCACTTCACTCTTTCCGTCGTTTGTTCCAACTCCTCACCGCAATCGCAACCGCCGCGTTCCTGGCCGAGGGGTGGGTGGTTCAGGGCGCCGAGCGTCCGGCCGGCGGCACGATTGAAGGCCGGGTGCTCAATGCCGCGAGTGGGGAATATCTGGAGAACGCGCGGGTTCTCGTGCAGGGCACTCCGATCGAGGCGATGACCGACGCGGGAGGCAACTACCGCCTCGTAGGTGTTCCCGCCGGAACGTCGGTCGTTAAGGCGTTCTTCACCGGATTTCCGACTCAAACCACCACGGTCGTGGTCGGCAGTGGGGATACTTTAAAACAGGATTTCAGCTTTTCGGGCTATCGGGCGGGGGGAGACGTTGTGAAGCTTTCGAAGTATGTTGTCGACGCTCCGCGTGAAATGACGGGCGCGGCGATCGCGATTAACGAGCAACGTTTTGCTGCGAACATAAAAACCGTGGTTTCGACGGATGAGTTCGGCAAGGTCGCCGAGGGCAACGCCGGGGAGTTTCTTAAATTCCTGCCTGGTGTAACGGTCGACAGCAACGGTATCGGGGGCAACGCGCGGCTCATCTCGTTGAACGGCGTGCCGCCCGACTATGTGCCTGTCACCATCGGCGGCTTCGGACTCGCGAGCGCCGGCGCCCCCAACTCCACTTCACGCGCCGTGGAAATCGACATGGTGTCGATCAACAACATGTCCCGCATCGAGATTTCGTTTTCGCCCACTCCGGAAACACCTGGCATGGCGCTCGCCGGAACAGTGAATATGGTGCCGCGCAGCGCGTTCGAACGGTCGGGCGTGAGGTTTGACGCCAGCGCCTACATCGCGATGCGGGATAACGCGCGGGATTTTCGGAAGACCGAGGGTCCGATGGACAGCTATCAGCGCAACGTTCATCCCGGTTATGACTTTTCCCTGGTCGTTCCGCTCAACAAGCGCTTCGGCTTCACCTTGTCCGGTGGTCTGTCGAAGCAGTTCATTCCCGAGCAATACATGACGAACACGTGGCGGGGGGGGGGGTACTGCCACGAATGGTTCGACGTACCCGAATACGACGCCCGACAAGCCCTATCTCTCGGCGTTCCTCGTGGCTGACCGCTGGTCGAACGCCGACCGTCGCTCAATCGCCGCGACGTTCGACTACAAGCTGACATCGAATGACGTGCTTTCGCTTTCCTACCAATATTCGATGAACATCAACACCAGCATGGGCCGGGCGTTGACTTTCGATGTCGGGCGGGTGGCGCCGGGGAACTTCACGACGACGTCGACCCTCGGGTTTGCCGGCTCCGGCACGATTTCCCAGGCCAGTAACGGCCAGGGACGTTCCAACTGGACCCATATGCCTACATTCACGTGGCGCCACAACGGTCCGGTCTGGAAGTCCAACGTCGGTCTCGGGTATTCGCGCGGACGGATGAACGACGACAACGAGGGGTACTTCAAGAGCACGCCGATTGCGCGTTCCGGAGTGACGGTGTCGTTTGGTAACATCACGGAGCTTCGCCCGGGGGCAATCGCCGTCACCGACGGCACCACGGGAGCGCCGGTGGATCCGTACGACATCAACAGCTATATCGTCCGCAGTGCGCTCTTCCAGCCGCGTCGCGCGGTTAACCTCCGCAGTAGCGCGACCGCCGACTTGAGCCGAGAGTTCATGATTCGTGTCCCGGTTACCATCAAAGGCGGCTTGGGAATCAGCCGTGAACTCCGTGACAATCCGGGCAGTGGAACGACCTCTTATAACTATGTCGGGCGCGATGGCCGCGGAAACCCGACGATATTCACGCCGGTGGGCACGGATGACACCGCCGCGCCCTATCTCGACCAGACCTTCTCCCGCCCGCGCCTGCCATTTGGATTTCCGAGCGTGCAGGTCCTGAGCGACTCGCGCGCCTATGATGCGCTGCGCGCGACTCCGTCCTATTTTGTCCTCGATGAAAACAACCAGTACCGACTCGACGTCACGTCATCCAAGCGCGCCGAGGAGATTATCTCGTTCGGCTATCTGCGCGGCGATCTGGCCCTGCTGGACCGGCGTTTGAAACTGGTCGGGGGACTTCGCGCGGAACAGACCAACATCGATGCGGAAGGCCCGCTGACGGATCTCACGCGGAATTTCCAGCGCGACGCAAGTGGCCGAATCATCCGGGGGCCAAATGGCGTGCCGCTGCCGATTACGACGAACGCTCTCGAAACCTCAAAACTCACGCTGATCGCCCGTGGGCAGAAGGTCGACAAAGAGTACCTTCGGCTCTTTCCGTCCATCAACGCCAGTTACAACGTGCGTGACAACCTGGTGGCCCGAGCGGCCTATTTCTACTCGATCGGCCGCCCGGATTTCAACCAGTACTCCGGCGGTCTCACGCTTCCGAATACGGATACGCCCGCCAGCGCCGGTGGGCTGATTGTCGTCAACAATGCCGCGATCAAGGCGTGGCAGGCGGACACCTTTCGCGCCCAATGCGAGTACTACTTTGAAGGCGTCGGAATGGTCTCCTTGGGCGGATTCCGGCGCGAGTTCGAGAATTTCTTCGGGGGCACGACGTTCGCCGCGACTCCCGATTTTCTCGAAATCTACGGTTTGGATCCCCTCGTTTACGGCCCGTATCCGGTCAGCACGCAGGTGAATGTCACGGGCAAGGTGCGGATGACAGGCCTTGAGTTCACCTACAAGCAGGCCCTCACCTTCCTGCCGTTCTGGGCGCGCGGCGTGCAGGTCTTCGCCAATGCCACGGCCCAGCGTGCAACGGGGCCGGAAATTGCCAACCTGAGCGGCTATGTCCCGCGCACCGCCAACTGGGGCGTTAGCCTGACCCGCGAGCGGTTTAGTGCGCGCATGAATTGGAATTATCGGGGCCGCGCCCGCCGCACGCTCGTCACGGGGGTGGGCATCGAAGGGGGAACATTCCAATGGTCGGCCGAGCGGCTCCAACTTGATGCGCAGGTTGACGCTCGGATCACCAAGAAGCTCTCGCTGTTTGCCAACTTCAGAAACCTCAACGACGCGCCCATCGAGGTGCAGACGGCAGGCCCCAGTACGCCGGATTACGCCAGAATTACGACCCGGACGTTGGTGGGATCGCTCTGGACCTTCGGTGTCCGGGGTAGTTTCTGAATGATGATTCCTGCCCGTGCGCCGATGGAGCGAATGCTCGTCGTGGTCCTGCTTGCCGGGGCCTTGGGGCAGCCAGTTGGGGCGCAGCGGTCGGACGGCAGCATTCTGCACGTCGATTTCGAAAATCACATCGACGAAGGCGTCGGGTTTCTCAATGCGGGCGTGCGGTGGGTGGGATATCCTTTCAGCGAGATCAAGCAGAAGATCTCGGCCATTGTAGTGGATCCAAACGTCGCGTTTGGCGGCAGCCGCTGCGGCTATGTTTGGACGGATCGACCCGAACAGCGGGGACGAATCACCCTGCAACCGCGGGCCGACCAGGCCAACCGGGCCGACGCGGTGGCCGAGTTCGTCTTTCGCCCGGTCTCAGCGCGAGCGGTGGCAATCGAGGATTTTGTCGTTTGGTCTGCCGAACAAAACCGAGGCGGCGCCGTGGGAGTCGTGCTGTTCGCCCATGGGAGCGCGGCGTCGGGGACATACGCTCTTTCGGTGAAAGACGCGCGTCGTGTGCACCGCGACGTAGTTCGGGATTTGTTGCAGACTGAGTGGGTGCGAATCCTCATCCACCGGAATCGATCCGAGCGAAAGGTGTCCATCGCAGTGGGCCCACCAGGCCGAGAGAAGGCAGTGGGCGAATTTGAAGACATCAACGCGCAAGGCGATGTCGCCCGCGTGGAACTGGGAGACATCTCAGAAACGGGTGTTGTTGGCTCAGGGCACTGGGATGACGTGCGCATCGGGCAGGCGTTGGCTGGCGAAGACAGGATTTCGCCGCCGGAACCACGTTCGGATGTGAGGGGTGAGGTCGCGAGGCTCCCGTCGCCGGTTCTCGTGGGGCGTGAAAAACAGTTGTTCGTGGATTCGCTGCTGGTGCAGACGCAGCAGAACCTGAAACGTACGTTTCATCCGGTGACCAAGTTTTCGAAGAACCCGCTCATCGTTCCGGACTCACCGTGGGAGTCCAAGAGCATCATCGCTCTGGGCCGGATGCAGCGGGATGTGTCGAGTGGGCTCTGGCGTTATTGGTACGGCGCTTGGGGGAAGCAGATAGGGCAACCCACCTTTGAGTGTCTGGCGGAATCGAACGATGGGATCACCTGGTTGAAGCCGCGGCTTGGTCTCCAGGAATTTGCGGGGTCAAAGGCAAATAACATTGTCCGTGAGGGACGGATGTTTGGCGTGCGTTTCGACGGGGCGGACCCTGATCCCGCGCGACGCTACAAGGCGATCATCCGCGATGCGGGCTTTCTGCTCGGCTATTCTCCGGATGGACTCCGTTGGCGCACCACGCGCCCGGTTCTGGATCAAGCCTATGATGCCACCAGCGTTTCATGGGATCCGGTCGAGGCGAAGTGGATCGCGTCCTGCAAGATTTGGTACCAAGGACGGCGAGTGCGGGGCTATGCCGAAAGCCGCGATTTTGAAACCTGGACGGACACGGCGCTGAGCCTGACTCACGATGAAGCCGATGGGGCGCACGATCAGTTGTATCACCTCGCGATCGGACGTTACGAGAGTGTCTATGTAGGGTTGCTCAAGATTTATCACACCGATACTGATCGCTGTGACATTCAACTCGCGTTCAGCCGCAATGCCAAGCAGTGGAGCCGGCCCGACCGCTCGGCGTTCATCCCGAACGGACGTGAACGCGGCTCGTGGGACTACGGCAACCTCGACCAACCTGACGGATGGCATGTCGTGGGCGACGAGATGTGGTTCTACTACGGCGGTCGAAGCACGCTGCACAACGAGAGCCCCAACGACGGATCGATTGGTCTGGCGAAGCTTCGGTTGGACGGCTTCGTCTCGCTGGACGCAGGCGATCAGCCGGGGGTGTTGATCACCCAGCCCGTGGTGCTGAAAGGCCGGTCGCTGTTCGTCAACGCCGACGCCCGGGGTGGATCGCTGAAAGTGGAGATCGTCGACGCTCACAACACCGATGCGTCGGCGGACATTTCCGATCCACCGGTGTACCCATTTCACCGCGGAGGTTGTGTGGAAATTTCGGGCGATTCGGTTCGGCACGAAGTGCGTTGGGCCGACGTCAGCGGATTCGAGTCGCTGCGCGAGCAGCCGGTTCGGTTGAAATTTTACCTCACCCGCGCGAGACTTTACGCCTTTTGGTCGGAATGACTCCCCCGCCTATGCAACGCATACTTCTTAGTCGGCTGCTTCCCAGTCTGCTCCTGGCACTATCGGCGGGAGGAGTGCAGATGGGGCGCGCAGCAACCGTTCTGCCCGCGGCCCCTCCGGCCAATCCGATTCTTGATGCGCCCGCTCCGAACACGGGCATCACGCTGCTGGACGCGTTCGGCGCCGGTGTCGACCAGCCCGCACCGCGCCCACCTGATGTCATCTCGGTCGACCATCGCAAACAGCTGCTGGCAGACGATTGGATCGTTGAGTCGAGCGAAGGACTGACGCGGGTGATGCATCCCGTGACCAAGGCGTCGATACATCCCGTTCTTGGGCCCGAAGAGCCTTGGGAGAAACCTGCCGTGCTGCTCTACGGAACGGTGTTCCACGATCCGCAACGCACGCACGATAAGTTTCGGATGTGGTACCTGTGTTTCACGCCGACTTGGAACGTTGACTACAGCAAGGTGGGGGACAAGAGAAGCGGCTGCGTGGCCTACGCCACGTCCGAGGACGGGATTCGTTGGGTCAGGCCGCGGCTCGGGCTTCACACGTTCCAGGGGAATCGCGAGACGAACATTGTGATTCCCGGCGCCTACGGTTTTGCGGGAGTAATCCATGATCCGCGGGACCCGAACCCCGGCCGTCGCTACAAGGCGCAGGCGCGCACCGCGCGCGGCCACGAGGCGTTTTTATCGGCGGATGGAATCCACTGGGGCCAAGGGGAACGGATGAACGTCGACGGCTACGATCGCTCATCCGTCCACTGGGACCCGACGCGGGAACTTTGGATTGCTTCAACCAAGTCCTGGTACCGAGAGACGCCCGGAGGCACTCTGTGGCGGGGGCGTGGGTACCAAGAGAGCCGGAGTTTTGTGGAATGGCCGGTCAAGGCATCGTTTATGGTGGGAACGCCGGTCGCCGGGTCGGACATCGTCTACGGTTTGGAGATGTTCTATTACGAAAGTCTGTTTCTGGGATCGTGGGGACGTTATCGGCATGAGCCGGACGGACTCCTTGATGTCCAGCTTGCCGTCAGTCGAAACGCCCGTGACTGGTCGCGGCCTTCAGCGGAGTCCTGGATTACGTTATCGCCGCTGCCACCGAATTTTGTCCGTCGTAAAATCCCAAGGACGCCCGATACGGGAGTCGATCCCCTCGATCCCCGGGTACCGTGGGATTATGGCAACAATAGCGTTAATTCCGTGGGACCTGTTCGGGTCGGCGATGAACTCTGGGTATACTATAGCGGACGTTCGAGCGACCATCGCTCCAATCCGCAAACCGGGGCGATCGGACTGGGGAAACTTCGGCTGGACGGATTCTTTTCGCTCGATGCTGGAGAAAAGACCGGGCGCCTTCTGACGCGGCCGTTGCGACTGGCGAACGACGTCCTGAAACTCAATGCCGATGCTTCGGGGGGCGAAGTGCGGGTGGAGATCGTTGATCGCGACGGGCGACCCGTGCCGCCGTTCACTTTGGCCAATTGCGATCCGATCACCAGCGACGGTCTGCGCGCGCCGGTCACCTGGAAGGGCAAGGCCGATCTGGGCGCTGTCCGCGGTCGGGTGGTTCAACTTCGCATTTTCCTGCGGAATGCCCGGCTGTTCGCATTCTGGACCGGTGACGAGTTGATTTGGTCGACACCGGATACTGCCACGTGGTCGCGAAGTGAGTGAACGGATGATGTATCGTCCGCAAAGTTCGCCGGAGGTTGCACTCCCGGATGACAACCGTACAAGGGTTGGCTCAGCGATGTTCGAATTTCCGACCCGACTCTCGCTCGCGACCCAATTGGCCCACTCCATTCGAAAGGCCATTGCCGACGGAGCTTGGACGCGAGTCCTGCCCGGAGAGCGTCAGCTGGAACGTATTTTCCAAACCAGCCGACCGACCCTGCGTACGGCGCTACACCTTCTGGCGAATGAGAAGTTGATCGAAATCCGTCCGGGGTGCCGAAGCGTTCTCCGGAACAAGCCATCCGAATCCGGTGCCAACGCGCGCAACCGGCTTGTGGTCCTGATTACCGGCGAGCCCACCGCCCACCTGCCCCTGGCAACTCGCCAGGGCTTTAGCGAAATGCGCGCTCATTTGTCCGAACACGGATTCTCGACCGATGTTCTCGTGTGCCCCGCCAATAGCCCGAAAGTGCAACAGCGCAAAGTGGAGGCGTTCGTGCGGCAGCACCGAGTGTTCTGTTGCCTGTTGCGTTCAGTTAGCCAGGAACTCCAGCAATGGATTGCCGCGCGGTCGATTCCGGCCTTGGTCCTTGGGTCTTGTCACGCCGAGGTGACGTTGCCCTCGCTGGATGTGGACTATCGGTCGGTCTGTCGTCACGCAACGGGAGTGTTTCTCAGCAAAGGCCACCGGCGTATCGCTCTCATTATGCCTAGTTCGGGTTTGCCCGGCGATCTCGCCAGCGAGCAAGGATTTCGTGAGGCCATCGAACGTCATGGGGAGAAGGATGGAGTTGTCGGCTCCATCTTGCGTCACAATGGTTCGACCCAGGGCTTGGTGTCGAAGCTGGAGGAGTTGGTGAAGGCACCGCGACGGCCCACCGCTTTGCTCGTCGCGAAACCCCAGCATGTTTTTGTCGTGGTCATGCACTTGCTGCGCCAAGGGCTGAGAGTTCCGCACGACATGTCGCTTATTTCGCGAGATGGCGACGGTGTCTTTGGTGATGTCATCTCGCACTATCCGATCGACGCCGAAGCCTATGTGCACCGGCTTTCGCGATTGATTCAGAAGATGGTGGCCAATGGCCATCTCCCGGCTCAGCCCAATTTGATTCGTCCCGAGTACTTTTCCGCCGGCACCGTCAGAAATCTGCCGTGAATTCGCAAGTAGCCCTGACGGGGTGCACGACGCACCGACGTTCATCTCACTGGCGCCCGTTGTCGGTCCCGGGCAAATGCCAGATAACATCAGGCTTCTCGGTTGTCCGGGAGATTTGCGACGACGTTCGGTACCCC
>CAMDOF010000157.1 GCA_945903465.1 Opitutus sp. GAS368
GTCGCGAGCCCGCGCAATGCGACTTTTAACGGTGCCCACGGATAGGTCTAAGATTCCAGCGATTTCGTCGTAGGACATATTTTTCACGTTTCTGAGAACGAGGATTTCCCGGTGCTTCGCAGAAAGTTGATCCATACCTCGCGCGATGCGGGCGACCAATTCTTGGGTGACGGTGATATCGTCGGGCGATTGCACTTCTGCGGGAATGATATCGGCAAGGGTGAGGTTGTTTTCGGCACCGAGGGGGGCATCGAACGAGACGGACTTATCGCGCTTGCGGCGCCACCAGTACCAGTAGCGGTTACGAGCGAGATTCGTCGCGATCTGGTAGAGCCACGTGGAAAAAGCAGAGTCGCCTCGGAAATTAACCAGTCCGCGATGCGCGCGAATGAAGGCATCTTGGGTGACTTCTTCCGCATCTTGAGGATTGCGGAGGAGTTGATGGACCATGGCGTAGATCCGATCCCAGTAGCGCGACACCATTTCGTCGAAGGCGGCTTGGTCGCCGTCCTTGAATCGAGCAACCAACAAGCGGTCGAAAGCAACTTCTTCAGTTTTGGCAGTCATACGTTCTGCCCCAATCTGATGAGAATATCGATGAATTGTTCCCACGATCTAATAATTTGCCGACATTATTTCACTCGGAGAGTCCGTCAATCGTGACTTCAAACACGATCGGGGGAGAAATTTCTTGCCAACTTGCGAGAGAGAAACCCATTTTAATCCTTCGCTTGGTTTGGGGGTCGATAGCTCAATGGTAGAGCAGCGTCCTTTTAAGTCGTTGGTTCTGGGTTCGAATCCCAGTCGACCCACCACCCTAACTACGTGACCACCCAAAAAACCGAAATATGTATCGACTCATTATTATCGAAGACCAGACGGCGATTCGCGAGATGTTGGTGCAGATTTTGAAGATGGATTCCAACTATGAGCTCGTGGGCGAGGCGGGCGATGGGCAAACTGCAGTGCAGTTGTGCTTGTCGACGAGTCCAGACGTTTGCGTCTTAGACGCGAAACTTCCCGGGTTGAACGGCGTAGATATTCTTCGGCGCATCGGCAAGAAATTACCCCAGATGCGCGTATTGGTTTTTTCGGGTCATGAGAACCCCGTCCTCGTCCGCGAGATGCTAGAGGCGGGGGCGCACGGATTCGTTGAGAAGACGGCCGGCTTGTTCGAGTTTAAGAAGGGATTGGAGACGGTTGCTAGCGGTGGCACTTATTTTGGACCGGCCGTGGCGGCACTCCTGCGTGATGTCGTCGCCAATCCGTCATCGAATCAGGCGCCTGACTTCCTGACGGACCGCGAGCGGGAGATCCTGCAGTTAGTAGCGGAGAGCCACAGCACCAAAGAAATCGCGCTTAAGCTGAGCATCAGCGGTAAAACGGTTGATAACCACCGGACGAACCTAATGAAAAAGCTCAATCTTCATAACGTAGCTAGCCTCACGCGCTACGCGCTTGAAATTGGCTTGGTCTCACCGTCAACTTCGTAAAAATATGAACCTTGTTAAAAGCCTTGCGACGCGCGAGGCGGGTGCTCAAAAGAGTTCCTTCGCCTTCCGACCATTTCACTCCTTATGAAACTAGCCTCGAAGAAATTTCACCTTGCCTTTGCCAGTGCCATTCTTGTGGTGACGGGGTGCTCAAAAAAGCCTAGTAGACCCGATCCCGCTTCGACGTTGCTCGGGCCACAAGGGGGCGGTGCGAACATCGTGGCCGCGGCACCGACCAACGTGGATTTTAATCCCAACGCTCCGCAGCTCCAGGCGCGCAGCGACTTCGATCCAAACGGTGAAAACCGGGTCGCCCTGCAAGGACAAACGGTCTACTTTGAGTTCGATCAATCGTCCATCAAGGCATCTGAGCGCGAGAAACTCAAGAGTGCCAAAGATTATTTAGACAAGAACCCAACGCACCGGTTGGTGCTGGAAGGGCGTTGTGACTGGCGCGGCACTTCCGAATATAACTTGGGCTTGGGCGACCGCAGGGCGAGTTCGACGAAGAAGTATCTCCAGTCGATTGGGGTAAGTGCGGACAAGCTCGAGACGCGGTCAAAGGGCAGCTTGGAGGCATCCAAGAATGCGGATGATGGCACGATGGGGAAAGATCGCCGGGTTGAGCTGATCGTGATTGATCCGAGTGCCTCCGCGGCACGGCCGCTTTGAAGCGTTGAGCAACAATCTTTCGGTTTTTTTTAAAAACGTCCTGCTGAATGCGGGGCGTTTTTTTAGTGTTAAGTGGTTCTTGGATTCGCCCTCGCGGTCATGGGAGGTTGCGGACATCTCACCGTGCTTGGGCTTGCGGGCATTTCCCCATGAAACGGTGGCGCCCCGCGAAGTGCGGTGATAACTGGTGAGGGGCGCGACTTTCGCCGCGAACCTGAAGGGCCGAAGCATGCTCTAGCGAGGCATCAGTGGCTGAAGAATTCCAAGACCGCCGACAAACGCAGACGATCGGTGGCGGAGTTTAAGGTGGGCAGATGAGCTTTCGGGATGTGACCGGCAGCGCGAACACCGTCTATTTCTGGCGATCAGGAAATCACCGGAGCCGGGTGAACGCTTGGCGCCTTAAGCGCATGTCATGCAGGAAGAAAAGTTTAAGAAGAGTTTTTTGATGAATTTTCTAAGAAAATACTCACTCGGGCGAAGGTGAGATCAAAATCGCCAGAAATGCACGATTTCACGATCGCCGCTGGCACTTTCGGGAAACACCCGACGGCGGGTCATTGGGGCCATTGGTGAGCGGGTCGTCTACTGTCGCTCACAGCCAGAGCAGGGACTCATCAATGCCCTCGCCACACTATTGCTATCGAGGGTATCGGCGAGGCGAGTCCCGCTCCACCTGCCCTACCCTCCCCTGCTCTGCTCAGTCGTTGGTTATCCCGTTCCGACGATTTCTAGCATGGTGGATAACAGGCATCTCGCGACCGTCCGGCGGTGGCTGACCGGAGTTCACGGCAACTCGTAAATTTCAACGATGGCTTCGCCCACTCCGCCATCAGCGCCCGAAACCTGCACGGTGTAACTACCGGCGGGAAGGGATACCGTAATGGCGGCATCTTTACTGCCGGGCGTGAGACCGAAGGCTCCGACCGAAGCGAACGCGGGCGCGAGGGAAGCGGGCCAATTATCGTTTTCAGCGATTTTGGTGGTGCCGCTGAAAATTTCCAATTTCGGATCGAGCAATACAGCATTTACTCCGAAATCGATTAACTTCGGGCCCACCGCGCGAACTAAAAGGTCGCGTTTGCCACTCCCCCAGAGCGTAAAGCCAGCGATCAAAATATTGGTGCCGGTACCGACCTGATTGCGGGCGGACAGGTTGGTGAAGCGAGGTAAATCACCGATGACGGCGTCATAGCCCTCGACGAGCACGGTGCCCGCAGTTGGTCCCGATACTTGGAGCGTCTGGCCTCCGTTGACGGTGGTCACCAAGGCGGCGTCGCGACTGCTCGGTGAAGCGTAGCCAAATGCGCCGACGGATTGAAAGGCGAAGGCAAGCGCGTTGGTTCCTCCCCAGTTATCATTCGAGTTAACTTTTTTGGTACCACTGAAAAGATCGAGCTTGGGGTCGGCCATAAAATTGGGCACGCCAAAGTCGACAAGAGTCGGACCGACCGCCCTGAGGAGCACGCTCTTACTGCCACCTGACAACGTGAAGCCGACCGTCACAATCTGATGGGCGTCGAGGGAGGTTCGCACGGAGAGGTTTGATAAGCGGGCCAAGGGGATCGTGAGAGGGGCGAAGGTATCGCCCTGACCGGGCGAACCATCCCGAGCTGCGCTCGCTATCCAGCTTGAGGCCAGGCTCAGCGCAGTCACGGCCGTCGCCGGATCGCGCAAGACCAATGAGTAACCGAGTCCGTCGCTGCGAGGATACCACGCATCATTAAAGGAGAAATCGAGCACGACCTCGCCGGAGGCTTCGGTTAGCTCAAGGCGATCGCCGTCGTTGTTGAGGTTTCCTTCATAGCCGCCCAGCACGCCGATTAGGTCCGGATGTCTCAGCCGGAATGCCCCGGGCCTTTTGGCGAGTACGATCCTCGCGCCCGGGGCGAGATAGTTTGGCGGAAACGCATAGTTCACACCAGCGGTAAAGGACATACCCGACAGGTCGATGGTAGTTGGGCCGTTATTTACCAGCTCGATGAATTCGAAATCCTCGCCGGTGACCCCGTTGAGGGCGGCGGACTCCTCCGGGGTGGGCGGGGCGGGATGGTAGTGGACTTCGCTGACTCGTAGCCAACTTTGGGCTGGGGACGGATTGCCGACATACCTGTAGGTGGTGATCAAGGCGTTAGTGGCATCAAAGAGCTGGATGGTTTCTCCACGAGCGGACAATTGTCCTGAGTAGTTGCCCTGAATGAAGCGGTTTTCTCCGCCCTTGGGTCCGCTGGTACGAGCGCGGAACGCGGTGGCGTTTTTGACGAGATGGAGCAGTCCTTTGTACTCCACCGCGGCAGTGGCCGCACCGGCAGGAATCACCGTGCCCGGCGTGAACGAGTGATCGATTCCGCCGCGGATGCGCCAACCGCTCAGGTCAATCGCGTTGGCGGTGGTATTGCGGAGGATGAGATATTCGCCTGCCTGGGAGGTCGGGCTGGGATAATAATCCAAAGAGTCCACCACGATGGCATCTGGCCGGACGGCTTGGGGTGCACCAGGAATCGGGGTGCCGCCGGTCAGGCCTGACTTCTGGACCAACGGACGGGTCGTGGACTGATCGAACAGGAAAGTCCTCCGTGCAGGAAAATAGCCGGTAACGACGCGCTCAACCTCTTCTCGTGGACGGTTGTCGATGAACGCGGCGTTCACGCCCCATTTGGCGTGGTCGAGATCGCCATCGGTGAGTGGCGAGGGATTGGCGGGATCCGGATCAAGGGAGGCGGCGAGTTCACGCATGCGGGTCTCGAACCAGCCGTTAGCGGTGCCTGGCGCCTGCAAGATAGAATCCATGACGGTGCGCATGCGGCGAGCGAACATCTCCTGGAATTCGGAGCTTTCGAGGATCAGGTTGTAAAGGCGATTGGCCCCACTATGGCGGTTGAGCGCGTTCTTGGCGGTGAGGGTGTCGTTAAAGTAACCGCCCGTGCCGTTGTCGCCGTTCCATTGGTGGCCCTGAGACAAGTCAACGTCCCACACAATGGGCAGCCACTCGCCGGTGGTATTCGTGTCGCGGTAGAGATAATAATTTTTATGTCCGTGATCGGCATCGGAGTTGAGTTGCCGGAGGACCAGATAGTTAATGGTGGCGGCGATGTTGATATTATCGTAGCCGTACGTCCGCCGAGTGGTGCGAGGCTGGGCTGGATCGAGCGAGTTGGTGAAGGTGTCAAGGTCGGTATTGGGCTCAGTTTTCCGGGTCTTTTTTTCCGGAGAAACATTCATCGTCTCGGCATAGATCTTGTAGAGGGCGCCCTCGGGATCCAAGCCGTTGCGCTTGAGCATGCGGTCGTCGCCATCTTCCATGAAATCCATCACGCCGTGAAAGTCCCCGTTGAGATGCATTCGCACTGGAAAGCAAAAGTGGTAAGGGGCTCCGATCCGTTTACCCACCTCATGAGAGAGCGAGTTGCGGGTTTTGGTTTTGTCCGCGATGTTGCTGAGGAGGTTGAGATCTTTGACGCGGGTTTCGCCTTCTTGCCAAAGAAAATGGTAACCGCTGTTGGAGTCGAAATCGTAGCTTTTTTTGGCCAAGCTGGCGGTTGATTGGCCGTGGATTTCGTGACCGGTGTTATCGTAGAAATATCCGAGATAATAACAGGAGCCGCGGAAAGTGGCCGCGGTGGGACCGGTGCTGGGCGCGCCCTCGACGAACCATTCGAGAACGGGCAACTGGCTATTGGTCGCGAGAGGGCTCCGTGCGACCGTGCCAAAATACTTGGGTGAGTCGAGCGGATCGCTAAAAGCCGGCAGCTTGGTGAGATTGCCCGCCGCATCGACGGCCTCAAACCGCCAACGCAGCATTTGCGCCGCGCCCACCGCGGTGGTGGGGAGATTGGCTGAATAGACACCGTCGTTGGCGGTGGCATCTGGAGAAACGCCGTTGTCGAGCAGCGCGATACCGGCGGACTCGGCGTTGAACATGATCCGATAAAATGCCTTGACCGCGGTGATGGCATGCTGGGTCTTTAACACTTTTACCGAGACGCTGAGCGGTGGGCTGGTGCCGGAGCCGGTGGGGCGAGGCACCGCGGGATCCGCCGGGAGCGGGTTAAACATCACCGGTCCGGCGGTGCCGACCCCATTAAGGGAAGTGGGCGTGGTGGAGGAAAAATAGACTGGGTCGCCGATGACCACACCGGTGGAGCCAATAATTTCCGGCAGGATGATAAAATCAGAAGAGTTGGCGGAGCTGTTGAGTCCCTGAATGGCGAGTAAATTGGTGCCGGTTCGGAGCAAATTCGCTGGAATTGTGAATTCGGACCATGCGTTGACGATGGTTTCGTCGAGAGCCACCGGCGCGTTAGAATTATAGGTGAGCGCTGCCGGATTGTTCGCTTGAGCGACCTGGGTACCGTTGACGAAGGCGACGAAACCGTCCTCGTACTTCATCTTCAAAGTGATGTTCGTGAATGCCGCGAGGTCAGCGACGGTGAAGGGGCAACGGATGAGGATCGACGTGTTCACATCGCGCAAGGCGGTCTGGCAATTGCCGGACGGACTGCTTCCCACGAGGCGCAGGAAGGTGCCGTCGGTGTCGTAACCGATGCCGGTGGCAGCAATGGTCCAGGCTCCGTCCGGAAAACTGGCGCTGACGTTCCAGCCATCAGGAAGATTGGTGCCGACATCCCCGCGATCGTAGCTGGCCCCAGAGTACTGAGCTTGCCCAGTGGGGGAGTTGGCGAGAACGCGGTAGCGGGCGATCGCCCCGGAGGCGAGCAAAGGGATCGTCTTCTGGGTAAAACTACGGCCAAAGGAAACGTCCGTGGCCTGAGCGGGAAAGCTTGGTGCGAACTCGTCCACCAAAAGGGGCCGACCGAACTCGCTGGTGGCCGGACGGTGCAAACCGAGGTACTCGCCAGCCTTGGCGAGACTGAAGTTGGTGTGCAGAGGTAAGTTCGGAATGCGGCGATCCTTGCCCGAGGCCCAAACCAGCAGGGTACGACCGCTGCCGATCGAGATATGGGGAAACTCCCACTTGAGCTTATTGCTGGCGTCGTCACTGAGGCACCAACCAGCGAGGCTCACGGCCGCGGGACCCGAGTTATATAATTTGATCCAATCCTGCCGCGTGTCGTTTTCGTCCTTAATCCCGGTGACGTTATCCGCTAAAAACTCGGCAATAATGACTTCACCTCGGCATAGGCCGCAAAGAGCGAGCAGCAAAAATGGAGTGATGAAATTCAAAACGTACGCTCGCGATCTCGCGAGGAAAACCGAGACATGAATTTTGATTGGCGGTGTGGACCGACGCTTTTTGTTAGCCGGCACCGACCGAGGCCCTTGAGAAAAAGGCGAGGACGGATAAAATCAAGGATACTCTGAATGCAGGCAAACTAGGCGGACGCCAACGCGCCGAGGATCGCGACGGACCCGACTTGGGAAATGAGCAAGCGCAACGGGCAACGGAGCAACCTGCTCAAAAAAAAGGGGACATCCGGCGGGAAAGAGACGCGAGGCGACCTGCACATAACGGCGCGATTTCTAAATGGAACGAACAGGATGCCAAACGGAAACCCGCTGAATTCCGCACGTTCGTCAAGATGCGGCGCGGCGGGGAGTTCGGGCATTGTACTCGAAGCACCTCGGGTTTCATTGCGGTTGAGGCCATAAGAAATCAGAGCGAAGTCAGCGTTTCCCGCATGAACAGTGTATCCATCGATGGTTTGAGAGGGAGCGGCCGGCTAGGGCGGGGGCGGGGGGAGGCGCCACTGGGTGGCGGGCAGCGAGTGGCGGGCCGCGAGGCCATTTTTTGAGGGGATGGGCAAGCAGTCCGCGCGCGTTCGGTTGGGGGAGAGGGAGCGACGGCGACGGGCAGTCGATGAGGGGAGCAACGGCGCGCGGCGCGTTAATTTTAATTCCCTTTGGATTAAATCCTTGGAAACTCGTGGGGTGATTTTCGAGCGAGTGGAAACAACCTATCGGGCAGCGGCGTTACGCCGCTGGTTCACCCCGGTCGTGGTCTTGGCGCTGATTTCCATGGTCGGATGGATGACGGCGGCGCTGCGTCCCGGCTGGCTGCTGCAGATGGGGATTTCGGACTTCGGCCTGATCTATCTTGACGCCCACGCGATTCTCTCGGCGTTGGATGTGGCCCGGGAGGGCGCGGACCCCACTCAGGTAAATCAGTTCGATGTACTTTGGCGCACGCACGCCTATTCGGATTGGTGGCTAGCGCTGCGCTGGCTAGGCTTGGGCCGAGGTGATAATTTTCTGGTGGGTAGCGTATGGTGCGGGTCCTTTGCTCTGGCGTGTTGGCTGGCCAGCCGTCCGCGTAATTTAAAGGAGGCGGGATGGATGGCGGCGCTCTTGCTTTCACCGCCCTTTTTAGTGGCGCTTAATCGAGCGAACAACGACCTCGTGATTTTCGTACTGCTGATGTTTTTTGGCGTGGTCGCGACGAGCGGAAGCACGTTTCGGCCATGGCTAGCGATCGGCATTTTAGTGCTCGCGACCGGCCTGAAATATTATCCTGCCCCAGCCGCGCTGGCCTTTTTATCAATTCGCCCGCTGCGACAAATTCCCTGGCTCGTAGTGGGCGCGACGGTGGGCGTGGTTTGGACGCTAGCGAGCTTATGGACGCAAATTCCCCGGGGCCAATTTTGGATTGAATCCGGAATCTACAAGATGGGCGCCCCGCTGCTCGGTCGAGACTTTGGCTGGGCGGATGCCACCAGCAGGAAACTGAGCCTGCTGTGCCTGACGTTGGCCGCGAGCGGCTTGGCGTGGGGTCGATTTACGACGGGATTGGCGACCCGCGGAAGCGACCGC
The DNA here is from genome assembly GCA_945903465.1 of Opitutus sp. GAS368. Lineage (GTDB taxonomy): Bacteria > Verrucomicrobiota > Verrucomicrobiia > Opitutales > Opitutaceae > ER46. Next base: position 8,934 of record CAMDOF010000157.1, read on the forward strand.
GAGCGGTTTCTGGCCGCGAGTGGAAGCATTGTGCTCATCGCGTGTTTCACGGCCGGGGTAAGTTTCACGTATCGCTGGATTTTTATTTTTTGGATGGCCCTTTGGCTCTACCGCCGGATGCGGGAAACTCCCAACAAGGGCCGCGAACGCCTTGCCCTCCGCCTGGCGTGCACCTTGTCGATGCTTGGCGTTTGGCTCGATGGAATGCTCTGCTTAGTGGTCAATTTTCAACCGAACTTAAAAACGATGGAATTCGGCCCGCTGATGGTTCGCTGGCGGCTTTTTACTCAGCCTTTGAATTGGCTGCTAATGATGATGCTCGCGGGGTGGTTGCTGGAAGCGTGGGTGACGACTCTTCGTGAATACCGGCGCGAACGGTGGCCGGTATAGCAGGGTCGCGTCGCTGGACACGCCAGAGTGATTTGCTCTCAGCGCGAGACGCTGAAGCCGGCATTTCCCGATGATAATCGCGCCCCGGTACTGAAGGGGGAAAAGGCCGGCGGCAGCTGGAGATCGTGCGGCGGCGAGTGATGCCGATGGCGGAGACGTTCTCGACGTTGACGTTCAAGGTGGCAAGGTGTCTCCGGCGCCTGGGTTGAAGCCCAAATGTCTAGCGGACGGGCGGCTCGAAGGACGTCGTCACCCAAGTAACCGCGAAGCCCGTTTTGCCTTTTTGCCGGGTTCTCTTTTTAGTCGCCTCATTAACCAAGGATTGGGTCCCGAGAGTCGGGGGCAATGCGGCCGTGGTTGGCGCCCTGGTGCATTTTTTCAACTTAGGTCGAAGAGGCCGTCGCGAGCCCGGCCCTCTGCGAAAAGCAAGCCGAGTGCCGAAAAAATGAGCATCGAGCAACGGCGCGTGGGAACATTTTTCGAGGGAGGCGCGGCCGGCGGGTCGAATCAGACGCACCCATTCTCGGCATTTTGAGTGAGGCGAGCGTTGGCTAGAAACGTTTCTGGCGTTACCCCAGCGGCGGTCAGCGTGGCGAGCGGAAATAGGGCGGCGGTGCTTTTTTCCAAAATTTTTAAGTCGAACTATTTTGTCGCCCCGTGGCAGTCTAGGGCGGTGGCATCGCGCCGCCTTTCTCGGCTTGAGCCTTGGCTTGTTTGGTGGGAGTGCTTCGGCCGCCCCTTTTTTTACCGCCCTATTATGAAATTATTTTTTATCTTCACCCTGGCGCTGGCCTCTGGCCCCGTGTCACTCATGGCCGCGGGGCCCGCGAAGCCGAACATCGTCGTTTTCCTCGCCGACGACGCTGGTTGGGGCGACTACGGAATCAATGGCAATCAACTCGCGCGCACTCCGAACATCGATTCCATCGGCCGCGAAGGCGCCCAGTTTGATCGTTTTTATGTGTGCGCAGTCTGTGCGCCGACCCGCGCCGAGTTTCTTACTGGTCGCTACCACCCGCGCGGAGGCGTGCGCGGTGTATCGACGGGATTGGAACGTCTGAATCCGGATGAAAAGACGCTGGCTGATTCGTTGAAATCCCGCGGCTACGCCACCGGCGCCTTTGGGAAATGGCACAACGGTAGCCAATGGCCCTATCACCCGATGGCGCGCGGCTTCGATGAGTATTACGGACACACGTCTGGCCACTGGGGGGAATACTTCGACCCACCGCTCGAGCATAATGGGAAGATGATCCGCGAGCGCGGCTACATCGTCGATCTTTGCACTAACAAGTCGCTGGATTTCATCGAACGCCATCAAAAGGAACCGTTTCTCTGCTACATTCCCTTCTCCACTCCGCACTCTCCCTGGGCGTCGCCTGAAAAAAATTGGCAGACCTTTAAAAACGCGAAGTTGGTCCAATTTGCGACCGACCCCACTCAAGAGGAACCCGATCAAACGCGCTGCGCGCTCGCGATGTTGGAAAACCAAGATGAGAACGTCGGTCGTGTCCTCCGCAAACTCGACACGCTCGGTCTCCGCGAGAATACGATCGTCATTTATTTTTCCGACAACGGCCCGAATAGTTTCCGTTGGACGGGCGGCATGAAAGGTCGCAAGGGGAGCGTCGACGAAGGCGGCGTCCGCTCGCCGCTCTTGGTCCGCTGGCCGGGAAAAATCAAACCAGGCGTGATGATTCGGGATATTGCCGGGGCGATTGATTTATTGCCGACGCTCACTGCGCTGGCCGGAGTCCCTCGAGTTGGCACCAAGCCGATCGATGGCGTCGATCTTGCCCCGCTGCTACTGGGTAAGGCGACCACGCTGCCGGAGCGCCTGATTTTCTCTCATCAAAACGGACAAGTCAGCGTCCGCTCTCAGCGATATCGGCTCGATAGCCGAGGCGCGCTTTACGATATGGTGGCCGATCCTGGACAGACGAAAGACGTCGCCACGGAGCAACGTGCGACCGCAGAGAAACTCTCCGCCGCCGTCACCGCGTGGCGTCGCGACGTCCTCGGAGTCACGCCGACGGCATCCAGCACCGAAACCGCGCGAAAGAATGGCAAAAACAAGGGCAAAGCGGATAACTACGTGATCCCTGACGACCGCGCCTTCTCGGTTGGCTACCGCGAGTTTCCGTGGAGCCCGTTACCGGCGCGCGACGGTGTGCCGCACGGCGCGGTGAAGCGCAGCAGCGGTGCGCCCAACTCCTCTTATTTCGTTAACTGGAAAACCACGGAAGACCGGATCACTTGGGACATCGAGGTCGAAACCGCGGGCGTCTACGATGTGACCATCGACTACACCTGCCCCGTGCGCGATGCAGGCGCGACGATCGAGCTCAGCTTTAAGGGATCCCGATTGACCGGTCCGGTCTCGCCCGGCTGGGATCCTCCGCTCTACACGAATCAAGACACCCTGCCTCGACCTGCCGCCGAGTCGCAGATGAAAGATTTCCACCCACTCGCGCTTGGCACTTTACAGCTCGAAAAAGGCAGAGCCCCGCTCACCCTCCGCGCGCTGCAAATCCCGGGGTCCGCGGTGATGGATGTACGCCGCGTCAATCTCACGCTACGTCAATAAAACGCGCCTCCATTTTTTCAATGAAACCCCTTTCCGCTTACCTTCTCAGCCTGATAATTACGGGTGCAGTGTTTGCCGCCGATGCGCCGAGCCCGAACATCGTCTTGATCATCTCGGACGACCACGGTTGGACGGATTATAGTTTCATGGGGCATCCCCACATCGAAACGCCGCACCTCGACACATTGGCTGCGCGCAGCGCCACGTTCACCCGCGGCTACGTGCCCACCGCCCTGTGCCGCCCCGCCCTCGCGACCTTCGCGACCGGTCGATATGCCCACCAGCATATGATTAGCGGCAACGATCCGGCGCTCTTGAGCGAGGCGACGCCGAAGGCCCCGCGGGCGCCCAAGGCGCCCAAGGCAACCAAAGCGGAAAAGGCCGCGAGTGCGCCCGCGGAATCCGCCGCGTACCAGGCCCTCCGCGAGAAGCTCATCGCGAACCTTGATCGTCAGCCCACGATTGCAAAGCTGCTGGGTGAACGCGGCTACCTTAGCCACCAATCTGGGAAATGGTGGGAGGGCAGCTACCAGCGCGGTGGCTTCACCCACGGGATGACGCGGGGATTTCCGCAACCGGGCGGCCGCCATGGCGATGACGGGCTCAAAATCGGCCGAGAAGGCTTGACGCCGATTTTCGATTTTATCGATCACGCGACCACCGCCAAGAAACCATTTTTCATCTGGTATGCCCCGTTCATGCCGCACACTCCGCATACTCCACCCGATCGTCTTTTCCAAAAATATAAGGGGAAGGGCGTGGCCTCAGATCATCTCGCCCGATACTATGCGATGGTCGAATGGTTCGACGAAACCTGCGGGCAATTGCTTGGCCGGATTGAAGCCAAAGGCCTCACCCAAAACACCCTGATCGTGTATATCGGTGACAACGGTTGGATTCAGCAGGAAAATGCCCCGAGTTTTGCGCCCCGTTCCAAGCAATCCGCGAACGAAGGAGGCATTCGTCAGCCCACTTTTTTCAGCTGGCCTGGCACGATTCAACCCGGGCAGCGGGGTGAGCAGCTCTGCTCAAGTATCGACATCGTTCCGACCGCGCTCGCAGCCGCTGGTATTTCCGCGCCCGCAAATCTTCCCGGGTATAACTTGCTGCCCGTTTTGAAGAGCGGGCGCCCCACCCCTCGCGAGACCGCGTTCGGCGAGACGTTTGCCCACGACATCGCCAACCTCGAACGTCCCGCCGATAGCCTCGTCTACCGCTGGGTCATCGAGGGCCGCTGGAAACTACTGCTCACCTACGACGGCGTCGTCAGTGCTCGCTACGCTTCCTCAAATCCTCGCGAGGAAAAGCGTCCGCAGCTTTTCGATCTGATCGCCGATCCTCATGAAAACAAAAATCTGGCGGCGCAAAACTCAGCGATCGTCGCACGACTCGCCGCCAAGTTAGAAGGCTGGTGGCAGCCCACCGGACGCACCGTGCAGACGACCTGGACGCCTTGATTGAAGGCGGCGCTTCCCCCGCATCGCCACCATCGCCGCCATCGCTGTCGCCGCCTTGATCGGGTCGCGCCCTCCTTTCCCCTTCACGTCTGATTCTGGAGAGCGTGGGCCGGGGCGCGCTCGCGGGGACTCCTTTAGGGATTTTCGCTTAAAATAATAACAGCCTCGGCCCGAAAAAAGTGCCAAGCCCCGAACGATGTGAACGTGGAATCGCCTGCTCTGGACTCGCTGTGCTGGCGATAAACGCCGCATCGACAAGAGCCCCCATCAAGGCGGGGCACGCGACCGCCCAGCCTTTGGGCGTGATCTCGCGGCTGGGCCCGCAGTTACTTGCCACTGGGGCCGAGGGGGGGAACTCCCGCTCATCGATGGTGGACCAGCGCGCTGGAGAGAAGCATCGGATGAGCGCTGGCAGTTTTCATCAACAATTCGGAAGAGGGATTGATGACTAGAGACCACGATACGTGGGATCGGGACTTTCTCGTAGGTGTGAGCACCTGCAAGGTGTCATCCGTCCACTTGCCGGTGGGCGTGGGCGACCGGCGAATCAACTTGGTTATTTTAGGGCGGTTGCGGCTCGCCATGAAGACCGTTGGCATCTGAACTTTTCCTACGGTCGGACCCGCTCCCATGATTCCACTCAACTTGACACACGTACTCATTGGGCTCCTCGCGTCCGCCTCGATCGCGGACGCGGAACCTACGGTCGGGGCGTATGATTTTTTTGTCTGCGCTAACCTCAACCGCAACTACGTGATCGGCTCCAAGATTATCACGACGAATGGGATCTACCAACGGAACGTCGCGGGGGCCTGGCAACATCTTGGGTACAATGATGGGGGCATTAGCGCACTCGCCTTTGATCCGCGCGATCGGAACGTCATCTACACCTCAGCGCTCAACGGTCTGTGGCGCACTCTGGATGGTGGTCAGCACTGGCGCCTCTGCAATGAGTGGGACATGACCGAGTCCCGCGACGTCGCGGTTGACCCGAACGCTCCCGATCACGTTTACCTCGCCCTCCCCGATGGTATCGCGGTCTCCACGGACCGAGCGCAGACCCTGGTCCGCCGAGAAAACGGCCTGCCCGTGCGTGGGAAATACACGCAAGTCGTGCAAGTTGATCGTACCCGTGCGGGCCGGGTGTTCGCTGGTTGTGAACTCGGGATCTACCTGACCGACGACGGTGCACAGCGATGGCGGCCGGTCCTTTCCACGAAGGAAATGGTGTTCGATATCCAACAGTCGCCCCACGACCCGCGCATCTGGCTGGCAGCGACGCAGAGTGCCGGGGCCTGGCGCTCCCGCGACGAAGGCGTGACTTGGCAAAGGCTCCCGGCGATGCCTGGTAACCACGCGCTCTATAATATCACGTTTGATTTCACCAACGCTCAAAGGCTAGCGGTCGGCAGCTGGGGTCTGGGGGTTTGGACGAGTGAGGACGGCGGCCAGAGCTGGACTCCGCGTAACGACGGCCTACCGGCGCCGCAACGCGTCTGGCGGGTGGGCGTGGATCCCGAGGGCCGGCTCTACGCGAGTGTCTTCGGAGAGACTCTTTATGTCTCCAGCGACTTCGGTCGGAAATGGCAGGCCGACGCACTCGCCGGATCAACCGTTAATAAGTTTCTCATTCTCCCCAAGCAGGCGAAGTAAGCGCCGCCCATTGCCGCTATGAATCGCTCCCTTTTTTTTGGATTTCTCTTTGGCGTCTTCGTGCTCTGGGCGGAGGCGCAGCCATCGTTTGAGGGGCCACCGCCCGCCACCGAGCCCGTGCGAGATGCGAGCGTGCGCCGGACTGAGTATTGGCGGCGCGTCGACGAAGTCCTCGACTGGGCGGCGAGCGGTGCCCAGGCCCAGACGAACGATCCTGCGAAGCTTGATCTCGCTATGGTTTCCGCACGAATCGTGCGCGGTCAGGATCTTGCCGGGTGCTCGCGCCGCGTGATCGATTTGATGCGTGAACCCAGTACGGGACCCTTCTGGATGTTCCCGACGGTCTGCGTCGCCTACCTCGGACGCGACCGCCTCACTCCGGAGGCGCTCGCCTCAATCCGCACGGCGTGGCGAACTACCCGGCAAGCCCGCGGCGACACTGAAAACCATTTCGCGATGTACTATTTGTCGTTGTACCTGATGGCGGAGCTCTACCCCGACGAGCCGGCAGAAATGTGGTATAGCGGCAAATCTTCATCCGAGAACCTAGCCGAGGCGCGCTCCTATCTCCTGCACTGGATCGATCTCACCACCACGGTCGGTCAGGGTGAGTTCAATACCACCCAATACCTCGGCGAGTACGTGATACCGCTCCTGTTTCTGGCCACATGGGCCAAGGACCCGGCCATGAAGCAGCGTGGGCAACTGATGCTCGACTGGCTCTTCGCCGAGCTCGCCGCCAACACGCTCAACGGCGTCCTACGCGGACCCAATGCTCGCTCTGACGAAGGCTCCACGATCGAACGGTGGCAGGCCATGGCCTCGTATTTCAGCTGGCTCCTTTTTGGCAACACGCCGCCCACGGCCGGCTTCAACGCCTGGGGTCTGTACTTTGCACCACTCGCCAAAAACTACGAAGTCCCCGAGGTCATTTACCGCATCGCCACCGATCGCGCCGGCGACTTCCTGCAACGCGACCGCGCCCGAGTCCGCCGCTTCTGGCGCTACAGTGATGAACTGTCGCCGCCGGTCTATAAAACAAACTATCTGCGCAAAGACTACGCGGTGGGTTCAACGCAGGGCGGACGACTCGATCCCATTCAAGCGCATGTTTGGGACCTGACTTGGACCGAGCAGGATCCGCGGGGAAAGCACAACACGATATTCTCGCTGCACCCTCATTCCTCCGGCGCGGCAATGCAGGCCACCTTCGTCACTTACCCGGAACCGTATGTACGGGGTGTCACCTTCGAGGGTAAACCTTCTTACGATTCCCCTGATAAAATCATGGGTTGCTCGCCCTACGAGCAAGTCTGCCAAGACCTCGACACCGTGATCGCTCTCTACGATATCCCCGTCGGCACCCGCTTCGCGCACATCAACGGTTTCTTCTCCAAAGAGCTGGCGGATGTCACGGAGGACGCGTCGGGCTGGATCTTTGCGCGCGGCGGCAACGCGTACCTCGCGTACCGACCACTCGCGAGCTACCATTGGGAAAAGTACCTTCACTATTCGAGCGGTTGGGCGAAGACCCCAGCCGATCTCGGTGGTCGGCTGCTGACAAGTCCACACCTTAAGAACGGCACGATATTGCAGGCCGCCAGCGCCGGTGAATTCACGAGTTTCACCGCCTTCCAAGCGGCCATCAAGCGTCTCGCGCTCAGCGTGCAACTTGAACCCACTCCCAGTGTGAAATTCACGACGCTCCGAGGGAAGAAAATCGTCGCCACCTACGGCCGGGTGCCAGAAATCGATGGACAGCCCATCGATTATAAAAAGTGGAAACTTTTTGAAGGTCCGTATTTGAATGCCGAGATTGGTGGGCGCAAGTTGACGATCACCCACGGCCGGCTCGAGCGTATTCTTGATTTCAATACACTGACGATCAGCAATCGCGTCCACTGAACCCAAGGCGTCGACCGCCGTACTGGCCGCACTGCTTTGCGATCGTCCAGTGCAACGAACCACGAGTCCGGTTTGCCACGCCCGAACCGCTGGTAAGGACCTCTGACGGATCTTCCTTTTCTCCCCGAACGGAATTTTGCGGGATCCGTTGGCGCTCATTTGGGAGGAGAAACGCGTCCGCGGCGGGGTTGGGTGAGGCGTCGTTTGACGGGTTTTTTTAGGGACAACT
>CAMDOF010000158.1 GCA_945903465.1 Opitutus sp. GAS368
TCAAGACCGTCGAGGAATTGGGTCAGGCCATCGACGCTTTCATCGCGGCCTACAATCCAACCGCCAAGCCGTTCAAATGGCGAAAACGTGAAGTCAAAGGCGCTCAACTTCGGAATACTATCGTTAATCTATGCAATTAAGCACTAGCATCGCCCATCCGGCACACCGCCGGCGATCCCAGCAGAGCCGCCAGCGCCAAAACCGAACTCACCCGGCTGCAGAACTAACGGTTCCTCTTCACAGTGAGCGCGCTGACCAATCCAGGTAATTCTCGCAGGTTCCTTATCGAAAAAAACGCCCCGGTGCGACCGGCTCCCGCTCTACCAACTCCGCGGCCCACGTCACCGCACAGGGCACATGCACACCCGTCCCACCGAGCGCGACCACCGGTAGAATATCCGACCTCAAAGAGTTTCCCACCATCAGGAAATTCTCCGGCATAATCGCGTGCCTTCGCAGAATCTCAGAGTAGGTTACTTCGTTTTTTTCCGAAGTAATTTCCACATGGCGGAAATGCTCACCGAGCCCCGACTTCGCGAGTTTACGCTCCTGATCACGCAAATCACCCTTTGTAATGACCAACAAACGATGCCTCGCACCAAGATCCGCGAGCACCTCCACCACCCCTTCCATTAACACGACCGGATGAGCCAGCATTTCACGCCCACGCCGGATCATCTCGCCAATTTCCTCCGCGCTCACTTTCCCGCCGCTCAGCGCGACCGCCGTCTCAATCGCCGATAGCGTGAATCCTTTCACCCCATAACCATAAAGGTCCAAGTTGCGCATCTCGGTGGCTAGGAGCGTACGATCGACCACTGCGGCATCATGGTACTTCGCTAGCAACGCACGAAAACAGGTCTGCGTTCTCTCGAATATAATTTCATTATGCCAAAGCGTATCATCAGCATCGAAACCAATCACCCAGTCACATTCGCGGGTACTCATCTCAACACTTTCTCAAATGACCCTAGGCCACGGCAAGCCCTTCGATCGCCCTTCTCCCAGCGCCCCACGTTCACACGCCGCATTCACCGCCTTCGTCCGCCTCTTCCCACCAGAGCCACCCAATCCCTCCGTTACCGCGAGGTCAGATGCCAGAGCCGGCATATCGCGCAAACATAGGCTGACCGCTGCCGCTCCAACCCAAGTCGAGCCACCGCCTCAAGCGCGTCACCCTGCGATCGGTAGCGCCGCTTCCCCGTACACATCCGCTGCCTTTCTTCCCGAGTCGGCTTTTTCATCGTCTTCTCGAGAGCTTCCACGCGAACGCTCCTCACCTCAACCTCAGATTGACGCGATGGTACCATCGCATATTTTGTGCAATCGCCCGCCCAGACATCCTGTCGCCGAAAATCCTTCCCTCAAAACAGCCCACACCACTCCAAGCCCCATCGCCGCGCGCCCCCCAACTGCCGCGAAACTTCCCATCCCCACTTTTTTTCACTCCGCACTTTCCCTTACTCTCGGATTCCGATCTCGACGCATCAGCCTCGATCAAGCGATCTCTCCTCGATTTTAAGCCTGTTCGCCCACGTCGGTATCCTTTTAGCCCGCTCCTTTTCTCCACCAAGTTCCTTCTCCGCTCCTTTCCTCAAGCCAACACCCCGCCGTATACATTCTCCCAACACCCGCTTTTCCAATCCTACCGACACCACAACCAAAACCGCGCTCATCCCCCCAGCACCACCCACTCCATGCCTAGCGTATTTTTCACTAACTCCCTTTGCCTCCGACTCTCACTCGCGGTCCTCGGACTCACCTTGCTCATCCGCCCGGCCAGCGCTCAAGCTAACGTCGGCACGCTCGAAGGGCGCGTACTCAACACCCGCAACGGCGACTTCCTCGAAAAGGCCCGCATTACCGTCGAAAGCACCCCGTTCGAAACCTTTACCGATAACACCGGCCAATATCGTTTCGTCGGCCTGCCCGCCGGTGAAGTCCGCGTGAAGGCATTTCATACTGGACTGCTGCCACTCACCCGCACCGTCATCGTTATCGGCGGCCAGGTCGTCCAAAACGATTTTAACCTCGCCGACGCCGATATGAAAGCCGCCCCAATCGGCTCCACCGTTAAGCTCGACCAATTCGTCGTCTCCACCTCAAAAGAAATGGACGGCGCCGCGATCGCCATCAATGAGCAACGTTTCGCCGCCAACATGATGAACGTAGTCTCCGCCGACGAATTTGGTCACGTCGCCGAGGGTAACGTCGGCGAATTCCTCAAATTTATTCCCGGTATCAGCATGGACTACGGCGGGGGCGACGCTCGCACCATTTCACTCGGAGGCGCACCGTCCAACAACGTGCCCGTCACCATCGGCGGCTTCAGCCTTTCCAGCGCCGCCTCCTCCGGCACCAGTCGCACCGTCGAACTTGAACAGGTCTCCATCAACAATATCTCACGTATCGAGATCTACCATTCACCCACTCCGGAATCACCCGGCTCCGCCTTGGCCGGCGGCGTTAATATGGTTCCGCGCGGCGCTTTCGAGCGAGCCCACCCCGCCTTCAACACCAGCGTATATTGGATGTTTCGTGACGCCGAGAAGAGCCTGAAAAAAACCCCGGGGCCCACTCGCGACGAAACCTATAAAATTCATCCAGGTTTCGATTTCTCTTGGATCGTTCCTGTCAACAAGCGCTTCGGGTTCACCCTCTCCGGCGGCCACTCCTCGCAGTACACGATGCAGGATTACTTCAGCAACACTTGGCGCGGCGCGGGCAACGCCACCAACGCCCCCGCCACCAACGGGACCCCCGGCGCCTTGCCCGACACCACCGCCGATAAGCCTTACCTTTCCAACTACAGCGTGCGCGACGGCACCAAACTCACCAACCGCGACTCCCTCGGCGCCACCATCGATTTTAAACTCACCCGCAACGACATGGTGTCGCTCTCGTTTCAATACGCCTACTTCTCGGCCGAATTTAATAACCGCTCACTCGGCTTCGCGATCTCCCGCGTGCTCCCCGGGCATTTCGACACCCGCACCACCAACGGCGACGTCGGGCAAGGCAGTATCTCCGACAATAGCGGCGCCCGCCAAAAATCCGGCACCACCTACATGCCCACGATCGTCTGGCGCCATAACGGCCCCATCTGGAAAGCCGATGTCGGCGGCAGCTTTTCCCATTCCAGCAATCACTATCGTGACATCGACAAGGGTTACTTCAACGGAGCCAATACCCAGCGCACCAATGTCACCGTGGCCTTCAGCGAGATCACCTACATGCGCCCCGGTAAAATCTCCGTTAAAGATGGCATCACCGGCGCGCCCGTCGATCCCTACAGCCTTTCCAGCTACGTCCTGAACACCGGTACCAGCGACACCTACGAATCAGCCGATGTCCAACGCGGGGTACGCGGTAATCTCGGCCGCGACTTCCGCCTCGGTCAAATACCCACCGCCCTAAAAATTGGCGCGGAGGTCCGCCAATCGCTCCGCGATATCCGCGGCACCAGCGAGGGCTACACCTTCGTCGGTAAGGATAAAATCCGCACCACCACGCCCACCGGCACCGTCGCTGTCCCCGGGAGCGACGACGGCGCCGCCTTGGTCCTCGATGAAATCTTTTCAAAACGCTTCGCGCCGTGGGGCTTTCCCCAAGTTCAATACCCCAGCAACTACGACTACTGGGAACTCTACAACGCTCACCCCGACTACTTCACCCGCGATCCCAATGCCGCCTATCGCAACGCCGTCGGCCGCTCCAAAAATGCCGCTGAGGTCATCTCCTCCACTTATCTTCGCGTCGATTTCGCCCTCTTTGGCGGACGCTTGAAACTCGTCGGTGGGGTCCGCGGCGAACAAACTAATGTTACCGCTCAAGGCTTTCTCAGCGATCCAACCGGCAACTACCGCCGCGATGCCAGCGGCAACGTCATCCCCCAACGCGACGCCAGCGGTGCGATCATCTACACCGGCACCGGCGTCAACCGCATCCCTGCGCCCAGCCTCATTCAACCAACCACCATTCCCAATCCCGCGGGCGGCACCGCCCTCTCAAACGCCCTCGCCATCTCCAAGCTCACCTACATCGACCGCGGGCAACACACTAAAAAAGAGTACCTGCGCTACTTCCCGAGCCTCAACGTCAGCTACAACGTCGCCGAGAACTTAATCGCGCGGGGTTCCGTTTACCAATCAGTCGGTCGCCCCGGCTTTGATCAGTACGCAGGCGGGCTCACCCTCCCCGATACCGAGTTACCCGCTAACCCAAATAGTAACCGCATCAGCGTGAATAACGCCGGGATCAAGGCTTGGAGCGCTAATACCACCAAGCTCCGCTTCGAGTATTACTTCGGCCGGGTCGGGCAGCTTTCCATCGGCGCCTATCGCCGCGATTTCCGAAATCTATTCGGGGGCGTCGTGTTTCAGGCCAACCCCGAGTTCCTCACCCTCTACGGCCTAGATGTCGAAACGTACGAGCCGTACTACGTCTCCACTAACTATAATATTCTCGGTCTCGTCCGGATGGAAGGAACCGAATTTGACTACAAACAGGCCCTCACGTTTCTACCACCATGGGCCCGCGGCGTACAGGTCTTCGCCAATATGAGCGCGCAGCGCGCCGTCGGCGATTCTTCCGCCAGTTTCTCCAACTACCAGCCTCGCACCTACAACTGGGGCATCAGCCTTTCCCGCCCCAAGTTCGGGCTCCGGATGAACTGGAACTACCGGGGTCGTCGCCGCGGTTCTTACATAGCCGAGTCTCCGCGTAGCATCGAGGCCGGGACCTTTACCTGGCAATCCAAGCGCCTCTACATCGACCTTAGCGGAGAATATAACCTTACCAAGCGCATCGGTATCTTCGCCAGCATGCGCAATCTCAACGACGCCACCGAGGACACGGAGCGCCGCGGACCTAATACCCCCGAACATGCCCAACTCAATTCCCGCGAGGACTTCGGTGGGCTCTGGACCTTCGGCGTAAAGGGCACTTTCTAGCCCCAACGCTCCGGCTACGCCAGCCTTGCCCACCGCTCATACCCGCAGGGCGGGCCCTCGGCGAACCTACCAGCGCCCCCGCCCCGGCTACTCACTCTTGCCACCCGCCGCGCGTACCGGCCCATTCGCTCTCGATGGGCCGCCCGCACCTTTCGGCGCAGGGACGACCGGGGCCGTTGGCACCCAATAGTTACCGATCGCCCCCAAGACCGCCCCAATCGCTTCCGCGCGGTCGACCGCTCCGTTCTTCCGCCAGATCACGTTGCCATCCGGATCGATGAACACCGTGTGCGGAAGCGGCCCCGGCCAATCCGGATCCAGCGCCGCGACTAGCGGGCCCGCACCTCCACCATCATATAAATAGTGGTTCGTCTCTCGTCCTTCCTTGTTCACGGAATTCTGCTTCCGCGGCGTCAACCCCGCACCGTGCTTTTGTAAAAAAGCCTGAGCCTTCGCCGACTGCGCGGGGTCATCCATGCTGATCGTGATGAAATCCACCTCCCGCATATCAAACTTGCGGGCTACCTCCATCAACACCGGAAACTCCTCCACACACGGTGCACACCACGTCGCCCATACATTGATAAAACGATATTTTTTCAACGAGTTCACCTTCTTCAAATTTGCCACTCCCACCGCGTCAATCCGCGCCAACTTCACTGGAATCTCCGACCAGGCTTTTTCCCAACCCACATGCTTGACGTGCTTCTCACGCCACTTCGTCGAACATCCAAACGGTTTCGTGAGAGCCACCGCCACCGGCCGACCGGCCAGCAGCGCCTCAATGGCATCGCGCGCATACGACTCCTTGACCGTCCCTTCATCTAAGAAACGAGAATCGTCAAATCCGCCCGCGTACTGCAATCGCCGCTCCTTATCAAAAATAAACACATGCGGCGTGGCCAGACATCCATAAGCCCGCGCCGTCAACTGCGTCTCACCATCGTAAATATACGGAAAATCCCACCCGAGAGATTTCGCATAAGGCGTCATCTCCGCAAACGAATCGCCATACTCGCCGTAGCCGAGTTCGTCCACGCTCAATCCCTCCGGATGATTCGGATTGATCGCCACCAAACCGAAACTCCGCCCCCGCAGCTCGTCGCGCACCTTCTGCAGCCGACGCTCAATGCTATGGGACGTCGGGCAATGATTCGAGGTGAAGAGCACCATTAGCACGTCTGGCCCAGCAAAATCCGCGAGCCGATACTTGCGCCCATCGATTCCTGGCAACTCAAAATCCGGCGCAATCTCACCGATCGCCAGCGTCCGAAAGCCCGCCGGATTTCCACTCTTATCCAACAGCGCAACGGCAGGATTTTCCGCCGCAAGGTGCAATGCCGAAACCAACGTGATCAGGCCAACCAAGAAAATAATGACGCGGGGGAAAGCACTCATGAGAAAAAGAAGGGGGAAATCCTCAAACCAACTCCCCCCCTACATAACGATGGGTTCGCCTGCGGCAAGCACGCCGTGCCCAGGCCGCGCCCAGGCCCGACCGTGCACCCCACACCCATCCACTCAGCTTTCACTCCTACCTGAAAAACATCTGCGAACAGCTCCCTCCGGCCGCCGCCGCCACCCCTGCCTTGCCGGACGCCGGTTAGCGAAGCCCACACGCTCGTTCCGTGCCACGCGCTCAACTCGCGCGAAACCGATCATACTCATCCTCGCCCTCTCAAAAGTAAATTCTCGGTCATCCTCTCGGGTCAAAATAACTCGATGCCAACGACCAATAAATTCCCCTCACCGCATCATCCCGCCGATCCATCCATCCGTCCGAGGGGCGCTCCCGCCCAGGGCATCTCCAAACATCCTCCCCGCCCTTATCCAAGCTAGAGCGCCCGAAAAATCACCGAGGCGTTCTGCCCTCCAAAGCCAAGATTGTTGCTCAAAACCGTCGTCACTTTCGCCGCCCGCGCCACATTGGGCACGTAATCCAAATCACACTCGGGATCCGGCTCCTGTAAATTAATCGTCGGAGCGAGCGTCTGGGTCTCGATCGTTTTTACTGCCACCACAGATTCAATGCCACCGGCCGCGCCCAACAAATGCCCCGTCATCGACTTGGTGGAACTGATGGGAACTTTCCTCGAATGATCACCGAAAACTTTCTTAATCGCGAGCGTTTCAAATTTGTCGTTGTACGGCGTCGACGTCCCGTGCGCGTTAATATAATCAATCGCGTCCGGCGCGACCTGCGCACTCGCTAACGCCCGCCGCATCGCCATCGACAAGCCTTTCCCTTCCGGATCCGGCTGCGTGATATGAAATGCGTCACAGGTCGCCGCGTACCCGAGCAGCTCACAGTAAATCCGCGCCCCGCGCGCACGCGCATGCTCAAGCGCTTCCAACACCAAAACCCCCGCGCCCTCACCCATCACAAAACCCTCCCGACCGCGCTCAAAGGGACGGCAGGCTGTCTCCGGCGAATCATTGCGCGTGCTCATCGCTTTCATCGCACAAAAACTCGCGTACGCAAACGGCGTGATCGCGGCTTCGCTCCCGCCCGCGATCATCACGTCCGCATCGCCCCGCCGGATCATGTGCGCGGCCTCACCAAGCGCGTGCGTCCCGGTTGCACACGCCGACACCACTCCAAAATTGGGACCACGCGCGCCGTACTCAATCGCCACCAAACCAGAACACATATTCCCGATCAGCGAGGGAATGGTAAACGGCGAGACTTTCCGCGGACCACGCTCGGCCAGCACCTTCAGCTGAGACTCATAGGTATACATGCCACCAATCCCCGAACCGATAACCACCCCCACCCGGTCTCCATCTTCCCGATTCATATCCAAGCCCGAGTCAACGAACGCCTGCTTCGCCGCCACAAAACCAAAGTGCGTGAAGCGATCATTACGACGCACTTCTTTGGGATCCATGTGCGCACTCGCATCCCACCCCCGAACCTCAGCGCCGATCTGACACGAAAAAGCCGCCGGATCAAACAGCGTTATCCGCCGAACGCCGCCTTGACCAGCCACTAAATTCGCCCAAAACGTCGCCACATCGTGACCAACCGCCGTGACCACGCCCAGGCCCGTCACCACCACGCGACGAGAGATTGTGTGAAGTTCCATAAATCGCTCGATCAATGGGCTCAGGGCTAAAAAAAAGCGTCCCACCGGCATCCTCGAAAGGAAGCGAGCAGAACGCTAAAATTTAACCAGCCTCACAATCAAACCGCGCCAGCCTTGGTTTTGATGTAATCAATGACCTGACCAACCGTCTGCAACTTTTCTGCATCAGCCTCGGGGATTTCACCCTTAATCTCATCCTTAAACTCCTCCTCAAATGCCATGATCAACTCAACGGTGTCGAGCGAGTCGGCCCCGAGGTCATCGAGAAAAGAAGCCGTTGGGGTAATCTGCTCTTCGTTGACGTTGAGCTGATTTACAATGATTTCTTTGACGCGCTGTTCGATGGTTTTTTGGTCAGCCATTTTGCAAAAATTGAAAGGTTGGACGCTAGCCGGAGACTTCACATCGCCATGCCGCCGTCAACGTTAAAAACTTGACCGGTAATATAACTGGATTCTTCAGAGCACAGGTAGGCCGTTAAATGAGCGATATCGGCGGCTTCACCGAAGCGCTTTAAAGGTACCGACTCAAGGATTCGCGCCGACACCTCAGCGCTATTAACAAACTCCGTCGTCATATCCGTCTTAATAAAACCTGGAGCCACTGCGTTCACCGTCACGCTGCGCCCAGCAAACTCGCGAGCTAAAGACTTAGTGAAACCAATCATGCCGGCCTTAGCCGCAGAATAGTTCGCCTGGCCGGCATTGCCCATCACGCCACTCACCGAGGTGATATTAACGATGCGCCCCCAACGCGCCCGTGTCATCGGGCGACCCAGCAACTTGGTCCAATGAAAACAGCTCGTCAGGTTAGTCGCGATGACATCGTCCCAATCTAGCTCGCTCATCCGAAACAACAAACCATCCCGGGTAATTCCCGCATTATTCACCAAAATATCGATCATGGGAAATTCCTGACCGAGCACCTCCACGGCTTTCGCAATCGCCGCACCATCGGCCACATCCACCGCGAGCGCCTTCGCTTTCCCACCCGCCGCAAGTATCCCCGCCGCGGTCCCTCCACAAGAATCCGCGGACTTCGATACACAGATTACAGTCACACCTTGACGCGCAAGGGTCTCGGCAATCGCTTTCCCAATTCCCCGGCCAGCACCCGTCACTAGCGCTGTGCGATTCTTAAAAGTAAGCATGAATGTATTCAGTGGTTAGAAGACCCGACCAATTCTCTGCTGAGGCGACCTGCGTCAATTCGAAAGCGCAAAACTTAATAAACATCCCGCTGATAGCGTTGATCCTTCTTCAGCTGCTTCACAAAGATCGCCGCTTGCTCACTACTCATCGCACCGTGCCGCGCAACAATCTCGTGGAGCGCCAAATCCACATCCTTGGCCATCCGCTTCGCATCACCGCAAACGTAGAAATGCGCCCCACCCTGCAGCCACGCCCAAAGTTCCGATCCAACCTCACGCATCCGGTCCTGAACATAAACTTTATCAGCCTGATCCCGAGAAAATGCCGTATCCAATCGAGCTAATTGACCTTTCGCTAAATACATTTGCCACTCCTCTTCATAGAGAAAGTCCGTCGCCTGGCGCTGGTCGCCAAAGAATAACCAGTTGCGACCGGCCGCACCCGCCGCCACCCGCTCCTGCAAAAACGCGCGAAAGGGCGCGATGCCCGTGCCCGGCCCCACCATAATGCAATCCTTCCCCCCATCCGCCGGCGGACCAAAGTGCGAATCGGCAACAAAAACCGGCACTGGCGTCGCTCCCAACGCCGCCCGATCGGCCAAAAATGAGGAACCCACGCCGAATCGCTGCCGCCCATTCGTCTCGTACCGCACGACGGCCACCGTCAAATGAACTTCGCGCGGGTGACAAAGGCTCGAGGAGGCAATCGAGTACAACCGAGGCATCAGCTTGCGCAGATGATCCACAAATTCCTGCGACGAGAGCCGCGCACTCGGATACTCTCTCAGCAAATCAAGATATTCCCGCTGCTCGAGGTACGCCACCAGCAATTCCTTCGCCTCCGGCGCTAGCAATCCCGTCAATTTGACCCGCTCATCCCCATCAACCGCTTTCACGGCGAGCGTTTCGAGTAGCTTTCGCGTCGGCTTTCCCAACGCCAATCGCTCCATCAACGCTTCACGCAAGCTAATCGGCTCAGTTAATTTCAAGCCAGCCGGCAAAACCAGCTCGGCGCCGGTTGCCTCGAGACACTGTAAAATCTCCGCCACTTCTTCGCTCCGATTAGAGGGAAATACCCCCAAGGAGTCACCCGCTTTATAAGCGAGGTCGCTACCACTTAAATCCACGATAATGTGCCGAGTTTCTTTCGCAGAACCAGGCCGATTAAGCAGCCGATTCTCCCTCAATCGGGCGGGAAACGGACGATCCTTCGAGTAGGCGGAGGGCGCGGCAGGGGTCAACGTGGACACGACTCGATATGAATGGTGCCGCCGCCGGAGCACGCAAGCCGCTTTCTCATCATAATTCTCGCTTACTGCAGTGAAGCTTGCAGCGCATCCCGAATTCGAGCCCAGTACCTCCATGGCATCCGCCGATCTTATCCGACTGCAAAAATTCATCGCCGACGCTGGCGTCTGTTCCCGCCGCTCCGCCGAGGCGCTCATTACGCAGGGTGAAGTTTGGGTCAACGGCAAGGTCGCCGCTCTCGGCCAAAAAATCTCCGCCGCCACCGACAAAGTCACCGTCAGCGGCAAAACCGTCCGCACCACCGTGCAGCCACGCATCACCGTCGCGGTGCACAAACCCCGTGGCCTCGTCTGCTCTAATGACGACCCCCACCACGCCGCAACCGTGTTCGAACTCCTGCCACGCGAGTTTTCCAAGTTCCGCTTCTTCTGCGCCGGCCGGCTCGATCTCGACAGCGAAGGATTGGTCGTACTCACGACTGACGGTGATCTCGCTCACCGCCTGATGCACCCCTCCAACATCGTCGTGAAACGTTACCACGTCGTGCTCAAACAAGCGTTCCCCGCTGCCCGCTTGGCCCAGTTGATTCGCGGAGTCATTATCGAGGGCGAGCGTCTCAAAGTCGAAAGAGCCGCCTTGATCAATGCCTCCGTCTCCCACGCTTCCACCGACCTCGATGTTCATATGCACCACGGCAAAAAACGCGAAATCCGGCAGGTGTTCACCACCCTTGGCTTCGACGTCAAACGCCTGCGGCGCTATCAAATCGGGGCCCTGCAATTGAAGGGGATCCCCTTGCGTGCCGGAAAAGTTCTCTCACCTAAAGATATCACGGCATTATTTCATAATCCACGCACTCCGCGCGCCGCCTTCGAAGCCTACGCCGCGCCCACCACCGGACCCCATTCACCTTCCGATCATGAAGACTAAACGACTCCGCTACCTGCCGCTGTTGATCATCGGCGCCGCCTCTTTAGTCGGCTCGCCTCTCAGCGTGACGACCGCCGTCCATTCTAAACCCGACGCCACGTCGCCTGCCATCACCTACCTCAAAGCGGGCACCGAGCCCGTCGCCGCCCCTTCCAGCCTCAGCACCACGCCAACCGGCTGGATGGCCATCGAACTGCCCGGCCCTTTCGAGGGCTACGCGGAAAACAAGGATTTGACGAAAACCCTCGATCTAAAACCCGGCGCACCCATCCGCCTCGCTCCCAAGGCCGACGCTACCATTCTCACGCTCGCTGAAAAAGATGAAAAAATCTCCATCACCGGTCTTCGCGGCAAGTGGACTCAAGTTAGCCTCGAGAAAAAACTCACCGCCTTCATTCAAGTTAACACCCCCTCAGCTCGCCCGCCACCACCTATGCCTCCCGCCCAGGTACCCATGTCAGTCGCGCCCGTCGCACCTGGGATCTACGGCCTCGCCACCCCCGGCCAAGCGACGAATATGGTCAACCTCGGCGACGGCGGTAGCGCCACCCTTCCCCGCCAGTTCGCTGGGCGCTTCGTTTCCACTCGCCGTCCCTTCACCCCACGCCGTCCCTTCGATTACGCCCTCAATGACGAGGCGGGGCGCCGCTATGCCTATTTAGATGTTTCCCAACTTTTACTCACCGAACAAATCGAAAACTACATTGAGCATAACGTCGTTGTTTTTGGGGCCGCCCGCAACACCGGGGAGACACGAGACATCGTCATCAAAGTCGAGACCTTGCAGCTGAAATAACCGACGCTCTTTCTGCGCACCCACCCACTTTAAAATATCCATCCCTCGCCACTCCCCGTGGACTTAAATCGCAGCCTTTTCTAACCGCTATGGAAATTATCGACGGCAACCAAATCGCCGCTTCCATCAACCGAGAACTCCACGCCGAGGTCGCCTCCCTCACCGGCAGAAAACCGTGCCTCGCTCTCGTACGCGTCGGCGAAGATCCCGCCTCGGTCTCTTATGTTAAGAAGAAAGAGAAAACCGCCGCGGAAATCGGCGTCACTAGCCGCATCATACTCCCGCCCATTACCATCACCCAGGGCGAACTATTTAGATTGATCGATGAACTTAACGAGAATTCCACCGTCGATGGGATCCTCGTCCAATCCCCTCTTCCCCCTCACCTCGACGAGGTCGCCGTATTTCGGCGGGTCAACCCAGAAAAGGACGTCGACGGTTTCAACACCGTAAATCTCGGCAAAATCGCCCAAGAAGATTCTAGCGGGTTTGTCGCCTGCACCCCAGCAGGCATCATGGAACTCCTCGCCCGCAGCCACGTCGACCTCAACGGAAAACATGTCGTCGTACTCGGTCGCTCCCTCATCGTGGGCAAACCCATCGCCTTGCTCGCCCTTCAAAAAAAAACCGGCGCCAATGCTACCGTCACCATCTGCCACTCCGCCACCCAGAATCTTCCTGCCATCACCCGCCAAGCGGACGTTCTGATCGCCGCCATCGGCCGCCCCAATTTTGTCACCGCGACCATGATAAAACCCGGCGCCGTCGTCATCGATGTCGGCATCAACCGGCTCGCCGATCCGTCGAAAAAAAGCGGTTACCGACTCACCGGTGACGTCAACTTTTCAGAAGTTGCCCCACTCTGCTCAAAAATCACCCCCGTGCCCGGAGGCGTCGGGCCGATGACCGTGGCGATGCTGATGCAAAACACGGTCAAGGCGTTTCGCCTGCGATCATCGCGCTAACTTGCGATTCACCCGATAAGCCTTTTCCCTCTTTCAATCATGGCTTCACCTTCGATCTTGGTCGTCGATGACCAACCCGTCAACGTACTGCTTCTCAGAAGGAAATTGGAGCGTGAGGGTATCCGCGTACTCGCCGCTCATACTGGCGTCGAGGCCCTCGAGCGTATTAAAAAAGACCGACCGGACCTTATCTTGCTCGATCTCATGATGCCGGATATGGACGGCCTCGAGGTCTGCCAACGTCTGCAAGCGAATCACGAAACCCGCGGCATTCCTGTCATCTTCGTCACCGCCCGCACCACCAAAGAAAGTAAACTCGAGGGCCTCGGCGTTGGCGCGGTCGATTATATCACCAAACCACTCGACCTCGATGAAACCCTCGCTCGCGTCCAAACGCAATTGCGGTTCGTCTCCGTCAACCGTCAGGTCGTCGATCTCACCCGCCGCCTCGAAGAGGCCCGCAAGGCCGCCACCATCGGCGCCGTCACTCAGGGCATCGCCCATAATCTGAACAATCTGCTCGGAGTCGTCATCGGTTATCTCGACCTCGTCAAGGCCTACTACGACCAACCCGCGCAGGTCAAAAGCAACGTTCAACACGTCGATGATGCCGTGCAACGTATTGTTAAAATCATCAAGCAGCTCAGCACGCTCGTCGTCAACTCCCGCCCTCCTCTTATCAGAGCAAACTGCCAAGCGCTCCTCGAGGGCGGCATCGCCCGTTTCCGCAGCGATTACCAGCTTCTCATCCCGATCACCATTAGCAATCCCCACAGCCACCAAGTCATCGATACCAATTACGAAATCGTTGAAGAGGTTCTCTCCAAAGTTCTGATCAATGCATGGGAGGCTTACGACCCAAGTTCTACCAGCCATCACCCGATCGCCATAGAAACCAGCATCGTCGAGAAACGCGGCGAGGGTGAATTTTTGCAGATCCGCGTGGTCGATCATGGCCACGGGATCGATGAGGATATCCGCGACAAGATGTTCGAACCGTTTGTGAGTACAAAAAATACCGTCGGCGTCGGGATGGGCCTCACCATCGCCCGCCACGCTCTGCGTAACCTCGGCGGCGACGTCACTTTAGTTGACACGCCCGGCGGCGGCGCCACGGCCATCTTGATGCATCCACTCGAGAAAAAAATAAAGCGTGTCATCAGCGAATAACTCTCGGCACCGCCGTCGCGGCCCCAGCGCGACCTCATCGCCTTGCGTCCACTTCCCGCTAAATAAATGTCTTCAAAAAAAATCGCCCTCCTCGGTTCAGGCAACATGGCTGGCGCTATCGTCGATGGGCTTCTCGCCCAAGGCTCTGTGGTCTCAGCAGAAATCATCTGCTTGGGCGGCCCCGATGATACCGCCGCCAAGTTGCAAGCCCGCACTGGTATCGCTATAGCTGATACGCTCGATGAGTTGCTCCGCGAGGCCGACTTACTCGTCGTCGCCTTCAAGCCCCAGCACCTCGCCAGCGCCGACCCCCGCCTCGCCACCCTCACAGCCGGCAAACTGATCGTCTCCATTCTCGCCGGTAAAAAAATGCTCAGTCTGGCCCGCGTTTTCACCCAAGCCCGCAATATCGTCAGAACCATGCCCAATACCCCTGGCCAGATCGGCGCGGGCATCACCGCTTGGTGCAGCCAAACCCCTCTCCAGCCTGTCGACCAAGCGGCGGTCGAGGCTCTGCTCCGCTCCCTCGGCACTGTCGTTGCCGTCCCTGAAACCGATCTCGACGCCGTCACCGGCGTGAGCGGCAGCGGTCCCGCCTACGTGTTTGAATTTGCCGCCGCCTTGCGCGACGCCGGTATCGGCGCCGGACTCTCCCGGCCGATCGCCGAAAAACTTGCCGTCGAAACCCTGCTCGGCTCCGCTCGCCTCCTTGCCCGAAAACAGATTGACCCCGAGATTCTCCGCGACCAAGTCACCTCACCTAACGGCACCACCTACGCGGGACTCCAGGCAATGAGAGCACGCGATTTTCGCGGCCTCATCAAAGAGACCGTCCTCGCCGCCACCGCGCGTTCCCAAGAACTTTCGAAAGACACCTGAATGCCCCGGGCTCTCTGGCCAAGTCGCCGAACTTTTCCCGCTCAATTTTGCCTAACCGCCACGATGAATGATCCCTTAATTCACCCATGAGCCCACTCCATGGACCCGTTCTTGTCACGGGGGGAGCCGGCTTCATCGGCAGCGCACTCATCTGGGCTCTAAACCAAAGAGGCCACTCCAATATTATTGTAACCGATTTTCTCGGAACCGATGAAAAATGGCGTAATCTCGTACCCCTGAAATTTTCCGATTTCATCGACGCCAACGCTTTCCGTCAGCAGCTCAGTCACCACCCTGACACCCTCGGAAGATTTTCCACCGTCTTCCATCTCGGCGCCTGTTCCGCCACGACTGAAAAAAACGCCGCCTACCTCGCCGATAATAACTTCGGCTTCACCAAAGAACTCGCCCACTGGTCTTTGGCCCACGGCGCGCGCTTCATCTATGCTTCCTCCGCCGCCACCTACGGCGACGGCCAAAGGGGCATGGATGACCGAGCGGAGAATCTTACCCAGCTCCGCCCCCTGAATATGTACGGCTATTCGAAGCATCTCTTCGACTGCCACGCCCAGCGCCTCGGTTGGTTCGATAAAATCGTCGGCTTGAAGTATTTCAACGTCTTCGGTCCCAACGAAGATCACAAGGGGGAGATGCGCTCGTTGGTAAACAAGGCGTATCAGCAGATCCTCACCACCGGCCGAGTTCAGCTCTTTAAGAGCCACCACCCCGACTTTAAGGACGGTGAGCAAATGCGCGATTTTCTCTACGTAAAGGACGCCGTCGAAATGACGCTCCACTTCGCCGAAAAAGCTTCCACCGCGAGCGGGCTTTATAACCTAGGCAGCGGTGAACCCAACACATGGCTTACGCTCACTCGCGCGATTTTTTCTGCTCTCGGCAAATCAGACTCAATCGAGTTTATCGATATGCCCGAAATTCTTCGCGGAAAATATCAATATTTCACCCGCGCCGAGATTAGCAAACTGCGCGAGTCTGGGTTCTCCCGCGCCACGACCCCGTTACCCGCCGCGGTTCATGACTACGTACTCAATTATCTGGCGCCTAACAAAAAGCTCGGAGACTGACAACCGAAGCTTTCCCATCAACGGCGTGTGCGCACGAATTAACGATCCACTATATCGCCACGCATTTCCGTGGACACGGGACCGTAAACCCGAGAACCAATGAATCCGATGACTGAACCGATGGTGTAGCTTCGGCAAGCTTGCGGAAGGTAAAAAAATCTCGGCCTCCCACGAGCGGGGCGACCGGGGCACCGCGTCTCGAGACGAGGTCACGCCGGCTGGCCGGGCGGATCGTGGTCGGGCGCGGCGGTGGTTTCCGGCTTCGGATAATTCCACGGCAGCCAGGCCGAGGGCCGCGCCTTCACCTCCTCGGGGTGGTTCGCCAGGGCCAGCAGATAGGCGAAGGGATTGACCCGAGTGAGCCGGCAGGTGTGGATCAGGCTCATGAACAGGTCGCCGATCCGGGCGCCATTAAGTGTAAGCGACCGGTTGGGGTCCCCCTATCCGAAACGAGCAGAGGCGAGTAAGGTGACGGGATGGAAATTTTACGAACGGAAGTAATCGAGGACGGAGCGAAACGAGATCGGCGGGGGCGACGAATCCTGCCCCCGGAGCAAATTGAGGCGCTGGTGAGAGAGTATCGAGCGAGTGGCTTGACGCAGGCGGCGTTTGCGCGGCGGGAGGGCCTGAAGTATCCGACGTTTGCCGGCTGGGTAAACGCGCGGCGGGTGCAAGCCGGGCGGGCATCCGGCGGGAGCGC
>CAMDOF010000159.1 GCA_945903465.1 Opitutus sp. GAS368
CCTGTGCGGAAGGGGCGACTCCTGACTCGGACCCGCCCAGGGGACTGTGCGGACCACTATGTGCGGACCCCGTAGCTTCACCGCGCGCAAGAACGCCGCGACTGTCGGCGAAAGTGGTCCGCACAGTCCCCTGTGCGGAATGGCGTCTCCTGACTCGGAGCCGCCCAGGGGACTGTGCGGACCACTTTGGGCGGACCACTATGTGCGGACCACTAGGTCGGCCCCCTCTGGTCACCACGCCAAAGGTGATCGGTGTTCGTGATGGCCAGGAATCGACCTGAGCAGTTACGCGATTTCTTGAGAGCCTGAGCGGGCGGGCCCTCGTTCGTTCACAAGGCCCGCCGCAACGGCCACCGGCAACCCCGGAGCCTTGCTGACTCCGTCCGGCTCGTTCCAACGGCTCCTCTTCGTTTAGAACCGGTGGACGCTATTTTTCCGCTTGATCGTGCCGCAAAAACATCCCGGGCAAAACACGGTCGACGCTGGTTTCTCTGGATCGCCGCCAAACTCGTCCCACCCAGCCGGCAGAAGGAAGTCCCAGTCTCGATCAGCGGCGGCTGAGCCCAACCGTTACGCGGTGATTAAATCCGCGTTTTAACGACGAATTTTAGGGCAATTCCAGTCGACTTAGCCCAAGGAGCCCACACCTTCTTAAGCCGCCTTCCCCTCTCCACTTGTGCCCATCGCCCTTCAACTCCCTCCGCTGGTTCTCGCCGCCATTCTTGGCCTCGTAGTCTTCACGCAGGGGTACGCCGCTTTCCGGCGTCGGCGAGGGGGTCTCCCGGGGCTTCCAACCGCGTTGCTGCTTTTCTGCACCGGTCTCCTGCCGTTCGCCGGCGCCGCACCGTCGATCCAAGCCGACTCTATTCTCCAGAGCTTCGTCGTCGCAGTCCCCCGCGAATTCCAGTTTTCCTCGCCGGCGCAGGCGTCCCAGCTGCGCGGTTTTCCTTTGCGCGCGGTCGATTCCATCGACGAGAGCAAGGCGCCACTCCACGAGGTCACGTGGTACAAACTCGTCATTAAGGTACCTCAGGCCGATTCGAACGAGTCGGCCTGGTTATACCTCCGCGCCGCCCACCTCCGAGAGGCCTCCGCCTATCTGATTAATGAAAGCGGTGTCGTCCGTGAAGCCTCGGCCGGCTTCCATGATTCGGAGAGAATCCGTTTCTTACTCACGGACGTTACTCTAAACATTCCGCTGACGATTGGAGCCACGGCGGAAGTATTTATCCGTACTCTCCCGGTCAGCCCTTTCCCAATGAGACCCGCGGTGCTCAATCTTGATGAGATTCTTCGCGAGGTGACAATCGGGACGAGCTTCATCTGGCTGTATTTTGGTGCAGCCCTGTTTCTCGTCCTCTTTCAGAGTATTTGGTGGTTCCACTTGAGGGAACCGGCTTCCCGCGATTACATCCTCTTCTCGATCGGCATGATCTTCGCCACTTTGGCGCGCTACGGGGTTGTAGATAACGCGATCCATCATCCATCCGGCTTCTACCTGGCGGAATGGCTGCCGCATCTGATGCTGCTGAACACGATCCTGGCACTGAGGTTCCATCTCACCTTCTACAATCTCACCGCGACCATTCCCAACGCGGCGCGAGCCCTTCGTGGTTTTGGTATCGGTCTCCTCTTGCTGCTGGGGGCCGGGATTTTTGTGCCTCCGGGCGTGTTTTTCAAATTTGTGCTCGGCGCTCAGATGCTCGGCATGCTCATCGCAATGGCTATTGGGATCACCGCGGCCCGGCGCGGACTACCCGGCGCAGGAATCGCGCTGGTTGGCTGGATCGGCATGTATTCGATCGTATTTTTCGTTAACCTCTCGGGCCTAGGACTTCTGCCCAAGCCGGCGTACATGCAACTGCTGCCGCTCGCCGGCATCCTGTGGGAAATGGTGATGAACACACTGGGCCTAAGCCGCAAATTTGAGCTCATCAGCAAGCAGCGTCATGAGGCTGAAAAACAGGAAATTGAACGGTACTCGCTCCAGCGTCTGGTGCGCCTGCTCTGTCACGACATCAGCAATCCCCTTACGGCAATCTTCCTCAGCAGCAGGAGTTTTGGGGCAACGGGAGGCAACCAAACACCCGATAATACTGCGGCGCATATGCAGCGGATCGTCAAAGCCTCCACGGCCATTCGCGAGATTATCGACAGCGTCCGGATGCTGGAGCGGCTGCAGTTGACCGGGGGCCGCGTCGAGGTGGCGCCCACGGATCTTGCGACGATGATCACGGAAACCGAAAGTCTGTTCCAGGAGAAGTTGCAACAGAAGTCGCTGCGGCTGGTAAAAGCCATTCCGCCCGACCTGCCCCTCGTGCTGGCCGAGGGGAGTATTCTGAAGAGCAGCGTGCTCGCCAACATCCTGTCCAACGCCATCAAGTTCAGCGACGCCGGCTCAACGATCGAGCTTTCAGCCGAACGAAACGAAAATAGCGTCACACTGCGCGTGCGCGATCACGGCGTCGGCATCCCGCCGGAACTGATCGATGAATTCAATCGAAGTCGCATGATCCGCAGTCGCCCCGGCACCTTTGACGAAAAAGGCACGGGTCTAGGTCTGCAGCTCGTCCACGGATTCACCACCGCCATGGGCGGCCGCATGCGACTCCTCTCGGGCCACGACCAGAACCAGGCGGGCGAAGCCGGCACAATCGTCGAAATCATCCTGCCGGTCGCCCCGCCGGTCGCAGCGCTGAAAACCTAGGGGACCGTCCACGGGGTCAGGGCGAAACCCGCCACAACGCGTGCCAACCCACCCACGCCAATCCGTGGTCAAAAACTCAGAAGCCATTAACCACAGAGCGCCCAGAATGCCCGGAGCCGGAAGCCCCAAGCCGCCACCGACTACCCGGGGCGATCCGATGGGGTCAGTCCGCTGATTGCAATGTCCGCGGCGAGAGATCGCCGCGCACGGCGGCGGGATGACGATAAAGCCCAGCGCCAGGTCCGCCGGTGGGATCGCCTTCGGGCTCGTGCGCACGTGCGGCCGCACGCCCGCGAGCAGCGCGTGCAAGCGCTGCCAGTGCAGGCATCCCCAAAACGGCACGAGGCCGGCGTGACCGCTAACGTTCTGATTAGTGAACCCGGTTGGGATCGCCGCGCCGGGTGTCGGCCTGGAGATAAATTCGGGCACCGTTTGGTGACCGGCTTGCGCCGGAGGAATCGCCGGTTTTTTCATTGCCCCGCCATCCTTTCCAAATCGCGCTCACTTTGCCCACGGCATCGTTACGCTAAGATCGACTCCTCTGCGCGGTATTCCCCGGTCTCGGCGGTGCCAACTTCCGGGTTCTTCGGCCAACCCTTTTGCACCGTAGAGACGAAACCAGAAACGCCGGGAAACCCCGGAGTAACGGGCTTTGCGCTCAACAAAACCGTGGGGGGGGGAGCACCGCCCAGTCCAACGGGAAAACCTATCCGCGATGTCTGCTGAAAAACGTTGGCCTTGGTCACGCGGCAGCAGCGCCACCCGCAATGGCAGGCGCCCATGGTGTTCTGCCGCATCCGCCGGCCGTATCTTCACCGCGCGCAAGAACGCCGGGGATGTCGGCGTAAGTGGTCCGCACAGTCCCCTGTGCGGAAGGGGCGCCTCCTGAATCAGAGCCGCACTTCCACTTCGCCGCCGCCTTCGCGTGCTCGACGGGTGCGGAAGGCGCGCCTCCTGACTCAGAGCCGCACAGTGCGCCGGCGATGTCCGCGAAAGTGGTCCGCACCGTCCCCTGTGCGGAAGGGGCGTCTCCTGAATCAGAGCCGCACTTCCACTTCGCCGCCGCCTTCGCGTGCTCGACGGGTGCGGAAGGCGCGCCTCCTGACTCAGAGCCGCACAGGGGACTGTGCGGACCACTTTGTCGGACCACTTTGTGCGGACCACTTTGTGCGGACCCCTTTGTCGGACCCCTTTGTCGGCCCCCTTTGGTCACCGCGCCAGAGGTGATCGGTACTCGTGATGGCGGGAATCGACCTGAGCAGTTACGAAATCGCTTGGTGACTCGCCACCGACACCGTCGCGGCCGTGACCTTGCCGTCATCGCGGAAGCCGCTGAGGGTACGCTTACCTTATGAAACGATTACTCATCCTGACCAGCCTGTGGGCCGTTACCCTGCAATCGCTCGCGGAGGCGGACGACGCCCGTCCGATCCGAGTGGCCGTTTACCAAGGGCCGGGGGCCAGTCCCAGTCGCGCCAACCTCATCACGGTGCTCGGCGCGGCGAAGGGCCCGCCGGCCCTGCACGTTTCGCCCCTCAGCCCGGACGAGATTCGCCAAGGGAAACTGCAGGGCTTCGATGTGCTGATTCATCCGGGTGGGAGCGGCGGTGGCCAAGGCCGCGCGCTCGAGGCCCAAGGCCGAGCAGCGGAGCGCGAGTTTGTGCGGAACGGAGGCGGCTTCATCGGCATCTGCGCCGGGGCCTATTTGGCGACCGATGATTACGAGTGGTCCCTCGGCCTGATCGAGGCGCGCGCCGTTGATCGGAAGCACTGGGCTCGTGGCACCGGGACGGTCGAAGTGGAGCTGTCGCCGGCCGCCCAGGAATTTTTCGGCGCCAGCGACCAGCGCATCGCGATCCATTATGCGCAGGGCCCGTTGTTGGGCCGCCGGGAGTGGGATAATCCCCTCGCACCCGAATACGAAAGCCTCGGGCTCTACCGCACCGAGATCGCGAAGAAAGGCGCGCCGGAAGGCATCATGCCGGGCACATCGGCGATCGTTCGGGCAAATTTCGCAGAAGGCCGCGTGTTCGTGTTCAGTCCGCATCCGGAATTGACCGCCGGCTTGGGCTTCATGCTGGAGCGCGCCGTGACGTGGGTGGCCAGGCGCGAAGCCCCGAGCCAACCGAAGGTCGCGACAAAGCAACCGTAGCCGGGAGCGTCAACCTTCCCGTGGCGGGCGGGCAGCGGGTCGGATGATATCAGCAGCGCTTGGTTACCCCGCGGGCGGCCTTCCGGCTGAAATTTAAATGGGCACGGTCCACGAAAAATGCACGTTCTCCCATGCACCGACGGGACCGCCCATCGGCACAGCCGTCCGCTATGCTTGTGATCAAATCCTAGAATCCTCCCTGCCATGAAAAACTCTCCTCTCGCTCTCACGCTGGCGCTCTTCGCCGCGACCGCTTTCGCCCAATCGGTCGCTCCGCCGTCTCCAGCCGCCACCCCGGCGGCACTGGAAACGGCGATCGAGCTAAACCCATTCGTCATCACCGCTGAGGTCGACAACAGCTACGCGGCCAAGGACACGTTGTCCGGCACGCGGCTGCGCACCGACATCAAAAACGTCGCCTCGTCGATGTCCGTCATTACGTCCGAGATGATGCGCGACATGGGCGCCACCAGTTTCTACGACGTCGTGGACTTCCTCCCGAGCACGTTCTCCTACGGGAGCAACGAGGGCGACGGCAACGCCAACGGGCTCCGCACCGGCAGCCCGTTTGTCGTGCGCGGCTACCGGTCCGACTCGCTCTCCACCAACTTCTTCACGGCCAATTTTCCCGTCGACTCCTACAACACCGACCGCATGACCTTCACCCGCGGGCCGAATGCGATCCTCTTCGGCATCGGTAACCCCGGCGGCACCGTCGACATCACGAACAACAAAGCGGACCTGCACCGGAACTTCGAAAAGCTCGATCTGAAGGTCGATTCCTTTGGCAGCTTCCGGACAACGTTCGACGCCAATACGGTGATCGTGCCGAAGAAGCTCGGCCTGCGCCTCGACATCCTCCACGACGACCGCCGCAGCAATATCGAGCCTTCTTACAACAAGCGGAATTCTGTCTTTGGCACGCTCACGTTTCAGCCCGCGAAGAATTCACTGCTCTTTGTGACCGCCGAATCGAACCACCAACGCGCACAGATCGCTCGTCCGTTCGAGTTCTACGACTGGTATAACGGGTGGGTGACGGCAGGCCGCCCCCTCAAGGCGGTCGCCAAAAACACCGCCGCCGGTCCCGGCTGGGAGTTCGAAACCACCGGCGGCTACAACGTGTATATTCCAGGACAGGGCGTGACGAATTGGGGCGCCATGGCCTACGGCGGCCGCCCCCTCGTGCGGACCGCCCGGGTCAGCACGATCAGCTACGGCGTCGGCTCGCCCAATCAGATTGTCCCGCTCGATACCAACATCGTAGGCAACGGCGATCTGATGGAGTTACACAACGAGAACTACGCGGTCTTCTTCCAGCAGCGCCTCGCAAGCAACCTCTACCTGGAAATCGCCGGCAAGCACGACCACAACTTCCGGTTCAACCGGGAAACCGACGGCAATCGCGTCGCGATCAAAGTCGACCCGAACACCCAGTTGCCCGATGGCTCGCCAAATCCCAACGTGGGCAAAGCCTTTGTCGATGTCCGACCAAGCGAGCAGCACATCGCGACCGACGTGAACCAACTGCGGGCGACGCTCAGCTATGAAAAATCCCTGAGCCATCTCAAGGTATTCAATCGCGGCCTGGGCCGTTTCTCACTGGGCGGCCTCTGGAACAGTGAGGCTGTCCACCAGTTTCTGGAGCAATACGCCGAGACCAACACCACACCGCTCAGCACCCAGCGGGACCTCAGCAACGGCGTGAATCTGATCCAGCGCCGGTGGTATTTTCTCCCGGGCAAAGAAAATTTCTATGCCGGCAATTTCGACCCCGTCAGCGGCAACGGCATCAACTCCAGCTGGGAACTCGTCTCCGCCACCCCACGCAACAACGTCACCCGCACCAATTCCTACGCCCTCGCCGCGCAGGCTCTGTTGTTCGACGATCTCCTGGCACTCACCGGTGGCCTGCGCCGCGACGAGCTCCTCATCACATCGGTTAATTACGTCAAGGATGCGCGCGGCGTCTGGCCCGACGCCCACGGCGGCAGCGCCGCGCCGTTCCTGCGCGATGTCGGGCGGCCGTATCTTTTCGGCGCCGTGATCAACGTACACAAAAACGTCGGCTTGTTCTATAACCGGGCGACCAACTACCGCGGCTTCAATCAATCCAACCGCACCATCAATCAGGAACTGATCCCGACCCAGGCCGGTAACGGTGTCGACACCGGCCTCAAATTCAATCTCGGCGGAATGCTCTCCGGCTCAGTCACCTATTTCGAAACCTCCCAAACAAATAGTTTGGACGGCACCCTGCGCGGAAAGAAAGCGGCGTGGATCACCTCGATTTGGGAAGTGCTCGATCCCAGCAAGCGACCGGATCTGATCACCAGCTGGACCGACCTCAAGGACCAGAAAACCCGCGGCACGGAATTCGAGCTCGTCGCCAATCCGACCAAAGATCTCCGCATGTATTTCACGGCGAGCCGCAACGTGAACGCCCTCGTCGACCACGGCGCGATCGTGTTCGCCTATCTCAACCAAAACTACCCCGGTTGGCAGGCGAAGGGTTCGACCCCGCTGCTCACCAGCCTTTCCGACGGCAGGACGGTCGGCGACCTCATCCCGAAGATTCAGGCCGAGGCCAGCGACGACCTCCTCGTCATCGGGCAAAAGCAAACTCGC
The DNA here is from genome assembly GCA_945903465.1 of Opitutus sp. GAS368. Lineage (GTDB taxonomy): Bacteria > Verrucomicrobiota > Verrucomicrobiia > Opitutales > Opitutaceae > ER46. The sequence goes on from CAMDOF010000159.1 coordinate 7,488, forward strand.
GTCTACGAGTGGCAGACCAACCTCATCACCCGCTATCAGTTCAACCAAGCAACCGCCCTGAAAGGCTTCGCCGTCGGCACCGCCTTCCGCTGGCGGGCCGCTCCGATCATCGGCTACTACCGCCAGCCGACTGTCACCACGCCTCTCGGCGTGCTCGACCCCTCGCGCCCCATTAACGGCCGCGCCTCCACGAACCTCGATGCGTGGCTCGACTATGGCCGCACGTTTACCGTGGCAAACAAGAAGGTGCGCTGGTCGGGTCAGTTCCGCGTGCAAAACGTCTGGAACGATCGCACCGCCCTACCTTGGTCCGCCGACGTGAACGACAACGGCACCGTTTTCTACCTACAACGGAAGACCGTCGGCGAGCGCCAGTTCCTCCTCAGCTCGACGTTTTCATTGTAACGCGAGTGACCCGACCCCGCGGCTCTCGCCCACAAACGAGGGCCGCGGCGACTTCAGCCCCTCCCCCCACCCTACCCCTTGAAATCACCGCGCCTCACCCTGACTCTGTCGCTCCTCGCCAGCACCGCGCTCGCCCAATCGCTCACCCTACCCGCACCCACGCCGGCCCAAGGATCGCCCATTGAGCTCAACCCCTTCATCATCTCCGCCGGCGCCGACGACGGCTACGCCCCCACCGAAACACTCTCGGGCACGCGGCTGAAGGCCCAGGTGAAGGATATTCCTTCCGCCATTTCGATCATCTCCGCCGACATGCTGAGCGATCTGGGGGCGCTCAATTTCAATGATGTGCTCGACTTCCTCCCGAGCACCGCCCGCTACCAGAGCAACGAGGGCGATCTCGACAACAACGGACAGCGCACCGGCACGCCCTTCACCGTACGCGGCTTTCGCTCGGACAGCCTCACCACGAATTTTTTCACGGCGATGACGCCGATCGATTCCTACAACACGAGCCGCCTCACGTTTACGCGCGGCCCCAACTCGATCCTTTTCGGCGTCGGCAATCCCGGCGGCGGGCTCGACATCGTGACCAATCGCCCCGACCTCACTAAAGACGCCCACTCGCTCAGTCTCCGCATCGACAGCTTCGACAGCTACCGCGTCGCCCTCGATTCGAGCGTCGTGCTGCTGCCCAAGAAACTCGGGCTGCGCGTCGACCTCCTCCAAGAAGACCGTCGCCGCTTCATCACGCCGACCAAGAGCGCGCGCGGCTCGATTTTTCTCGCGACTACTTACCGGCCCTTTGCCGCCACCACCGTCACCCTCAACGGCGAGACCACCCGCGTCCGTTCGCAGATCGGGCGCTCCGTGGTCTCCTTCGATCAATACGCGCCTTGGCTCGCCGCCGGTTCTCCGCTCAAACCGGTCTACGGCAACACCACCGCGACGCTCGGCCTCGAGTTCAACAACGCCAACGGCTACATCGTCGTAGTCGAGGGCCAGCCCTCCATCGCCCCGCTGAACTGGCGCTCCTCCGCGCTCGGCACCCGTTACCGTGTCAACGGCGCGTTGAACAATCGCGTCAGCTTCGCCCGTGATTCCGCCGTCCCGCTCAACGTGAATCTCGGTGGCGGCGGCGACCAGGTCGACCTCGATGCCAGCAATGCCTCGCTCTTCGTGCAGCAGGCCGTCGGGCGAAAAATCTTCATCGAGGTCGCCGGGAAATTCGAGCACCAGTTCCTCCGCAACTTCGAAGGCATGAGCGGCACCGATAACACCGTCCGCGTCGACGCCAACAGCCAGCTCCCCAACGGCCAGCCCAACCCGATGGTGGGCAAACCCTACGTCGAAACGAGCGCGGCCTTCTGGGTCACGCGCCCGAGCGACAACGCCCAAGGCCGCATCACCGCTTCCTACGAACTCGATCTCAACCAGCACCGCGTGTTCAACCGCCGCCTCGGCACCCTCACGTTTAGCGCCCTCGGCAACTACGAGCGCCTGCACCAGCTCCTCGACAACGCCCGCGAGGTCAATATCACCCCGCTCCTCACCACGGGCACCTTTGGTCGCCTCGACAACGCGGTGAATAATATCCACCGGCGCACTTACCTCGTGCCCGGTGGTAATCATTTCCTCACAACCGACTTTGCTCCCATCAACGCTGGCGGAATTCGCTCCAGCTACGAGCGCGTGCGCGCCACGCCGCGCAACAACCTCAGCGAAACCAAAGCGATGGTCTTCTCCAGCCAGGCCGACCTCCTCGACCATCTCCTCGTCGGCACCTTCGGCGTCCGGCGCGACCGCGTCGTGCAGGAGCAGGGCGTCTACATCCGCGATGCCAACGGCGTGTTTCCGCCCATCTCCGGCGCCAGCAGCACGCTCGCCACGAACGACCGGGGCCACACCTATTCCGCCGGCCTCGTGCTCAACGCCACCACGGTCATCAGTCTCTTCGCAAATCGCGCAAACAACTTCGTCCCCTCCAATCAATCCGTCGTGAACATCGACGGCGCCCCCGCCTCGCCCATCGAGGGCAAGGGCTACGATGTTGGTATCAAATTCACCCTCCTCAGCGGAAAACTGCAGGGCTCGTTCGACACATTTTCGACCACCCAAAAGAACGTGCTCGATAACACCCTCACAGGCCAGAAGAAGAACGCGATCGACGCGATCTGGGGAACGATCGATCTGCATCGCGTGCCCAATGCCCAATGGGGCGATTTCAAATCCACCCAGACCGAGGGCTACGAGTTTCAACTCGTCGGCAACCCCACGTCGAACCTCCGGCTCATGTTCACCGGCAGCAAAAATAGCACCGTCATCGACGATCGCGGTGAACGGCTCTTTGCCTACATCGCCCGCAATCTCCCGGAATGGCAGGCCAAGTCCGCCCTGCCCGTTAACTCCACGCTCGGCGCCACCGTCGGGGCCCTCACCACGCTCGTCACCAACGAAGCCGCCAACGATAAACTCACCATCGGCATTCGCCAAACGCGCTCCAGCAAGTGGCAATTCAGTGGCGTCGCCCGTTACCGTTTCGATCCGACTTCGCGCTTCAAGCGCTTCGCCCTCGGCAACGCCTTCACCTGGCGCGACGAACCCGTGATCGGCTTCAAGGTCCGCCCAGGCTCAGCGCTCTTCGACATCACCCAACCGTTCTTCGGCGCGAAGACCTTCAACGTCGACGCGTGGATCGAATACACCCGCGTGATTACGAAGAAACGCATCCGCTGGGAATCCCAACTGCGCGTCCAAAACGTCTTCAATAACCGCCACGTCGCGCCTTGGACCGCCCTCGACGACGGCACCGGCGGTCGCTTCGTCGAACAACGCCTGCTGCCCAGCGCCCTCGGCGTCTCGCTAAGTGCGAAATTCAGTTTCTAAGTTCTCCCATTCACCCCGATGCGTCCCTCCTCATCAGCCTTGGTCCTCTGCCTCACGTTGCTTTCCGCCGCCCTGCCCGCCGCGGAAACAACCCGTCCCAATGTCGTCATCCTCTTGGTCGACGATCTCGGCTGGGGCGACGTAAGCTCGCTCCACCACGGTGAGGTCAGCACACCGCAGATCGATCGCCTCGCAAAAACCGGCGTCACCTTCACTTCCGGCTACGCGACCGCGCCTCTCTGCGGTCCGGCCCGTGCGGGGTTCTTCAGCGGGGTCTATCCCCAACGCTTCGGCTTCGTCGATAATCTCGGCGGCATCCCCACGACGCAACCGCTGCTTCCCGGCATGCTCCACGACGCCGGCTATCGCACCGCCCTCCTCGGAAAATGGCACAGCGCCGGCCCGATGCCCCACGAGCGCGGAATCTTCGATGAGACCCTCTGCTCGCACCTCTCCAGTCCCTTCATCGACTATCACCACCCAAAGCTCGCTCGAAACGGCACCGTCGAAGTCCACGAGACTTACAGCACCGACCTCTTCGCCCAGGAGGCGATCGCATTTATCGACCGCCAGCAGGCCTCCCCTTTTTCCCTCACGGTTACCTTTAATGCCCCGCATATTCTTCGGGTCATCAAGAATGCCCAGTTGATCCAGAAGGACTATGACGCCGCCGCCGCCGCCGGGAAAATCCTCGATGTTCCCAAGGTCCCGATGGCGCGCCCCGGCGATGCGGCTAAATTTTCCGCCCAATTTCCCGGCGACAGTGCTCGCGCCGACACCGTCGCTACGATCGTCGCGCTCGACGAAGCCGTCGGTCGCATCCTCGACAAAATCCAAGCGGCTGGGCTCGAGCGCAAGACCCTCATTTTCTTCTTTGGCGACAACGGCGGTCACCCCGAAAACCGCAGCAACAGTCTCCCGTTGCGCGATTAGAAATGGTCACTCTACGAGGGCGGAATTCGCGTGCCGTTTCTCGCCGCTTACCCCGGGGTGTTTCCGGCCGGCTTGAGCTACGACCACCCGGTCAGCACCCTCGATATTCTTCCGACGGTGGCTGCCCTCACCGGGGCAAAACCTCCTGCCCAGCTCGACGGGGTGAACCTCACGCCGTTTCTCATCGGCCGCCAAAAAACGCCCCCGCACGCCGCGCTTTTTTTCAGCATCGGCGGATTCGGCGCGGTGCGGCAGGACCAATGGAAACTGGTCTTGGCCCCGGATGGCACTCCGGCGCTGTTCGACCTCGTCAGAGATTTTGAAGAGAAGCGCGACCTTGCCTCGACCGAGCCCGACCGCGTCAAAGAACTCACGGCGAAATGGAAATCTTGGCGCGCCCAGATGCCTGCGCCAGTTCAACCCGCCGGCAAAACCAAGCAGACCCCGCGCGCCCCATCGGAGTAGGCGCGGTTAGCCGCACTCCCTGAAGCCCTGCGCACGCGATTACGGTGTTCCGGATGACTTCCGGCGAAAGACCCCTTGATGGTTGGCTCGATGGCCGTCGCCAACGTAATGGGCCGGCCGGGCGACGATCCCCGGCAACTCCGGATCGCCGCAACGCTGAGGAAGGTTGCCCGTCAACAACGTCGAGACAGACCGCCCGAAGCTAAATACAGTCGCCGTGGTCGTAGTCGCGGTCGTGGTCGTGGTCGTCGCCGAACGCATGCTCCCTTTGGACAACGCGCCAGAGGTGATCGGTGCTCGTGATTGCCGGGAATCGACCTGAGCCGTTACGAAAAATCAATAGGCCGAGACGCGGAAGAGCGCGGCGGGAGCGCCGCTGGCGGGGCGCGTAAGTTCGACGGTGAGGTGGCGCGTCGGGACGGGCGTGGCGAGCGTGAGCGCGGCTTGGCTGAGGTGTTGGTCGCGAAGTTCGCCGATGAGGCGGCCGGTGTCGTCGTGGACACGGAGCGCGGGCACGCAGAAGGGTGCGACGGTTTCTGGGTTCAACATCAGCACGGTTTCGAGCGGGTGGTCGAAGTCGGCGTCGAAGTCGAATTCGAGGCGCGAGATTTCGACGGGCTCGGGCCACGTGAGCGTGAGCGTGGGTGTGGCGTCGGTGAGCGCGGCGAGCCAGACGTTGGGCTGGCTCGTGGGGCGGCTGAAACCGTTGCGGAGGTTCTCCGGGGCGAAGAGCGCGAGCGGTGGCTCGACGCGGATGGCGAGATTTTTTCCGCCGGGGCGACGCTGAGGTATCCAGAATTCAAAGCTCTCGATGCCGGTGCCAGGCGGCGGCTCTTGGCGGGGAGATTTCGCGACGGCGCGGTTGAATTTTTGGGTGACAGCGAGGACGCCGGTGAGGCGCTGGTCGCTGAGATGCGCGGTGAGCGCGGGGTTGGCGGCGAGGCAGACGAAGGCGTAGCGCGGTGCGTCGATCGAAGGCGGGAACGTGAGCGTGACGGCTTGCGCAGCACCGGCGTTGAGCGGAACGCGGAGCGTGGCGAGGGTGACGTCGGGCGTGTGATTGGTGCGTTTGGAACTGATCCGGAGTTCGGCGACGAGTTCGGTGGCAGTGGCGACGTCGAGGGTAAACGTGAGGGCGGGCATGGGGCCGGGGGCCACGGGGAGGAGCATGGCCCAAGCGTCGGCGAGCGGAAGACGGTCGAGACCGGAGGGGAGTTCGGACAGCTGATACGTGGACGACGCGGTGAGTGTGGCGTGCGCGATGAGGTCGGTGGTGTCGCGGAGCGGGACGCCGGGAATGAACTGGCCGGCGCGGAGGAGGCGGCGTTGGAGCTCTGCCATGGACGCGGGGGCGACGAGATCGCGGGGGGTGAGGCCGTCGCGTAGGCACAGGGCGGCGGCGAGGCCGACGGCTTGGCCGCTGTGGGCACAGGTCGCCATGACGCGGGTGGAGCCGAACGCGATGTGGGTCGCGCTGGTGATGCGGCCGGCGAGGAAGAGATTGGTGAGGTTGCGCGAGTAGAGGCTGCGGTAGGGAATCGGGAAAACGCCTTTCGCGTGCCACTGCTGGCAACCAGGTTTATCGCTGTAAACGCCGGCGGAGGGATGAAGGTCGATCGACCAACCGCCGAAGGAAACGGCGTCGGGCTGGGGGCGTTGCTCGATGAGGTCGCGCTGGGAAACCATAAAATCTCCCTCGAAGCGGCGGCTTTCGCGCTTGCCGGGGATGGTGCCGACCCATTCGAGGGTGAGGTTGGCGGCCTCAGGGAATTTGCCCGAGTTCTTGATGTAGTTCCAAACGCCATAGGCGACGCGCCAGAGCTCCCATTTGATTTCCTCGGTGTCGTGCACGGTGTCGCGGAGGCCGCCGTATTCGATCCACCAGAGGCGGCAGCCGAACTCGGCGGCGTTAAAATCGCGGTAGCGCGGGACCGACGTGATGTCTTGGAGCGCGTAGCTCGGCGGCGTGAATTTCACGGGGCGCCCGGTGTCCTTGGAGTAGAAATAAATCGAATGGCCGAGGAGTTCGTTGTTGGCGACGGTGGGGGCGAAGGCCTCGTCGAACTCGGCGGCGGCCTCGGCGCCGATGCGGAACGCGGCGCCGGCGAGGAAGCCGACGATGCCGTCACCGGAGGCGTCGACGAAGAGCGGCGCGGCGAGTTCGTAGGCGGTGGAGTTTTGGGAATTGAAGGCGCGGACGGCGCAGATGGTGTCGGGGCCGGACTTTTCCAAATCGTGGACGGCGGTGTTGAGGAGGAGCGTGAGGCTTTTTTCCGCGATGGTTTTTTCGAGGAGAATGGTGTCCCAGATGAGCGGGTTGCCCTCGGGGTTGCGGTATTGGTTTTCGAGGAGGAACTCGTCGATGACGCCGCCCTCGCGGGCCCAGCGATTGTTGTTGCCGAGATGGGAAGTGGCGCCGAGGACCCAGAGGCGAACTTCGCTGGAGGCGTTGCCGCCGAGGACGGGGCGGTCCTGGACGAGGATGACCTTGAGGCCGGCGCGGGCGGCGGTGATGGCGGCGCAGGTGCCGGCGAGACCGCCGCCGACGACGACGAGATCGGCGGTGAGATTTTTTTGCGTGAGCGCGCGAGAGGCGACGGGAGGGTGGACGATCATCGGAGGAAGGAGAGGCGGAGAGATTGAGAGAGGGAGAGTAGGGGGTGATCAGTCGTGGTTTGCGGAGCGCAGGAGATGCGGTTGTGTTTCGGCCATGAGAACGACCGTAGATTTGGACGAGGATGTGCTGCGGACCGCGAAAGTTCTTGCGGCACGGTCGAAGCAATCGGTGGGAAAAGTGGTCTCGGAAGTGTTTCGACGCGGACTCCACGCGGGTGAAACACCAGCGGCCGGACGCCGCAGGCGGGCCAACGTCGCGGCGGGATTTGAGGTGATACCCGCCGGTCGGCGGTTGGTCACCGCAGAACTCGTGTGCCGACTGCGTGACTGGACCGAGACGTGACGTCGGAGAGCAGCTCGGCAGGCGGGCGGTGAAGTGCTCGGACGAGAAATCGCCGACGAAGGAAGAAGGGTAGGAAGATTTTTTTGGTAGGAAAATTTTTCGAGCCGCCAGATCGCCGCAAACCGAAAGCCTAAGCCGTAACGATGCAGTCGAACTCCGATGCAGCACGGGCGACAGGAGTGTCGCCCCTCCGACGGAACGGCGACACTCCTGTCGCAGATGGCGGTCACCAAAAGGCAATACGGTTCCCCCTCGGGGTCGGCACCCGATTGCAAGGTTACGGCTAAGCTGGATGACCGGGGGCGTCTTAAGGGCCTGGTCCTTCCGGGTGAATGGTTGACCGGGAGGATTGACGTGCAAGGGGCGGGGCGCATGTGCGGGTGGACGCGGTCAGGCGGTGCTTGGGCACGGGCGGAGTTGCCAGGCGAGGAGCCACGCGAGCGGGTGCAGGAGGAGCATGAAGCCGAAGGCGGGATCGTAGGAGGTGTTGGTCACGAGGGAGCCGACGGCTTTGTTCATCATGAGGCCACCGAGAGAGCTGCCGGCGGCGATCACACCGAAGGCAAAGGCGAGCGAACCGCGGGGAACGAGATCGACGACGAGGGCGCTGAGGTTGATGAGCCACGCAAGGTGCGCGAGCACAGCGACCATGCCGAAGGCAAGGACCAGCCAGAGCGCGTCCACGTGCGGGATCACCGCGCCGAGCGGCACGAGCGCGGCGCACCCGAGCATGATCCACAAGCGACTGCGCACGGGGGCGGTGCCGCGCTTAATCAGCAGGCCGGAGAGCCAACCACCGGAGAGGACACCGATGTCGGCGGCGAGGTAAACGACCCACGTGACGCTCAGGGATTTTTGATCGAGGCCGCGGGAATCGTAGAGGTATTTGGCGAACCAGAACTGGAAGAAATACCAGACGGGATCGGTCAACATGCGGGCGAAGATCAGGAGCAGAACTTCACGGCGGAGGAGGACTTGGTGCCATTTGCCCCAGGTGGGTGCGGGCGTGGGCGAGGAGGGAGAGGTGAACGAGGAGTCGGACGTAAGCGAGGGCGAGGGCGTGGTCGGCGGTTGGGAAACCGCCGGTCCGTCGGAATTGATTAGGGCGCGTTCGGTGTCGGAGAGGCGCGGGTGTTCGCTCGGCCGGCGGTAGAGCCAGAGCCAGGGGATCAGCCAGAGGAGTCCGGCGGAACCCGTGACGATGAAGGCGGCTTGCCAACTGTGCCATGAGGCGAGGCCGACGATGAGGATGGGCGCGAGCGTCGCCCCGACCGTTGCGCCCAAGGTGTAGACGCCGATGGCGAGACCGCGCTCGCGCGCGGGGAACCACTCGGAGACAGCTTTGGGCGCGGCCGTCCAGTTGCCCGCCTCGCCGAGGCCGAGGAAAAACCGACACGCGGCGAGAGAGCCGAAGGAGCGCGCGAAGCCGGTAAGAATATTCGAGATGGACCACCAGCCGACGAAGAGGGCCAGGCTGAAACGGACGCCGAAGCGGTCGACAATTTTACCGGAGAGGATGAGGGCAAAAGTGTAGGCGATGAGAAACCAGTTGAGGACGGACGCGTAGTCCTCGTTGGAGAGCGCGAGGTCCTTTTGGATGGTCGGCGCGAGGATCGAGAGCGCCTGGCGGTCGACGTAGTTGAGGACGGACGCGCCGAAGATCAGGGCGATAATCCACCAGCGGAGATGCGGGATGCGGGGCATG
>CAMDOF010000160.1 GCA_945903465.1 Opitutus sp. GAS368
TCGGACTCGAGACCCAAAGCGATCCCTGGCGCCCATACCTCGACCCTTGGGCAAACATCGCGGCAACGCGCGACGACGATCGCACTGTGCGCGGCGCCTATTCTGGCGGTTGGGCGATTGGCCCGGCAGGCTGGCGGAGGGCGAGCGCCAGCCAACCCGCCCAGCTGGCGTTGTCACCGGAAATGTCCGCCACGGAGGATCGCCGAAATCAAGTGCGCGCGGGGGCAACAGGCGGCGGACGCCGCGTTCAAAGAAGCCGGCAAGTCTTTGGCGGACGCGGCAAGCGCGCCAAAAGGCATCGGATGGAAGGTCCCATCGCCCGGACGCGGCGAACCCCGGTGGCTGCGCCGTATCGTTGGATCGCGACGACATTGCAGAGGGGTCATCCCGCCGCCGGGCGCGGCGATCTCTCGCCGCGGACATGGCAATCAGCGGACTGACCCCAGCGGATCGCCCCCCCCCCGGCCCATCATGGTGACCGAGATTCTCGAGGTGCTGGCGCGCCAACCCGGCCGAAGTCGCGGCGGATGGCACGCTCGGCTTCGGCGGTCACGCCCGCGAATAGCTGGCGCGTCTCGCCCCGGGTAGCCGGCTCATCGCGTTGGATGTCGATTCGATTGAGCTTCCGAAAAATCCAGTCTCTTAAGAATTTTAAAAAAACGCTCGCTCCTTGACCCCGAGCGATCCGGACGACTGCATCCGCGCATCGTTACCCCGCGATGATTGCCACCCAAACGGCAAGCCGCGCATCGATTCTCACCCGAAATTTCCCCCTTCCACCGCAACCGTTCCCCGTCCCAGGTTCCCAGCATCCGCCAACCCCGCCGCCCTCTCAAAATCGACTCACTTACAGCTAACTCATCCAAGTCCCACCATGACCATCCCCTTAAACGCGCACCCCCGCAAAATCCAGTTTTCCAGCAATCATCGCAGCTCGATCTTTCTGCGCGTGCGCCACCGACGCGCTGATTTCGATCAGCGCGCAGGAAAAATCGTGCCTTACCGCTTAGTTGACAGGTAAGGCGGCGCGCGCAACGTGCCATCATGCCAACCTTGACCCTCACGGCCAAACGCCAGGCCACCTTTCCGCTCGAGACCTGCCAGGCACTCGGCTTGCAGCCGGGCGACCGCATCGAACTCGAGGCGCGCACGGAGGCCGCCGGAAAAGTCTGGGTGCTGCGACCGCGTCTATCGCGGGCGCGCCGCTGGGTCGGCAGCCTGGCGGCATTTGGCGGAGCCGCCGCCGATCACTCGATGGAGGCGGTCCGGGCCAGCATCGCGACCGGCCGGAAAAAAGACCGCGCGTCGTGAGCATCGGCCTCGATACCTGCGTGGTGCTGCGCCTGCTGGTGAGCCAACCCGCCGACCAAGCGCAGCGGGCGGTGGAATTTCTGGAAGCCCTCGGGCGCCGAGGAGATCGGGCCGTCGTTTCGGATTTGGTCGTCGCTGAGGTCTATTTCGCCCTGCAATACCACTATGCCGTGCCGAAGAAGGAGGCGTTGGCCGCGCTGCAAAAAATGTTTGCCGACGGCGAAATCAGACCGACGGGTGTAACCGCCGACGTGCTCGCCGCCGAGGGGGCGGCGCTCGCCTCGGCCAAGCCAGGCTTCGTGGACCGGATGATTCAGAGTGCCTACATCTCGAGCGGCGGCTCGATGGCGACCTTTCAAAAGGCCTCCGGCAAACTAAAATCCGTGCAAGTGCTATGACGCTCGCAGGACGAGAAGTGCGTCGCGGACCGACCGCCGCACCGTCAGCAGCTCGATCTTCTCCGCCCTCGCCATCGACGCGCTGATCTCGATCATCGCGCCAGAAATCCTCACATTCTCCGTCGCCACTTCGAAACGTCGCGGCATCCCATCGATAAATCGCACAACCGCCGGCCCGGCCTCGCGCCCGAGCACACCGCCATACGGCCCCATCATACCCACGTCCCCATGAACGCCGTGCCCTTCGGCCGCACGCACGCCTCCGCCCTCGACCCATTAAACCCTGCCCCAGGCCAATCCAGTTTCCTAGCCGCCCCCGCCCCAAAATCGGATTTTGGCCGTGACAGAAAAAAACCGAGCCAACCTTTCACCCCGACGCTTAACCAAGGGCGTTTCCCAGGAATAAACTCTCCGGGGGCGAGAGGCGGTCGGAAATTTTTCCGGTGAGAGCGCCCGGATCAAAAAGCAGGGAAGAAGCAAATCCAGTTTCTTAGGAGCTTGGTTTCGGCCATGGGGCTCAACGTGCGAAAGTGCGCCCAGGTCAATTTGGGCCACGTGGCCCAAATTGGGAATGCGCGGTAGAATGGGTCGCAGCGCTGCCACCCGCTGCGGTCGAGCTGCCAATCGGCGGCGAGCCGGAGAATGGTTTTGGCGCCGTAATCCGCCCGATCCTGGTTCGACAGGACGTGGTGGCGAATGAGCCGGCCGGTTTCGTGATACGTGCGTACCTTGGCGTGGTCGGCGGCGCGCTGGCCCGAAAACAATGTCACCTTCACCGCCGCCCGCAGCTCGGCGGAGGACTTCGGGAAGTTCGCAGGTGTGCTCGCGCGCGCGGCCATGGGGAACAGCGTCTCCGATTTTGTGCCGCCGCTTCTGCCGATGGCACTAAACCCCTCCCCGATCCGATCCCCCCCCTGAAAATCGAGTTTCCTATCAGCCCCCGCCCCAGAATCGGATTCTGGCCGTGACGGAAAGAAACAGGGTCAACGTTGCACCCAAGCGATTAACAAAGGGGGTTTATTAGGAGCAACAAGTCGCAACGGGCGGAACCACCGTGACCGCCGCCGTGGAGTTGTTGCAACGCGGCACCGAACAATCTTCACGCGCCGAGCCCTGAATCCCCCCGCCATGCGATCAGCCCGATCGGACGTCGTGGGGGCGCGTTGAATACCGTGGACGCACGTCAATCGACGAAACCCAACTCGAAGGTTTCGCGAAAGAGATGCCCGACAAACCTGTCGACATCGGCGCGGGTCCGGGGCGTCGCCAAACCGAGTAGAGCGAGCACCTCTGGCGGCAAGGCGCGGGCAATGCTGGCTGCTTCAAATGCGTCGGTTTTGTGATCGGGGGAAAGACACCGCGGGAGTTCGGTCCCGTCGAGTTTATGCAGTAAATCCGTCGTCCAGGTCGTCAGCGCGGCGAGCTTGACGTAGTTCAGCCGGTCCGGGGTATCGGTGGCCCGATGGTAGTGCGGCCAGTGTCCACAGGACAGAAAGAGGTAAGGATGATGGTGGAGCCGGAAAATATGGTGGTCGCTCAGATCGGGTGCGTAGCTGTTGAGCAGAGCGATCGCACTCACGCTTGCGGGCGTCGGGGTCGTCTCGATCACGCCGGGCAGCGCCGGATGGCTCTCTGCCCCCAGGACACACACCAGACGCCGGATCGCCTCCGGCGTGTCGTCGCCGAGCGTGCGGAGGCCGACGTCGTGCCCGATGAGATCGCTGATGATCACGGCATGAAAACCCCGACGGTCGCGTTGGTCTTTGTAGAACCGGATGCTCCCCATGCTATCGGTCAGGAAATAAGGCGGCTCCTCGGCATCGAAAAGCGCCACAACGACATCGTGCCGGAGTTGGCCGGGCCGGATGCGGGAGGCCACCTGCAGCGTGAGTGCGACCGACGCGGCGTTGTCGTCGGCACAGGGCGCATCGATGACGCTGTCGTAATGGGCGCCGATCAGCAGGGGCGAGAGCGACTGGTCGCGACCCGGGATCAATCCCACAAAATTCGTGAAACGGGTCCGCCCACCGACGTAAGGCAACGCGTAGTGCTCGCCTTGATACGGTTCGAGGCCGCGTTGCCGCAGTTGCTCCGCCACCCACGCCTCGGCGACCTGGTGACCGGGGTGGCCCACCCGGCGGCCATCGGCAAGTGCGAGGCCGCGCACGAGCTGTTCGAGTTCGGCCGGAAGCCCGGCAGATTCTGTGACCGCGACGGTGGTGGTGGCGGAGTGCATCGTGCAGTAGTGAAACGTTTCGCAAAGCCCGGCGCGATGATCATCTGGCGGCACCGATCAGGTCGAACTGCCATACCGCCACGACGACGGCCGGCTCATTTTTTCACCCAGACACCCGCCCATCTCGTCGCCGCCGAGCAGTCGCGCATCACCGGTTCAGAGTGGATCAAGGAAACCGTCTCCGCCGCCGACGCGCAAACCGAGGCTCGGTATCAAGGGAGAGGAATTCTGAGTCGGATCGATAAAGTCGATCGCCCAGAGCTGAGCGCCCAATCTCCCGATCAGCTCCGCGCGCCCCGCCGACCTGAACATGACATCCCCCGTTTCGTCTTGATCACCGCTCTCGCCTCCTTGCTCTTGACTAAAGTTCTCCGGCTGAGTCTGCCGCGTTTCCCCCGCTACCTCTCGCTGGCTCTCCCGATCTCTCCCCCTCCCTGCCTACTACCATGCGCGCTTTTTTCCTGATTCTCGCCCTCCTCTTCGCACTCGCGCACCTCACTGGCACCCACGCCGCCAGCGCCCCACTCCGCGCCGGTGCCGCCACGAGTAACCTCACGCCCGAACTCGGTTCATTGATCGTGGGCGGCTTCACCCCGTTTCCCGCGCAAGACGTCCACGACGAGCTGCAGGCACGCTGCCTCGTGCTCGATGACGGCCGACACGAAACGCGCGCTCTTCGCCTGCGATCTGCTTGGGCTGCACCGCGGCGTGAGTGCGGAGGTGCGGAGACTCATTGCGGAAACCAGCGCTATCCCGCCGGAAAACGTGATGATCTCCGGCCCGCACACGCACTCCGCGGCCACGGCGCTCGGAACGAGCCGCTTCGCGTTTGAGCAGCCGCTCGACGACTACCAACGGTTTGTGACCCGCCGCATCGCGGACGGCGTGCGGCGTGCGGCGAATCTCCTGCGCCCCGCAAATCCAATTTCCTATCAGCCGCCGCCCCAAAATCGGATTTTGGCCGTGACGGAAAGAAACCGAGCCAACGTTGCACCCAAAGTTTAACAAAGGGTTTTTCTTAGGAGTCCGCTGCGACCGTTTCTGGCGCGTCGTGCGCATGAGCGAGGAACGGATCGGGCCGATTCACGCTGTATCCAAGAATCTGGGCGGTGTCTGGCATCTGCTGCCTAAGCTGGGGCTCTACTACGGTTACTCGGCCGCGCTCAAAGTGAACACCGCGACGAGCCTCTCCTTTTTCAACGAAGGACTGCCGCCCGGCCGCAGTCGGGGATACGAGGCGGGCGTCAAGGTCGACTTGGTGGACAACCGTCTCTCCGGCTCGGTCGCCGTGTTCAAGGCGACCGCCGAAAATGAAAGCGACGTGCTCGTTGCCGCGGTGCGCGACGTCGTCGATCCCACCGGCATCAACGGAAAATTCGGCGGCCCAACATTCTTTTCGACCGCGAAACGCGCGGCCTGGAAGTCGCCCACACCGCGCGCCCGCTGCCCCGTTGGAACCTGCGCGTCGGCCTGAATTGGATCGACGGCCAGGACGGCAACGACCTCGCGCTGACAATCTACTACAACGATCAATTCCGCACGACCAAGGTCAACGGCGAGACCGTCGTCGCGTCTTCCACCTCCGGCGCAATCGCGGCCCTCATGGTGCGCCAGACCCCGGGCAACGCCCCCACGCCGCTCATCCCGCTGACGCTCGCGATGATGAAAGATCGCAGCAGCCCTTACTTCGCCCAGCTCGATCCGGCGAGCGGCCGCATCCCGAACGCCAGCGCGCTCGACCTGCTCGGCAGCGGCGTGGGGACCAGCGTATCCGGTCTGCCCATATCAGACCACCAGCTCGGTTTCGCCCCGCCGACCGGCAGCACGTTTCTCGTCCGCAATGGCGGCGACGTCTCGACGGACTACGCGGCGAAGGTCCTCACGGTCGCGACGTCGTGGCGCTTCAGCCGCGATGGCTTCCTCAACGGCGTGATCGCGGGAGCCAACGCGTCCGACCAGGCGCAAGGGCGGTCCTACGATTACACCGACGCCACGACCCGCCAAGGCGTGCTCTCCAGCCCACCCGACACCTTCGTGGTCGGCGTGTTCGCCGGCTACCGCCGGAAGCTCTTCAACCGCTACACCTGGTCCGCCCGCCTCAGCGTCGGCAATCTCTTCAGCAGCGAAGAGATCGTGATTTTCCCGCGGGCGAGCGACGGCTTGCCGGGGGCCGCGCGCTACCACGGGTCCCCGCGGCAGATTCAATGGACTAACACGATAGTCTTCTAATCGGGGGGCGGACTTGCATGCTCAGCGACCACTCATGAATCGCCGCCACTTCCTTGCCTGTTCGTTTGCCGCCGCCGTTGCGGCGTCGCTGCGCGCTGCCGACGCCCAGCATCGCGTGCCGCGCATCGTCCTGCGTTCGTCGTGGCAGACGGTGAACATCGGCGACATCGGCCACACGCCCGGCGTGCTCGCGCTCATTGAAAAACATATTCCCGAAGCCGACGTCACCCTCTGGCCGATGGACGTGCGCAACGGCGTCGAGGAAATGCTGCGCGCCCGTTTCCCGAAGCTGCACATCGTCCGCACGAAGGAGGCCGCTTACGAATGCGATTTCCTGCTGCACGGCTCGGGCCCGTATCTCACCGCGCATCGCGACGTCGCCGCGTGGAAAAAAGAAACCGGCAAGCCCTACGGCATCTACGGCATCACGATGGCGGCAGCCGGTGATCCCGGGCTAAAAATCATGCGCAACAACGGGCTCGACGAGACCGTGCGCGATCTGCTCAACGGCGCGAGTTTCGTCTTCCTGCGCGACGGCAGGTCGCTCGAGGTGGTCCGCCGCGCCGGCGTGACGAGCCCTATCATCGAGTTCGGCCCCGACGGCGCTTTTGCCGCCGATGTGCGGAATGAAGCCGCGGCGATCGCCTTCCTGCGCGACCACGGCCTCGAGGAAGGAAAGTTTCTCTGCGCGATTCCGAACCTGCGGAATGCGCCGTATTGGAGGGTCAAGCCGGGCTACGCGTTCGACGAAGCGAAGCACCGGCGCAACGAGGAGATGAAGGAGCATGATCACGCGCCGCTCCGCGAAGCGATTATCGCGATCACGCGGCAAACGCCGATGAAGTTTCTCGTCTGCCCCGAAGACTCCACCCAGATGGAAACCGGCAAGGAACTGCTGGTCGATCCGCTCCCGCCGGATGTGCAGGCCAGGGTCGTCTGGCGCGAAAAATTCTGGCTCACCGACGAGGCGATCAGCACCTACGTGCGATCGGCCGGCCTCTTGAGCTGCGAGATGCACAGCCCGATCATGTGCATCGGCAACGGCGTGCCCGCGCTCGTCTGCCGTTTTGTCGAGCAGACCACGAAGGGTTTCATGTGGCGCAACATCGGGCTCGACGACTGGCTCTTCGACTTGGACAATCCGGAGGAGCTCGCGCGCATCGTGCCCACCGCGCTCGCGCTGGCCAAGGATCCCGCCGCGGCGAAAGCCAAGGCGGCGAGGGCGCGCGAGATCGTCCGTGAGCGCCAACGCGCGACGATGCAGATCCTGCGCAAGGCGGCGACGGTATGAGAATCCTTTAACCTTCGCGGTGCTCACGTTGGCTACGACGGGGGGTGCAGCCCAATGCACGGAGATTGTGGCGTTCGGCGACAACCTCACGGACATGGGCAACCGGTCCCTGACACCCAACAAGGCGGACGTGAAATTCCGCCAAACGTGGGTCACGCACCTCGCCGGTCCGAAGATGCTCAACCTCCCAAATTTCAAGCCCTCGGGTCACTCGTTTTAGTACGGCGGCACCAACTCCGCCTTCGGTGGCGCCTCGACGGAGTTTACCGCCGCCCTGGCGAGCGACCGGAACCGCGGACAAGATCTCACCTGGCAAATCTCGAAGCGTTACCTTAATCCGAAATTCAATAACGACGGTGTAAAGAAAGAGGCGCTCCCCATCATCCGCATTGGCACGAACGATCTCCTGCAGGCCACGGCGTCGGCTTCGCAGATTGGGGTCGGAAACCTCGCCCTACTCAGACCGGGCGCAGGCGCAGGCGCGGGCGCAGGCGCGGGCGCGGTCGCAGGCGCGGTCGCAGGCGCAGGCGCGGCAAAACCGGGTCCAACCCGCACCCCATGAAATTATCAGTCAGTAAACGATCACGCCGGCTCACATTAGGAGTTGAGCACCCCGCCGAGACGCTGGCGTTTTCGGCCTTTTCGATTCGTGCAACCAACCTCCGGGCGATTTACCCAGAATGAGAATATCACCATAAAAAAATGCCCCGGTAACGGCATTCTCATCATTACCCGCTGCTCCCCTACTCCGCCCCGGTAATATCCACATCCGTTCGATTTTTTGGATACCACGACCGAGGAACGTTACCGCATTGTTATTATAATACCCGAAAAAATTCGCTCCGCACCCATCCATGGGCAAAGCATCTACCGCCAACCCCACCCCATGAAATTGCCGAACTTGCTTCTGGCGCTGCTGGCGTCGGTCAGCCCCGCGCCGCTCTTCGTTTCCCGTGCCTCCGCTGCAGAAACTCCCGCGCCGGTCTCCGGCAACAACGCCCTCGGCACGATCTCCGGCCGCGTCCGCAACGAAGCCACCGGCGCCTATCTTGAAGGCGCCTCCGTTGTCCTCCAGCCGTCGGGCCGCACGACGCATACCAGCCGCGATGGCGGTTTCACCTTCACCTCACTCCCGCCGCAACGCTACACCGTGACTGTCGTGCACACCGGCACGGACGCCCGCACCGTCGAGGTCAATCTCGATCCCGGTGCGACTGCGACACCCGAAGTGCCGCTGACTGCCGGCATCTACCGGCTCGACAAGTTCGTGATCGCCGGCGAACGCGAAGGGGCGGCCCTGGCCCAGCAGTTGCAGCGCAATGCTCCCAACGTGAAAAACATTCTCTCCGCGGACACTTTCGGCAGCGTCGCCGACGACAATATCGGCAACTTTCTGCTCCGCCTTCCTGGCATCACCGGCGATGCGCCGGAGGGTAATGTGAACTTCATCCGCATCCGCGGCGTCGATCCCAACATGAACGCCGTGACCGTCGACGGCACGCGCAACGCCAGCGGCGGCACGCAGGGCGGCCTCGGTCGCGCCTTCGAGATCGATAAATTTCCGGCAGCGCTGATCGATTCGATCGAGGTCACGAAGGCACCGACGCCCGACATGGACGCCGACTCCATCGGCGGCAGCGTGAACCTCAAAACCAAGAGCGCTTTCCACCAGAGGGGACGGCTCGCTACCTACAAAGTCGCCAGTTCCTACAATACTGGTCGCAAAACGTTTCGCCCGTCGGGGAACTTCATGGGGTCGGACACGCTCGGCAAAAAGCAGAACCTCGGCATCGTGTTGAGCGGCAGCTTCAACTCGAACAGCAATCCCCGCGATACCATCTTCGGAGCGTGGGAACCCACGCTCGCCACCGACCGCCCCGCGTATTTCACGCTCTCCAGCGCGGGCGAAGATTACTTTGAAAACAAACGCGGCGGAGCCGGTCTCCGCTTCGATTACCGCTGGAGCCCGACGACCACCGTCTCCGTTAACCTGATGTATTCAGGGAACCACGATCGACTTTTCCGCCGGCGTAACGCCTTCGCCGGGTTCACGGGCGCGGTCTTCGACCGGTTCGACGCTGCCGGTGTGCCGCGGACCGCCACCAATCAAGTGGCCACACTCCTCCCGGGCTGGACCGACACCACCACCCGCACCATCAACCAGACATTTCAGCTGACGCAGTTCGACCGTACGCGCGACCTCTACGGCTATAACGTTCACACCGGCGCCGAAAGCCGGCTCACTTGGGCGAAACTCGACTTCAACCTGAACTTCTCCACCTCACGGGGCATCGAGGATCGCGTGAACATCACGCCCTCCCTCACCGGCGTCGGTTTCCTCTTCAATCGCGAGCTGCCCGATTCCCGCAATCCCGCCGGCGCCACGTTCCAGCAGATCAGCGGGCCCGACATCACCAACCCCGCCAACTTCACTTTTCCCTCCGTCGGTTTTAACCACGACTTAAAGCGCGAGACGATTTTAGGCGGCCAGATCAACCTGAAGAAGCCCCTCGCGACGAGCTTACCCGCCTACTTGCAGACCGGGCTGCGCTTCCGCCTCCAAGACCCGGAGCAGTTCTTTACGCGGCCGAGCTACAACTACGTCGGACCGCGCGGCGCAGCCCTCTCGCGTCTCATCGACCAGTCTTACACCTACCAACCGAAGGCGCTGCGCGGGACGATGCCGAGCACGCGGTTCTTCAGCATCCCGGCCGTGCTCCACGAACTGGAGAACACGCCCGCGTCGTTCACGCTCGACCGCGTCGTCACGCTGCGCAACGAGCTGATCAACGATCGCCAAGCCTCGGAAGCGGTCTACGCCGCCTATTTAATGGGCGGCGCACAGCTGCACCGGCTCACTATTCTCGCCGGCGTGCGCGTGGAAGAAACGCGCGTGGAAGGCGCGGGCAGCTTCCAGGCCATCTCACCCGCCGAACGTGCCCGGCGCCTCGCCTGGGTCGGCACGGTGACCGAGGGCGAGAACCTCCGCCGCACGCAGGCGGAATACGGCAATCGCCGCACGAACCGGAGCGACTACCGGAATTTCTTCCCCGGAGTGCATTTCAAATATGATAGTAGCGCCGGCCTGCTCGCGCGCGCCAGTTACTCGACCGGCATGGGACGACCGAACTTCACCACGATTATCCCCAACGATTCGGTCAACGATACGACGCAGCGCGTGACCGCGAACAACACGAGCCTCAAGCCACAGCAGTCGGACAACATCGACGTTACGCTCGAGTATTATTTCAAACCCGCCGGCCTGTTTTCGGTCGGGGTATTTTCCAAGGAGATCGACGACTTCATCTTTCAGAGCGATCGCGGGCTGATCCCAGCGGGGACCGACAACGGCTTCGGCGGCGACTATGCCGGCTACACGCTGACGACCCAGGCCAACGGAGGATCCGCACGCATCCGAGGCGTCGAGGTGAGCTACCAGCAACAGTTTTCCAACCTACCCGGCTTCTGGCGCGGCTTCGGCGTCTACGCGAACCACACGTGGCTACAGACGAAAGGCGATTACGGCACGCCCGGCGCGGCCTTCCAGAGCGGCGAAGTGCCCGGCTTCATCCCGCGCTCGGCCAACGGCGGGCTCTCCTATCTCAACCGGGGGTGGACGCTACGCGCCCAATATAATTACAACGGCCGCGCGCTCGGCAGCACGCTCAACGCCAATCCCGCGCTGCGCCAGTACAACTATTCGAAGCGGCGCGTGGACTTCAACGCGAGCTACGCGCTCAGTCCGAAGCTCACGTTGTTTGCCGATGTGATCAACGCCCTGAGTGACACCCTCGGGGACAACCCCTACATCTCCATTCCCGAGCGCAAACGCGGCGCTGATCTCTTCACGGCCGAAATTAAATTCGGCGTGAGCGGACGCTTCTGATTCCCTCACCCTTCGATGCGTCGTTTTTTTCTCTGCCTCGCGCTCACCATCTGCACCGCGCTCTTCGCGGTCGCCGCCGCGCCCATCGGTTCTCCGACGAGTGGATTGGACGCCTTGTTGCCGTTCGATCGCACGGTTATCAACCGCTACAGTCTCGACGAGATTCCGCGTTCACTTTCGATCCGGCAGGGCAACGACGTGTGGTTCGGCTATGATCTGGCGCGTGGCGCCCTGCGCAAAGTGTGGCAGGCTCCCGCAGGAAAACTGGGCGTAATGACGATTAATTTTGTCACGCGTTCAGTCGGCGCGACGTGGTTCGAGGACAAATCCGGTGAGACTTGGCAATTGCAGCGGCACGGCAAAACCGTGCCGCTCACGCTCCGCTACCTGGGCTGCGCCCAGCGCGAAAAGTATTTCGAGCTCACGTGGGAGCTGCAACACGACACCGGCACACTGAAGCTGTACGAACGCATTGCTCGCACCGGAGCCGCCGCCGCCGGCCGCGCCGTGCGCGAAGTCCGCGTAGAAAATCTCGCCCCCGGCGAAGCGTTGTTGTTGCCACGCGTAGCCCAGGCCACGTGGCAATCGTCCAGCGACGCCGCCGGCGGCGCGATCAAAGGCACGGGCTGGCATCGTCTCGCACTGCCATGAGGATCGCCGCCGCACTCTTGCTTTCACTCGCACTCGGCCGTGCGTTGGCCGCAACCGCGGACTCCACCCGCGCGCTCGATCTACCCGCCCACGCGATCCCCTCGAAAGGGCCGAACACCTGGGCCGGCGACGTGCTGGAAATCACGCGTGGACGCGGCGCCACGCTCGGCTGGTATGTGACCGCGCAGCAGACCGAAGACGTGACGGTCTTCATCGACTATACGTGCGCGGCGCCGCTCAATCAGGACTACCAACTCTCCTTCGACGGACTCGATTGCTTTTGGTCGGTGACGCCCACGACGGACGGCGCGTGGAGCCGCGCCAAGCTCGGCACGTTTCGCCTGCGCGCCGGGCTCCCGGTGTGGGTGCAGCTCGTGCCGCCCTCAGGGCGGAAATATGCGCACCCGCTGCGTTTCAGAAAACTCATTTTGGAAGGCGCCACCCCCGGCAATCTTGCGCTGGCCAGCGCACCGCCAGAGCCGTCCGCACCAGACAGCACGCCCGGCTTCGGAAAAAAATTAACCGGCGTGCATCCTGCGCTTGAGGCGCGCGATCTGCGGTGGGACGGCACCACGCTGCGCATCAGCGGCATGGCGATGCGCGGGCCGCGCGAGCTCCTCTTCACGACTTGGGAAGGTGATGTGTTCTCGCTCGATCTCGCCGCGATTCCCGAGGCCGGGCCGCCGCCGTTTCGGCGGATTGCCCAGGGGCTGTCGGAGCCGATGGGGCTGGCCGTGGATGGCCGGCGGATTTTTGTCACGGAGAAGAATCAAGCCACCGAGCTGATCGATGCAGATGGCGACGGCACGTTCGAAACCTACCGCTGCCTCTCGCACGACTGGCCCTGCTCGATGGACTCGCACGAATATCTGTTCGGTGCCGTCGTGCAGGACGGACATCTCTATTTCTGCACTAGCGTCGCGATGGGCTACAGGGGCGAAGACAACTATCAGGCCCCGCTGCGCGGCAGCGTCGTCAAGGTGCACCTCGAAACGGGCAAAACTGAGATCGTAGCCGGCGGGCTGCGCTCACCCGATGGCATCGGCCTCGGCCCGCAGGGCGAGATCCTCGTCACGGATAATCAGGGCGAATGGCTGCCGGGTAACAAACTCGTCCACATCCAGCCGGACGCGTTTTTCAACTTCCGTAGCCTCGCGCCATGGCACCCGTTTGATCGGTCGCAGGCCACGCCGCCCGCCGTGTGGTTGCCCCAGGGCGAGATTGCCGCGTCGCCCACGCAGCCGCTCGTGTTACCGCGCAACTGGGGGCCCTACGCCGGCCACGTCGTATTCGGCGATGCGACCTTCGGCGGTTTGCAGCGGGCGTTTCTCGAAAACGTCGAAGGCGAACTGCAGGGTGCCGCGTTTCCGTTTTCGCAGGGTTTCCGCCATTTGTTCCACCGCTTGGCGCTCACCCCGGAGGGCGAGCTGTATGCGGGTGCGATCGCCCGCGGGCAGGACTGGGCCTTTATCGATCGGGTGAGCGGCCTCACTCGTCTGCGTTACACGGGCCAAGCGGTGTTCGAACCGCTCGCAGCGCGCCTCCGGACCAACGGTATCGAGATCGAATTCACGCTCCCGTTGGCGGAGGGCCACGGCTGGAATCCCGCCGGCTACTTTGTCACGCAGTGGGGCTATCAGGCGACCCAGACCTACGGCGGTGCCAAGATCCGCTACCGCCGCGCCGAGGTCCGCTCCGCCACGGTCTCGCCGGATCGGCGCCGCGTCTTTCTGGAACTGCCGGGCCTCGTCGCCGGCGAGCTCGTCCACGTGCGACTGCCGCCATCGCTGCCGGCGGCGGGCGGTCAGCCGCTGTGGACGGGAGAACTCTGGTATACGGCGAATCGCATTCCGCGAAACCATCCCGGCACCGTCGGCGCGCCTCCGCCTCACGCACAGGTCGCGGCGCAGCCGTTCTTCACCTTCTCGGGCGGCGAGGCCGGCCGCGGGCTGTATCAGACATTCTGCGCCGCCTGCCACAGTCTCGACGAAACCAAACTCGTCGGCCCCGGCTTCCGCGGCCTGGTCGGTGCGAAACGTAAAGTCCGCGATCCCGCCACCGGCACGACGCGTGAGGTCAAGGCCGATCTCGCTTACTTGCGCGAATCCATTCTCGAGCCGAACGCGCTCCTCGTCGATGGCTACAGTGAAAACCTCATGCCGCCCATCGGGGCCACGTTCACCGAAAAACAGCTCGACGATCTCGTGGCCTTCATCGTGAAAATCTCCAAGGCCCGGTAAACGTCGTTTCACCCCTTCACCCCTTCGCCCCTTCGCCCCCTTCGCCCCCTCACCCCTTCGCCGTTTCACCCCTTCGCCCCCTCACCCCTTCGGCCCCTTCACCCCTTCGCCGTTCCCCGGCCCGCCTATGAACCTCAAACATGCCCTCCTCTCCCTCGCCCTGTTTCCGGCCGCAGTCTTTGCTCTCGATCCAGCCGAAACGCCGCTCGGCTTCATCGCCCTCGCCGATGGCAAATCTTTCAACGGGTGGAAACACAGCGGCAATTGGGAGCTACAAGACGGCGCGTTTGCCTGCATCCGAAACGGCGGCAATCTGACCTACGAAGTGGGCCCGGTGCCGGACGACTTCGAGCTGCGCTTCGAATGGAAGGTCACCAAGCACTGCAACAGCGGTGTCTACTACCGGCCCGGCCAGGTAGAGTATCAGGTGCTCGACGACGCGCACCCGGGACACGGGGACAACCCACGCCAATCCGCTGCCTCTGTCTTCTTCTGCATGGGCCCGAGCAAGCGTGCCACCCGGCCCGTCGGCGAATGGAACACCGCCCGCATCATTTGCAAAGGCACGGTGATCGAGCACTGGCTCAACGCAGAGCGCGTCCTCTCCTTCGACTATACCGACCCGAAGTGGGCCAAGGAAGTTGAGCTGCTGGGCGTCCGCGGCGGCGATCTCACCGGGAGAGGCGGCAAGCTCCTCCTGCAGGATCACGGCCAGGCCGTGTGGTTCCGGAACCTGCGGATGCGCACCATTCCGGCTGCAGAAAAACTCGTGCCCGACCCCACGTTCACCCCGTTGCCGGTGCCGCCCGCCGCCTTGGCCAAGGAGGAGGGGCGCGTGCGTGGCATGTTGGCGGACAAGGCGAAAAAAGCCGCCACCGCCAAGGGCGTGAAATAGAGGCGCCAACCGCACGCCCCATGTCCCCGCCTTCCCTTGCTTCCCCCCTGGCGGCAGTGCCGCCCACTTGCAAACCCCTCCCGGATCCGATCCCCCTGAAAATCTGGCTTCCTATCAGCCCCCGCCCCAAAATCGGATTCTGGCCGTGACAGAAAGAAACAGGGTCAACGTTGCGCCCAAGCGATTAACAAATGAAGTTTCTTAGCAGTGCGCGAGAGGGTGGGTGGTGGGGGAGCGAAGCACGCCTTCGTGGCCACCATCGGCGACAGGAGTGTCGCCGGTCCGTCGGATGGGCGACACTCTTGTCGCCCCTGCTGCATGAGAGCCTCCCCACCAAAAAAAGTTTTGGCCCCGACGGGAAGAAACAGATTTCCATCCCCACCAACGACTTGCAGAAGCTGTTTCTTAGCAGGAATAATAACCCACTAATCTAGGGTTCGGCGCGGGGTTCGTCACTTCGTATATTGGACGCTGAATGAGAGCGTGCGTGGCGGCCCGAGGAGGGCGCGGACGGTGTTGCCGCTGACGTAGTAGCGCGTGTCGCGGATGTTGTCGGCGCGGGCCGTGACCGACCATTGCCGCGAAAGCGGGTAGCTGCCGCCGCCGCCCCAGATGGAGTAGCCCGGCATGGTTTCCGGAATGTTCTGGTAAGAGCCCAGCGCGCGGTTGGAGAGGTGGATGAGCCCGAGATTGACGCTCAAGCCCTTTGCCGGCCCGGTCTTGAATTTATACATCCCGAACATCTTCGTGTTGTATTTCGGAACGGTGCCGATTTCCACGCCATTGGCCGCTGCGTTGGTCAGGCTGCCGACGAGCGTGACTTTTTTCAGAATCGAATATCCCGGCATCAGCTGAAAATTACCGAAGGAAATGACGCCGTTCATATCCGTGCCCTTCGATTGCACGGTGCCGTCCGCCAGGCTGGTCTCGCCGCGGGGACCAAACTGGCCGGTCGGAAAATTCAGGAGTTTATTAATCTGCCGGAGATCGTAGTGCGAGAGTGTCAGCGTGACGCGGCCCTCGTAGAAGCTGGTCTTGATCCCCATGTCATTTTGGGTCCCATACGAGTGTGGGTAGCGCTCGCCGAGGTTGTTGAACGTGGTGCGGGGGCTGAAGAATTCCGAGTAGGAGGCATACGCCGACACGCTGCGCGTGACTTCGATCACTCCGCCGTAACGCCAGATCGGCGCCGCCTTGCTCACCGTGTAGCTTCGGCAAGAGTGCGTAACTCGGCGACTGATTCCTGCTACGTTGGTGGCGATGACAACCACCACGATGACAGCGGTCCACCATTCCGAGCCGGCGGGTCTGCAATCGCTCGCCCGGCGTTTCATGACTTGGCGATGCACCCGGCCACGGGGGCAGCGCATTCCCCGGGAACTGTGGCAAGCAGCAACCGCCTTGGCCCGGATCCA
>CAMDOF010000161.1 GCA_945903465.1 Opitutus sp. GAS368
ACCACCCTGCCGTCGAATGCCAACGCCCTCGGCATCGGTCGGCGCGGCGCCAATTACTACGTCTTCGATCCGTTCTCTGGCGCCAACGCCATTATGAATTACCAGAATGACCCCATCACGTTACCGGGCGGCAACAGCACCACGACACCTCTCGCTGGTTTCGTCCAGGGCAGCTTGCCTTCATTTGCCAGCGCCGGCGCGACGTTTCTCCACGCTGTCAACATCCCCACCAACCGTTTTGGCACCGCTATCGCCAACTCTTTTTTTCGGCCGCCTTCCGAGGAATTTACGATCTCACCAGACGCGCCGGTGCTCTCTCAACGATTCAAAGATCTTCAAATCACCTTCACCCAGCGTTTCGGTAATTTCTACTTCGAGGTGGCGGGCGATAGCAATCGGGCCCGCGCAGTCATCAACGGCGAGCAGAACCGATCGAGTAACGATACCTACATCGACATCAATCAAGTGCTCCCCAATGGCGCTCCCAATCCACACTTTAAGCAAGCGTACGGCGATGGCTCGCTCATGCGCGCCAATCGAAAATTTGATTATACTAATATCCGCGGCGCCGCCGCTTACGTCCTCGATACGCGCTTCGGAAACTTCGCGTTCAACACACTCGGCGGCGTCAATCGGGGCGAGGAAGACCAAGATTACCGCTATCTGAGCGTGGCGCAAGGTGACGACCATCGCCAATGGGGGTTCTTGGAATCGACCGTCCTCCAAACCGTCCGCATTCGTCGCTATTGGAATGATCTCAGTCGCCCGATACCCGATCTGTCCCTCGCTAAAATAAAATACGTTGATCCCAACACTTCGACCGAGAAAGACATTCAACCGCTGTGGGCCGTCAACATCGCGCGCCGCGATACTGAGCGCATCGATACCTCGAAATTCAAATACGTACTCGGCTCCATCAACGCCAAATTCTTCAAAGGGCGTCTCGTGGTCCTCGGCGCCGTCCGCCGCGATTCCTACTTCTTTCAAACCGTCCAGCAACTCGACAAGGGCGACTACCCTCTCAATTGGGATGGGCTGACGCGGATTATGAGAGCGGGCCCGCCCGCCGATTTCGCGAAACTCACCTACCGCCAGCGCGACGCCAAGGGTAACCCGATCGGCGACCTGCTAGAGGCCGCCATTCGTCCTCGCATCGCCCCCAATGGCGACCGCGATCCCCTGTACGCGAACGATCGCTTCAAGGACGATTACAACCCGATCCCCGTTCAAGGCACCCAGATCACCCGCTCGGTCGGTTCCGTACTGCATGCGGCTTCCTGGCTAAATCCATCGATTAATTTTGCCGAGACCTTCAACCCGCCCGGCGGCATCGTCCGCATCGATGCCCGCCAACTCGAGCCCACGATATCCACCGGAGTCGACTACGGCCTGCGCATGGAGCTTCTCCAAAATCGACTGAATCTAAATTTCACCTACTACCAAACCAAGGAGATCAACGGAGCCATCTCGCAAGATGGCCCGAGCTTTTTTAACTCTCTTTACGACGCCAATATCGTGGGCGATCAGAGCGCCGCGGGCCGTAATATCCGCGGAGCTGGCGCCCTCCCCGTACAATACCGCGACATCCGCACGCGTTCAGGTAACGGGTTTGAATTCGAAGTCGTTTACAACCCCTCGCGCGCCTTCCGCCTGACCGGGAGCATCAGCTTTCCCAAGGTCTACGAATCAAACCTCTACCCAGATGTTAAAGCCTACATCGACAAAAATACCGCCCTCTTCAAACAGATCGCCAAAGACGCGGGCGTCTTGATCGATGCAAATGATTCCGCGAGCGTGGATCTCTCCATTCCAATTAATAATCGCTCACCTGATGCGACCAACGCGATGAACGCCTATAATAATATCGTCGCCTTCCGCAAGAACATCGTCGACGGCAAGCGCCTCGCCCAAGATCAGCCGATTCTTAATGTTTTCGGCGATTACACTTTTCAAAGCGGCTACCTCAAGGGACTCCGCGCGGGGGCCGGTGTCCGCTACCGAGGCAAACAAATCATTGGCTCGCGCGCTGCTGATACCGTGGTCGATCCCACCAACCCCACGCGCGCCATCGACGACCCGACCGTCGACGCCTACACCGCAGTCTATACCCCGACTGACTATTATATCGTTACCGCGACGATGAGTTACTCTTGGCGCCTCAAGAGCCGCCGCGAGATCCAAGCCAACCTCGTGATCAATAATTTATTTAACGACCGCGGCCCGCAGTACTCGTCAATCGCGCAAACCGCCTCGGCCCTGCGGCCCAAGGGCGGCGACTACACCACTCCGGCCCGGGAGACTGTACCGCTGACCTTCGCGCTGAAGCAGCCCATCAGTTACAACATCCAGTTAACGCTAAAGCTCTAGATGCAATTCACACCCTCAGTCGGTTCGGCCTGAATTCAATCCACCCCCAAAAAATTTCTCGCCCACCGCCCTCCAGGCGCGCCCATCGCCGCGCCACCGCAGGACTCGGCTCCTGATTTCAGTTTCTTCCTGATTTCTCGAAGATAGCTCGGGGGGTGACGGTGCCACCCGTGGCGCACCGCGGAGTGATCGGGTATATCCCGCGAAGATTTTTTTTGGATTTTATTTTCTTGGGGTTTGGAGCGAAAAAATGGGGCTTGTGGCGTCACACTTCCTCCGCTCTCGCACTGCGAAATTTATCCCTCGATCGGAAAAACGCACCCACGCTATTTCCAGTGGGTAGCGGGGCCAACGAGGGAAGATGGAGAAATGAGACCTGAACGATTATTGCACTAACCTTCGGGCTTTGGTCGCGGTCGTCGGTTCGAGAAGTTCAACGTGCCCGTGCCCGTAAACTTTGGGGCAGACGAATCCTCCTTGGCCGAATTGCGCCGAATACTGGCGAAGCCATCAGTGGCAGCGCGAGCAGACCCGTTGGATCCTGCTGAAAAATCTACCAACCGACACCGCCAATTCAGTCGCGGGCTTTTCCGGGCTGCGGAGGAAGGAAGCTTGGCGAGCGTGAAAGCGTCGCAAGTGCGGCGATCCTGCTGGCCGCGAAGATAGTCGAACGGCGCCACAAACGCGTTCTGGCGCAATGGCTCCACGGACACGACCAACGCCTTCATCAAAAGCCACCACGGTGACCTCCTCTCATCGCGATTGCGCAAGGGAAGTCGCTCCGCACCAATCCGCCAAAAAAACCGTCACCCAAAACAAGGAAGCTGCGTCACCCAAAACAAGGAAGCTGCGTCACCCAAAACAAGGAAGCTCGTCACCCAAAACGAGCTCGCCCGAGTGGGCGCCGCCCTCCTCGATTAACCCGCCGCGTCAATCATCGCGACGCCCTGACAGGAGTAGCAAAATATGCAGCAAACTACCCAGCGCCGCGACAAACGCCGCGACGTAAGTCAACGCGGCCGCATCCAACGTCTCATTTACCCCTTTCATCTCGTCTTCACCGAGGATCCCGAGTTTCACCAGCTGGATTTTCGCACGACGACTCGCATCGAACTCTACCGGCAAGGTCACAAACTGAAAAAGGCAGATGATCCCAAGTGCGACAGCGCCGAGCGTGAGCAGCGTGCCGCCAAACGATGAACTGATCAGCACGATCCCGATAATGAGAACCAAGTTGGCCACGCCCGACGCAATCTGCGTCGCTGGGGCCAAAGTCTGACGCACGGTCATCATCGCGTAGCCGATCTTATGTTGAATCGCGTGCCCCGCCTCATGCGCGGCAACGCCCAACGCAGCTAAGCTGGTCCCGTGATAATTCAGCGAAGAGAGCGCCAAGCGCTTGTTCATCGGGTCATAATGATCAGACAACTCGCCCTCCACCTCGACAATTTCAACATCCGTGATCCCGGCCGATTGCATGACGGCCTGCGCGGCCTCCGCTCCACGGATTTGTCCACGCGAGGGGATTTCTACATTCTTAGCGTACGCATTGCGAATTTTCAGCTGTGCATACAGGCCGAAAAGCATGGGGATTATGATGAGTATGATCCAGATTATCATAGAAAAAGAGTGTCCAAATTAAAGTTGATAAGGGAGCTGTCGCTGAAACTAACAATCAACTTTGCGATAATTGCAATTGGCCAGAGAAATAAAATCGCCATTGTTGGTCACGAGAGTCCTTCCCTGAGGGGGTCCTGTATCGCCCCCGATTTTCTGGTCACAAGACAAGATTAGTTAGGCGGCTAAAAAGGGCGTATCCGTTTTGCGGTTCCCGACAGATGACGCGCTGGCTGCGACGCCAAGGCCATAACCTGAATCGCAAGCGCGTGCAGCGGCTGATGCGGGATGGGATTGGAGGCGATTTACCAGAAGCCGAATTTGTCGCGCGCGCTGGCCGGCCAGCGGATCTATCCGAATCTGCTGCGCAACCTCGCGGTGACGCAGCCCGATCAGGTCTGGGCGACGGACATCACCTACGTGCCCGGTGCAGGGCGGGCATGGGTATCTCTGCGCGGGCCTCGACTGGCACAGCCGCTCCGTGCTCGCGTGAGAACTGTCCAACACGCTCGACGCAAGCTTCTGCGTGCGCGCCGCCCAGCGGGCCATCGCGCGGCACGGCGCGCCGGAAATCTCCAACACCGACCAGGGCTGTCAGTTCACGTCGGCCGAGTTCCCGGCCCCCTTGCTGCCCCGCGGGGTGAAGTTGTCGATGGACGGCAAAGGCCGGTGCCTCGACAATGTCTTCGTCGAGCGACTCTGGCGGACGGTGAAATCCGAGGATGTCCGTCTGAAGCGCTACGGGTCGATGGTCGACGCCCCCGCGCAATTGGACCAATTCTTCGGCTTCTACAACCAGCGCCGACCGCACTCCTCCCTCGCCGCCGCCACGCCCGCAGAAACCTGCCGCGCGACGCGCTGCGTTGCCATCAAGCAACGACCAAACGCCCCGAAATTAAAATCCAAGGTGTTCCGGGCTGTCCCGCGCTCCTGACCGCTGCCCTCCCATGTCAGGGCGGGGCCTGCCGCCCCCCGCACCACCACCGAGGTAGGCATATCTTAAATACACCGACTGGCAGGGAGCTCCGCTCCCCAGCACCCCTGCTTTGCTTTCACGCTTGTCCTCCTCCCTTCACTCATAGCCAACTTTCACGTCCCAACTGTCCAAACGACGGGCTCCACTTCACATCGGCTTCATTGGCGTTTCGGTTTTACTGTCCCGTGTCCAATGAAATGGGTGGAAACATCACCAAAATTTACCGACGCTGGAATTAAATAAATAACCACCGATTTGATCACGTTCTGGATCGAATTGCCTTGAGCTCTTGATGGCTTCAAAACTTTTTGACGCCCCCTTCGTCTGGTTGGCTACCGCCTCATTAAATCCCCTATGATTACTCGAAGCTTTTGGATCACCCTGATTTCGCTGAACGGCTTTACCGCCGGCTTACTTTTAGGGCAGACCCTTCCGCCAAAGAAGGATAACACGATGCCAAGTGGGTTGATCGAGCTCAACCCTTTTGAAGTCAAAGCGGAGAAAGATAACAGCTATGGTACGCTGAATTCCAACGCTGTGACGCAGTTCAAGACACCCTTGAATCAGGTCCCCGTT
Source organism: Opitutus sp. GAS368 (assembly GCA_945903465.1). Classification (GTDB taxonomy): domain Bacteria; phylum Verrucomicrobiota; class Verrucomicrobiia; order Opitutales; family Opitutaceae; genus ER46. The sequence goes on from CAMDOF010000161.1 coordinate 5,537, forward strand.
TCCGCAGATATTTTTACGGAATCTTTCATGCGTGATATTGGGGCGACGTCCATCGAGCAAATGCTCCTCGGCTATGGCGCGGGTGGCGGCACGGCGATGTCGAATCCGTCGGGTGATGTTATTTCACAGCAACCTGGCGATCGCGTCGGGAACCAAACAATGGGTGTACGCGGGATGAGCGTCGGCTACCCGCATCGCGACGGCTTTGTAACGATCGGCGGAACAAACTCTGGAACGACCGCGGTGGGTTATTCGAGCACCTTCGATACTGAGCGCGCTGAGGTGATTCGCGGCCCGCAGGGCTTGCTCTATGGCGCCAGCGGTGCAGGCGGTACGGTTAACATTGTCTCCAAACGGGCTAAATTTGCCACGACGAGCGGTCTGGCGACCCTGCTGGTCGATCAATATGGCTCCAAGAACGCTCAGCTCGATTACAATGTTGGGAGCAAGGATGTCGCCTTCCGGTTGGCGTTGTTAAGCGAAGAGCAAAAGTACCGGCGAGTTTTTATCGGGTGGAAAACCTTGGGTTACTACGGGCAGGCCGCCTTCAAGTTGGAGTCACTCCACACCGTGATCCGTTTATTGACTGAGGGCACGATCAACGATCGCACCCGTCCCACCAATCAGGAGAATATTAATTTTTCCAACGCCACCACGGACCCACGGCATAATTTTGGTCTGGCCTATATGCTTCGCAATAATCTAACCGGCGCAGTTAACCCTGCCACCGGTCAACCGTGGCCGAAGGGGCCGATCATTGCGGAGGGTGCGCTTAACTATGATAATATTAATTCGTGGGGCGGGTGGGCGTCTCGCGAGTCGGTCACCGACAAAATCAATTCCATCGTCGCTGAGACCGTGTGGACGAAGTGGCTCTCCTCGCAGTTCGCCCTGCTTTATAATGATTATCAGATTACCACCGCGAGTGGTGGTGGCGCCCTCAGTCCTCCACTCTTGAACGGAAATCCCTTGAGCGTCTGGGCTAACAACATGGGTCTGAATGACACGGAGCAACCGCAGCGCCGTTGGGCTGTGCGGGGATCGGCTATGATGAGTGGTGATTTTTTTCGCGGTCACATTAAAACTCAGACCCTGGTCGGCTACGATGTTGAGTGGGCGGACAGCGGTCCGACCTCATACGGATTTTTCCTCGCCGACGCCAATTTCAACGTGATCTATAACCCAGCGGTCGCGACTAACCTCGGGCGCACACCGATGCCAGTGATGTGGTGGCCCGTTGGGACCAGCCCGGTGAAATATCCTTATCCGAGCCCGTTGATTACCCCGCGGATCACTCAGGCCAATGGTCTGAATTACGCTCGGATGGTCAATAATCCAAGGGACCCATCGTGGGTTCGTCCCAATAATCCACTCGGGCTGGCTAGCCTCGCCGGTCTCCCTGGCGTCAGCGGCGATAATAACCTAGGGGGGCAATGGCAACAGCGCACGACTGGGTACTACGCCTCCAATTCGAGCAGCTGGTTTAATGAGCGCTTCGGCACGTTGATCGGTGCGCGTATCAACGAAAACTCTAAGAGCACGCCGAATATCACGCCGACTGTTCTCGCCCCATGGATCGTCAGTCAGCAACGCGCCCTAAGCTACAACGTCGGGATGAATGTACGCGTCTTCGAGTGGTTGCGCCCTTACGCGAATCTTTCGAGCACCTATAACACACCTAATGTAAATGCCAATGACCCTCTGGGCAACGCCCCGCGGACTTCCAGCGGGACGGGCAAAGAGGTCGGCGTTAAATTCAATTCTGCGAGCGGCCGAATATCCGGGTCTCTCGACTATTATACCACCAATTCGAAAGACGAAATGATTAACGCCGGCAGCGGGTCCCGTGATCTCATTAACCCGACAGGATTAAATGGAGCACATAACGGCCCCGCCGGGGCTAAAAATCAATGGGTCAATCTCGACCGGACCACCCGCGGTCTCGAAATCATCATGACCGCGAGTCCTACCCCGAACTGGCGGATGCGCGTTGCCGCCACCACATCGGATGGCACTAACCTGAGCGACAAATCCTACCCCATGCTGTGGAATGACCAATTCTTCCTGAAAAATGACACGGTCACCTACAAGGACGGCACGCCGCTCCTCGTCCCCACCGACGCCCCAACCATCGCCGCGCGCATTGCGACGCTGAACGCAAATGTTAACCCGTCGACGTTGCAGAATACAGGTACCTGGCAACCCCTGACGCTCGCGATGATGAATGACCCGAAGGGCCCTTACTGGTCCCAGCCGATCGACGGCAACGGCACGCTCACTTCGGGCACAAACGTGCGGCGCGTCCTCCAGTTTTTTAATGGAGGCACGGCGCTGACCGGTCTCACGGGTTTATTAACCTCGGCGATTCCCTACTACTGGGGCGATCCCAATGCTTCACGTGGCAATCTCGTCGTCGCAAAAAAAGGCGAATCCACCGTCGGCTACGCAAAATATAATTTCAACATCACCCAGTTTTACAATTTCACCGGCGACAACCTGCTAAAGGGCTTTGGCGTGGGTGGCACGATGGCCGTAGGTATGCAGAATCGGTCGTTCTACTATAATGCGCCCGGCGGTTTGCGTTTTCGTTACCAATCACCCGACACGTGGCAGGCCAATCTGATTCTATCCTACCGTCACAAACTCGGCAAACGGTTCGGTTTCACCACGCAGGTTAACATCGATAATGTTTTCAATCATTATGTGCTCGCGACGCCGCCCAACGACGGTTCCGGCATGACCGTTCCCGCCAACCTTTTCGTCAGTTTTTACGGGCAACCACGGCTCTACCGCTGGACGAATAGCGTCAGTTTCTAGGGATCGTCCTGGTTGATCGGATCTACCTGTCCACCGATAGTTTCGTTTCGGATAAATTCTCCCATCAGCTTACTTGGCCGAACACGCCCCATCGTCCCGATCCGCGTCGGGATCACGTTCAGTGACGCGGGATGCTTCGCGTTTCGCCCCGACCAATCATCTCTTTCACTCAGCACCGTCGCCCATCGTCCCCCCGTCCTCCGCGAGAATTGCGTTGATTACCACAACCCCCAAAAGGGGTCGGACGATTTGGGCTTCGCTAGGTTTCTCTTGGTGACTGCCCCATCGCCCCAGCTTGATTTTCGCACCCTCATCGAGCCGAGTTTGCACTCCGGTAACGAACTTCATCTGACGATCGAGACTTCGCTGGCAGACGAACAGCGAAAATAGCCTCGCACGTGCGTCCGTCAATTCCACCGGCGCTGAACAACTCGAATCGCCTGCCGGCCCGCGCGGCCGCAGCAAAAGTAAAAGTAGCCGCGGGTGCGGTTGGGGCCGCCTGCGCTTCATCCGGTGAGCGCCGTTACTTAGCGACCTTGCCCCTCCGCAACTCCATCAACCCGTCATCCGCACCCCGCCACTTCAGCAGTTGATTCTTCGCATCGCCTAGCCATTTCTAGGACCGAAGAAGCGCGCCTTTCACCGGCCCGCCCGCACTCGCCCCTCCTCGGATTCTGTCGGACTGAGCCGCTTGGAGCCGTTTGTGACGCAATATTCGACTTTTTATTAACTCATACTTCCAAATAATCGCTTCCAGAGGCCTTTTTTTCTAAGTGCGACGGGCTCCTGGCCAGACACACCGCAACCTATGCAACCCGCCTACGTTTTACTCCTTTCCATCGTCGCCATTTTCGTCGTTTTAGCCGTGCTGAAGGCGAACGCGGTCAAGTCGAATCGCGAAGAACAGCGTCGTAAAAACGAAAGCAACGCCGCGGAAGCCGCCCATTTTTTTCACAACGTACAGAGCCGGCGCGGACTGGAACCAGTCGCGACGAACCTCCTCCTCAAAGCCGGCGAAACCGCTTACCACGCCGAGCCCTCGGATCTCTATGAACCCAGGGCGGTGCGTGTCGGCACGAACAATCGTGTCGGCTTTCGGGTCGCCCGCGGCGTCTGGGTTGGCACCGGCACATCACAGTCCGAATCGACTGACGTCTGGAAAAAAATCGACTCAGGGCTGCTCGTCATCACCAACCGGCGAATCATTTTTGACGGACAGATGGGTACGCGAAGCTTGGAGATGTCGAAGATTGTCTCAATCAGCCCTCAATCCGATGCCATTGAAGTTTCCGTCGAAAATCGCCAAAAATCATCGGGATTTTCATGCGCCAATCCATTTAAAGTCTGGGCCATCGGCAACACGTGCGCACGCATGCCCGACCCTGGAAAATTCGGCACCGATACGATCGAACTCGATTTCACGCTCCCCCCGGTCGCCTCATAATGAAGCTATCGGCCGCGCATCGCGGCAGCGGCGCATCGCCGCACTCATGAAAAGCACGAGCCGCGCTCCCCTCCCTAAATCCAAACGTCCTGACCGGTAGATCGCTCAAGCGCTCCCAGAGATAACTGCCGATGATGGCGCCCTCGTCCTCGCACGCCCGAGCGGTTACTGCAACTTCAGCGGCAGCCGGCCCCACTGCGCAGTCAGCTCACTGAAGATACCCCCGGTGGCTTGGCTGCGGATATCAGCTCCGGTCCGAATCACCTTGAAGGCAGCGAAATTTTTGAGGACCGCGCAATAATCTCGGTTCACCATCATCCCGAGTAATTCACCCGTCTTAGCAAAAACGAGATCACCAGTCTTGGGCGAAAACTCGCCCAACAAACGTTTAAAAAAACGACTCTCGACCCGCACGAAACTCGGTTCTCCTGGATCAACTTTAAACGCGATTTCGCCATAACCGAGTCCGTTGCTCTCAACCAAAACAGCATCCGCAAACTTAAACGGATCAGTGGCGACCGCAAAGGCCCGGGCCGACGGTGCCCCCGGCCCCTCATGCGGTAGTGCGACCAACCGGAAATCCTGCGATAAAAAGCGCACTTCCGCCACCACCACGCTCGGCGATCCCCCCCGCCCCAGTTCCACCTGCAGACTTTCCCAGTCGCTGACGTTTTGCTCCAAAGCAAACCCCGTCTGATTCAGATGCATCAGGGCGAAAGTCTGCCGTCCATCCGACACCAGAACGCTCGGACCTTCTTTAACCAAAGTAGTCTGCCCGATGAAGCCCTTCCGCGAGGCCTGAAACTTTGCGGTTACCCGATTTGCCAGGTAATCATTGAAGATCGCATGCGCATTAATCGGACGATTGTCCCGCAGTTCCTGCGTGAGCTCTCCCGACTTCTCCGCCAATTGCCCGACGCCTTGCGCCAGCCGAACATTGGCTTCGAGCAACTTACTACGTTCCTGCCGTTCTTTTTCGACCTGTCCCCTCAGAGCGTCCGCCGCTTCCAGCAAGTTTCGTTTCTCCTGCTCCGCTAAAAGAGCCCCGCGCCTAAGGTCCTCGATCTCCTCGCGCGCACGGGTTTGCGCCTGCTCCAACATCGTCAACGCACCCCGCTGGCGCTCGGTCTCCGTCCGCTTTTCCTTTAAGTCGAGTTGCACTTGCACCAACTGCGCCTGCGACAACGCAGCCGTTTGTGTGACCGCCGAAAACTTTTTCGCCAACTCCGCCGCAGCCCGCTGCGCCTCCGTCAACGTGGCCGTAACCGCATTTCTCTCCTCAACTAGTTTCTTTCGCTCCACCTGAGTTTGCGCCAGCGCCTGCTCCCGCATCACCCCAGTCGCATCTGCCGTCGCCAATTTCTTGGCGAGGTCATCACGCTGCATTTTTTCCTCGGCCAGCGACTGCTGCATTACCGCGACGAGGTCCTGATCTTTCGTTGCCCCATCGACCGCCGTGCTTAATCCGGACGCGGGTGGCGTGCGCGGCGGCTCCGCCTTCTCCCAACGTGTCAGCGCCAAAAGATTCAGGAGCAGGAAATCACACAAAATAAGCAGCAGGGTTTTATTCATGATGCCATTCGTTAGCGTAGGGTCGCTCCGTCCACCTTCACCGTCGCGATCACTTGTGCGGGTTCAACCTGCCCCTCCATGATTAAGCTGCGCTTGAATGGCCGGACGTGGCGTATCTTCACCACCGCCACACACGTTATGCCAAATAGGTTCGAGGAGTAAGCCGCCAAAAGATTCGGCTCGATCACTCCCAGTACCTGCAGCACGAGCGCGGTCGCCGTGCCGCCGATACCAATATACAAACCCCCATCAAAAAGGTTTTCTTCATTCTCCATCAGTCGCAATTTAACCAGCGGCGACACCCCTTGGCCCGCTACTTCGCGGATTTTCATGAGACAGACAAAATACATCGCGATTTGCAGCGCGGCGAAAAAGCCAATTGAGATAAGCGTCGAAGGATCCATGGTGATAACGGGTTTTGTGGGTGGAGAAAGTGGCGAAGCTGCGACGGAGATAAGCGCGGGCAGGCGCGATTGAAAGGCTGAGGGTGGCACGGGGCGCAGTAAAAAAGGTTCGGAAACCACGATAAACAAAAGCGAAAACGCTAAAGCGATAAACCCCGCCTTGATTGGCCGCACCGCACCCGCAGCGTCTTGGCTACCGGCCCGCCGTCCAGCCAGCCAGAGAGCAAGTCCGCGCAACCCAAGGAAAAACCCCGTGAAATACCCGGCATACTTTAAGCCCAGTATTAGTTGCGAATATTCGAGCGCCAGTTCCGCCAGCACGGTGGTGCCGTTCGCGCCGGAACGATTAACGGGCACTTGCCTCTTCACCAAATGCGCGACGGCACCTCGTCCCTGCGCTAGTGCCATTCGCAAATCCATTATCCCAACCTGACCATACTTAATCAAATAAGCCGCGACGAGATCGGCCGAATCGGAGAAAAGTGCCGCCGCATAAATGACCGGCCATTCCTCGGGAGCGAGGCGAGCCAAGTGCGCAAACTCCGCGAGCGTCCGGAGACTGTTCGTGCGCCGACTCAGTTCAGACAGTTGCCCCCAATCCAACCGACGCCCGAGAGAAAGTAGATTCAGGAAAAAGTCGTCCAAAGGCGCCCATTCGCCTCCCCGCAGCGCGGCCTCTGAAAACGCTCGCAGTTCGCGTTGCAGAGGAACCGCGAGGTGCTGCCCCTCGTAAAGCAATCCCGCCAGCAAGATGACTGCCTCCAGCGATTGTCCACCCGACTGGGTTGCCGGTACGAACCGGCCCGTCGCGCGCAGCCCTCGCAACCGGAGCAGGGATTGGACACCTTCGGAACCCGACTTCTCGAGACGTCCGAGCAAAATACCGCGCGCCTTTTCCGGAATAAATAACGTGACCACCGGGGTGCTCCCGCGATGCTCGCTGGGGGACCGCAACTGGAAAAGTGAATCCAAGGCCGCGTCCCAACCGCCCCAAACCATCAATCCGACCTGCCGCCGTCCAAACTGTTCGATTGCACTGGCGAGTTCGGGAGCACGCGGAACGTCCACCAGAATCGCCGCGGTCCGCACCAGCGCGGCGGGCCCAACTTTGTCAACGGCCAGCAGATCGCGTCCGTACTCAACCAACGAAGGCGTGCCCCGACCGGCTACGCGAAGCAGCGTCGGGCTCAGCGAACGGAGGTTGACCGGCAAATACCAAGCTCCCCCCGCGATGATCAAACCCAAGACTGCTAACCAAGGCGGGCCCCCGGCGATCGGTAATTTCGACTTCAGAAGAGAAAGACTCATCAAGTGATGTATTTTATTTGCCGAGAAGAAATCACAGTCGCACGCTACGCAGTTACCCGACCGATGTCGCTCCGAATTGTTCACTACAACGAATCGATTTTAAGAAAAAAAGGCGAAAAGGTGACTACCTTTGACGCAGCGCTCATTCGTCTGGCCAATGATATGTTGGATGCGATGGACGAGGCTGGAGGTATCGGCCTCGCCGCCCAGCAGGTCGGCGAAGCCCGTCAACTTTGCGTGGTCGATCTGCGGGAGTCCGAGGCTGAGTTCACGTGGGAACTCGATGGCGCTCGCCCTCCGCTGGATCTCTTCATGCCGATGGCCCTCGTTAATCCCCGGATCACCGTTGTCCCCGGTACGCCCGAGACGCTTTACGAGGAGGGCTGCCTCTCTTTCCCTCAAATTCGCGGGGAAATTAGCCGCCCCGACGCTATCCAAGTTAAATTCCAAGACGAGCGCGGAGTGCCTCACGTCCTGATATGCAACGGACTTTTTTCACGCTGCATTCAGCACGAAGTCGACCACCTTAACGGCGTTCTCTTTATCGAGCGGATGGAGAAAAAGGTCCTCGCCGCCGTCAAGGATGCCGTCTCGACGCTCGCCAAGACCACCAAGGGCGCCGCCAAGCCTTGATCCTCCACCTGCTCAATCCACTATTTCCAGCAGTGGTCGCCCGCTGACCCGCGTCTCCTTTTCCTTATGAGCCAGATCCAAAAAGCCGATGGCATGAATTACGCCCCTCAGGGCAAACCCAGCCCTGTGGTTAAAACGGGCGAGTTTACCTTCGCGGCCGCCCATCTTGACCACGGTCACGTCTACGGCCAATGCAACGGACTGCTCGAAGCCGGCGCCGAACTCAAATGGGTCTACGATCCCGATCCGAAAAAAGTCGCCGCCTTTCAGTTAAAATACCCGCAAGCCCGCGCCGCCCGCACCCTCGATGAGTTACTCGACGATCCGAGCGTTAAACTCATCACCGCCGCCGCCGTACCGTGCGACCGCGGGCCCCTCGGACTGCGTGCCATGGCCGCCGGTAAAGATTACTTCACTGACAAAACGCCCTTCACATCCCTCGACCAGCTCGACGCCGCCAAGGCCGCGGTCGCTCGCACCGGGAAAAAATACATGGTCTATTTTTCGGAGCGCCTCCACGTCGAATCCGCCATGTACGCCACGGATCTCGCCGCCAGCGGTGCCATCGGTAAGATCGTCCAAGTGATCGGCCTCGGCCCACACCGTCTCGGTAAAGCCAACCGCCCCGACTGGTTTTTTGAGAAAGCGAAATTCGGTGGTATTCTCACCGACATCGGCAGTCATCAATTTGAGCAGTTCCTCACCTACACCGGTGCCACGGATGCCACCGTCACGCAGGCCGCCGTCGGCAACTTCGCCAACCCTGATAAACCGGAGTTCGAGGACTTTGGGGAAGCCTCGCTTCTCGGAAACAACGGTTCCTCCAACTATATTCGCGTCGATTGGTTCACGCCCAACGGGCTCAGCACGTGGGGAGATGGCCGCACCGTGATTCTCGGTACGAAGGGCTACATCGAGCTCCGCAAGTACGTCGACGTCGCTCGCGAGAAGTCAGGCGACAACGTATACATCGTCGACGACACCGGCGAGCGCCACCTTAACGTGACTGGCCAAGTCGGCTTCCGTTTTTTTGGCCAACTCATTCTCGACTGTCTCAACCGTACCGAGACAGCGATGACCCAAGGCCACGCATTTAAAGCCGCTGAGCTGTGCTTGCGCGCCCAATTGGCCGCGCGCAAAATCACCTGAGAACGGCCCGGCGCCGCCTCGCCCGCTATCCAACCCACGCCCGCCTTGCCCTCAATCGCCACACGCACAGGAGACGATGGCTCCACGAGCCTCCTTTACGGGCAACGGGTCCCCAAGGATCATCCGCAAATCGAGGCGGTGGGCAGTTTCGATGAGCTCAACGTGGCCATCGGCGCTCTCAAACCGTGGCTCACTCCCAGCGACGACGATGTCGCGCTCCTCACGTTATTGACCGGCGTGCAGCACCACTTGGTCGCACTCATGGGCGAACTCGCCTGCGCCCAAACCGACGCGGCTCGCTACCACGAATCCAAATTCGCGAAGCTCTCGCCGACGGCCGTGGCTCAGCTCGACGAAGCCGTCGCCGCCTTGGAGAACCAAGGCCTCCGCTTCGACGGGTGGGCGACGCCCGGAGCCAATCAACGCGCCTGCGCCTTTGATCTTGCCCGCACCGTCGCACGTCGCGCGGAGCGTCGGCTCACCTCCCTGCCCGCCACGGGCCGAATTATCCGGCCGGAACTGCGACAATTTATAAATCGTCTCTCCGACCTGCTCTGGCTCTACGCGCGCGCCGCGGAACCCGAGAACGCCGAAGGCTAGCGCCCGCCTAATAACGCCGCCGCACTTGTATCCGTTTTCTTTAAACACACCCTTTGCTCATGCCCGTATTCACTCCAATCGCCGTCCTCCTTCTGGCTTCCGCTTGGCGTATCGTCGCCGCCAGCCATCCTGAACTGGCTAACTTTGCCCCAATCATGGCGCTGACTTTTTGCAGCGCCGTCTATCTCCGCGACAAACGCCTGTGGGCCTTGCCGTTCGCAGCGCTCGCGCTTTCCGATCTTTTTCTCGATCACTACTACGCCACCCAATTCGGCGAACAGTGGACCTGGCCAAGCGTGCTGATCCGCACCGGCTGTTTCACGTTGGCGCTTCCACTCGGTGCCGCCGTGGCCCGCCGCAAAAACTGGCTCACCCTTTTCAGCGGCGCTACCGCCAGCTCTTTGATTTTCTATCTCGCAACGAATACGGACGCGTGGCTCCGCGATCCATTTTACGCAAAAACGGCCTCGGGCTGGTGGCAGGCGATCACCATCGGACACCCCGAGTTTATGCCGACGTTTTTCTTTTTTCGTAACACGCTCCTCAGCGATGTGGTCTTCACCGGTTTGTTCGCCGCCGCTCTCGAATACGCCGCGTTGCGCGTGGCTCAACCCAGCCTTTGGGGCCGTCGAAACATCGTCCTTCACGCCAAAGCGTAGGTACTCCGTTGCCCAACGGTCGCCGTCCCGCAACGCCGATTTTGCCGAGCGTCGGCTCGACTCTTTCCCGAGTGTCAGGGGTCACCCAAAACCAGCCACGTAGGGTCACCCAAAACCAGCCACTTTGAGCGGGAAGAGTTCGCGTGTAGTGCAACAGCAGTTGCACAACGGCGCGGATGAACCAACTCAAAGTGAACCAACAAGAAACAATTCTCTCCCTCTGGAAACGGGGCTGGTCTGCTCGGCGGATCACCCGGGAGCTGGGGCTTAATCGTGAGACGGTCGGCAAGTACATCCCTCGCGACGAAGCAAAACCAGCCACCCCGACCCTCGGCTCCGAGCGGAAAAGACCCTCTGCAACGAGCGCGCCGCTGGCGACGCAAAGGCAAAACCGGCCACCC
>CAMDOF010000162.1 GCA_945903465.1 Opitutus sp. GAS368
GCGCGCCGGCCAGTCGCTGGTGCTCGCGGCCAAGGCGCGGGCTTTGCTCGCGGGGCGGTTTGCCGTCACGCTCGACGATGTGCGCGCGCTGGCCGCTCCCGTGCTCCGGCATCGCGTGCTCCTGAACTTCGAGGCGGAGGCCGAAAACGTGACCTGCGACCAGGTCGTCCGCGACCTGCTGACGGCGTTGCCCAAGCCGGTGAGTCCTATTCCGGGCTGATTCGCGCCATGGCCGCCCCCGGCAGTCCCGACGCCGTCCTCAATCCCCGTCTCCTCGGCGCGACGGCGGGATTGGCGCTGACTGCGCGCCGGTTGGTGGCCGGGGCGATTGCCGGACTGCATGCGAGCCGCCGCCCCGGGCTGGCGCGCGAGTTCAGTCAGTATCGCGCCTACCAACCCGGCGACGAGACGCGCCACATCGATTGGAAACTTTTTGCGCGTTCCGACCGCTATTACCTGCGGGAAAGTGAAATCGACACCCGCGTAGTCATCAGCCTCGTACTGGATGCGACGGAGTCGATGCAGCACCGCGGTGGTGGCGCCGAGGTGCCGCGGAAGTTCGAGCTCGCGAGTTCGCTTGTCGCCGCGCTGGCGTTGCTCGCAGAAAATCAGGGCGATCCCGCGACCCTGCAGATCGTGGCGAACGGCGACGTGGCGACGGTATTGACCGCGGGGCACCGCCAGCCGTTTCGCCGGATCGTGCAGGCGCTGGACGGAGTCGCGCCGGCGGGCCGCTGGCCGACCGATCCGCGGCGGCTCACGGACGCACTGCGGCGGGCGGAGAACACGGCGAACAGTTCCGGCGCGGGCACGACGGCCCGACTGACCGTCATTCTCACCGACGGCCACCAGCACGGAGAGGAGATTCGCGCGGCGCTGGCGCCGCTGCGGGCGCTGCAGCACGAGTTGTTGTTCCTCCACCTGGTGGCGCCCGATGAGCGGGAATTTCCCTACCGGGGTCCGGTGCAGTTCGAGGAATGGGAAACGGGCCGGACGCTGGAGGCTGATGCCGGCGCCGTGCGGTCCGCCTTCCTCGAGGCCGGACAGCGCGAGAGCGACGCGTGGAGCCAGACGTGGGGCGACGACCGGTTTGACTACCTCACGCTGCTCACGAACGAACCGCCGGAGCGGGCCCTGCGAATTTTCCTGCGTCGCCGGCTGCAACGCTGACCATGATGTGGCAATTCGCGACACCGCTTGGACTGCTGGCGCTGGGGGCGCTCCTCATTCCGATCCTGATCCACCTGGTGCGGCAGCCGCGGCAGGTGGTGCGGGTCGGCAGTCTGCGTTGGCTCGAAACTTCGCGCCGTCCGGTGCGGGCACGGCGGTGGCAGGAGTTGCTCCTTTTAATCCTGCGCTGCGGTTTGTTGGCCGCCCTCGCTTTGGCGCTCGCCGGCATCGGTTGGCGCGCCACGAATTTAGCGCCAGGCCGCTGGCTGTTAGTCGTGCCGGGCGTCCAGCTGGATGCGGCGGCCCGGGCTGAATGGGAGAGTCTGCGGGGCGACGGCTTCGAGCCCCGGGAACTCGCCGCGGGCTTTCCCGAGTTAGGCGCGGGCACCGCCCCGGCCGCAGGAGCCGTCGATGCGTGGTCGCTATTGCGCGAACTCGAGCAGCAGAGCGCCGCGGGCTCACGCGCGGTCGTTTTTGGTCCGACCTGGTCGGAGCAATTTCGCGGCTCGCGGCCGATTCTTCAGCGGCTCCAAGTGAGTTGGCGGGAAGTGGCCGGCCCCCGGCCCGTCCCCGCGAAGGAGGCTCCGCCGCGCGTGGGCTTCGCAGTCGCCCAGGATCGGACGGACGACGTGCGGTATCTGCGGGCCGCCCTGTCCGCGATCGGTTCGACGGTGGAAGGTAACGAAGATTTACAGTGGATATTTCAGCTCGGTGACGCCGAGTTGCCACCGGCGTGGGCGAGGCAAGTGGAGTTGGGCACCGCCCGACTGGTGACGGATGCGCCCACGGCTGCGCCGGTGTCGGCCGTGGCGCGTTCGATCGAGGTGGCGGGACGCCGGGTTCATTTGCGTCAACGCGCGACCGTGACGACAGGGGCGGTGCTCCAACGCGATAGTGCGGGTGAGCCGTGGTTGACCGAGGAAAAGCGCGGGCAGGGCACGCACTGGCATTTCGCCCTGCGGTTCCATCCCGAGTGGAGCGACTGGGTGTTGGGGAGTGCGTTTCCGATTTGGTGGCGGAGCGTGCTTCACGGTGGCGACGATGCGGGGATTGAGATCGGGCCCGAGCAGGCGGAGCCGCGCTTCGTCGCTTCGCCAAGGTCCAACTCTGGAACCGCCGCAGCGGCTCCGCCGGTGGACCTCCGCACGACGTGCTGGGGGCTGGCTGCACTGCTCTTCGCCGGGGAGCGATTTTTGAGTCACCGCGCGCGGCGGATGAAAAAGGAGGCGGCATGAATCGCGGCGAACTCGAGCGGTTGGCTGCGCGCTGGCGGCGGCACCGCGCGTTTCGATCCATCGGCCTGGGCACGGCAGCCGGTTTGGTGGCGGCGAGTCTCGTGGCACGCAATTCGACGGTGCTCGGCGCGGCGATCGGGGGCTTGGTGGCGGCGGGCCTGGCGGCCTGGTGCCATCGGCGCACGCCGGTCGTGACGGCGGAGGTGGTCGCGGCCCATCTGAATCGCCTGCGCCCGTCGTTGGAGGAAAGCGCGACGCTTTGGCTGCGTGCTGCCGGCGAACTCTCGACGCTCGAGCGGATGCAGCTGAACCGGCTCAACGCGGCCTGGGAGAAACTGCCGGAGCGCGCGACACTGGGACAACCACGCTGGGGCGCACTGGGGCCCGCCCTCACGGGCTGCATCAGCGCGGCGATGGTGCTCTTGGCGGTCGTTTTCTGGCCGGCCTCCGTTCCTCTGATTGTCGCACCGGAACCGGCGCCGGCTGTCGTCGGGACTGAACGCCCGCGAAACGCGGGTCCGGTCCTGCGCGCTGCCGTGCTCGCGATCGAACCGCCGGCCTACTTGGGGCTGCCGGCGCGACGGGTGACCGGGCTCGACGCCGAAGTCGCCGAGGGTTCGAACGTCACTTGGGAACTTGAGTTCGCGGGCGATGTGGCCGGAGTAACGATGGTGAGCCCGAACCGGGACCACGACCTCGAACTACCCGCGCTGGGCGGAGGGAGATTTCGCGGCCATGCGATGATCACGGGGACGCGACTCTATCAGGTTTCGCTCGCGGCGGCGGACGGAGCGAAGGCCGTGTGGCCGGAATTGCACGCGTTGAAGGCGATCCGCGATCAACCGCCGCGTCTCACGTGGCAGGAACCGGTCGCCTCCCGGACGATCGTCGATCCCGCCCAGGGACGGCCGACCGTGACCGTTCGGCTCGGAGCCGTGGACGATTATGGCGTGGCCGGCGTACGCTTGGTGATGACCGTGGCGAAAGGATCGGGAGAAGGCGTGAAATTCCGGGAACAACAAGTCGACCTCGAGCGGATCGGGGCGGTCTCGCCGGCCGGCGAAGTATTTGGCCGAGAACTCGATCTTTTCGCGCTGGGGCTCGAGCCCGGGGACGAACTCTATTTTTTTGCACTGGCCCGCGACCGCCGCACGCCGGTGCCGAACCAGACGCGCAGCGAAACCCGCTTCGTTGTCCTGCGCGGACCGGAAACGCCCCTGGCCGATCTGGGCCTCGCCGTGGCCGGCGTCAACCGCGTGCCGCAGTTTTTCCGCAGCCAGCGGCAGTTGATCCTTGATACGCAGCGGCTGCTGGCGGAACAACCGACGCTCGCGGAGGAAAAGTTCCGCGGCCGGGCCGAGGAGATCGGGGTGGACCAAAAATTGTTGCGACTGCGTTACGGCCAATTCCTCGGCGAGGAGTTTGCAGCGGCGGGCGACGGTGCGCCCCGGGAAGCACAGGCGATGGCGTTGGTCGGCGCCCGGCGCAGCCAGTCGCGCGAAGAATCCCTTCGCGCGGCGGCGATCGAGCGGGTGGTCGAAGCGCAGCATGCCCACGCGCCGCCGGCGTACACGGAAGGCCGACCTCCCACGGTCGAGGAACTCATGGCTTCGTCCTTGCACCAGCATGACAGCCCGGAGGCGGCGACCCTGTTCGACAGTCAGGTGAAGGCCTCGTTGCGGGCGGTGCTGGGCGCAATGTGGGAGGCCGAGGGTTTCCTGCGTACCGGCCAGCCGGCGCAGGCGTTGCCGGCCGAAAATCGCGCACTGGAACTCTTGAAGGCCCTGCAACAGGCGGATCGCGTTTACGTGCGGCGCATCGGCTACGAACCGGCCCCGCTCAAGGAGGCGGAACGACGGCTGCGCGGCGAACTCGCGTCGATCCCGGCGCGGGCGCAGGACCGCGTGCCGACGCCGGAGCCGGATCCCGACGCTCCCGCGCTCCGCGCCGCGCTGGCCGCGATCGGGCAGGAGCGGGAAATGCCGTTGCCCGCGGAGGCCGCCGGGCGGGTCGAGGCGCGTCTGGTCGGAGCGGCGCTGGAGAACCCGGACACGACGCTGCCCGCCCTTGAACTGTGGCGCCGGCGGGCCGCCGGCCTGGGTATTGCGGAACGGGATACGTTGCGCCGGGCGCTGTGGTCGTTGCTTCCCAAGAGTGACGAGTCGCCTCGTCGTCCGGCGGAGGCGGCGCCAACCTTGGCGCGCCGCTATGGCGAGGCGCTCGACGGACGCGCGGGAGGTGGCCGATGAAACCAGTTCACCGCATTGTCGTCACGGCGGTAGCAGTTGGCGCGCTGCTGCTGCTTGGGTGGCGGTGGCTCCGGCCGCGGCCCAGCGCAGATTTGACGGTGACGGCTGTCACGCTGTGGACCGCCGGGCCCGCGTCCACCGCGCCGCGAGCGGGCCGGCAGGTGGCTCTGCCGGAAGCGACCCAGGCGCCCGCAGAGGCCGAACGAATTCCGGACGTGGCGTTTCTCCGGCGGCGTTTTCCGGCGCTGACGAGCGTCGCGATCGAAGGGGAGGGCGTCGATGAGGCCGCCGCGGCGAGGCTGCGGGGACTCGCCGTGACTTGGCAGCGTCCTGAACGGGCGCCCGGCGGTCTCCCGGAGATCGCGAACCTGAGCGCCCCAGCGCAATTGCACGTGGGTCAACCTCTCTCCGTGCAGGGACGGATCACCGGACTGCGCCCGAAAGAAATTGTGCCGCTCAGCCTGGAGGCCCCGGACGGCTCCAAACAGGCGCTGGAAGTCCGCGCCGCGGCGAATGGAGAAGCGGAGTTTGCGGTGAAGAGTGCGGTGGCGGCGGTCGCCCCCGGGGCGTTCGAATGGAAACTCCGCGTGGGGCCGAATAGTCCGCCGTTCGTGGTGGGGGCTTGGGTAGTGTCTCCGGTGTTGCCGCGCGTCCTGATTTTGCAGGCGGCCCCGAACTCCGAGGCCGGCCGGCTGCAGCGCTGGCTGGCGCATGCGGGTGCGTCAGTGACCGCGCGGACCCGCGTTAGCGCCGAGAGCGTGCGGTTCACGACGGCAAACGGTGCGTCCGCGGAATTCGCGACCCTCAACGCCGCGGTGCTGGCGGGTTTTGATGTCGTGGTGACCCGCGCGCTGGCCCTGCGGGAATTGCCCGAGGAGGAACTCGCCGCGCTGGAGATTGCGGTGCGCGAGGAGGGCGTCGGATTGATTGTCGTGTGTGGAACCGACAATCCGTCCGACACTTCCGCCTTGTTTCCGTGGAAGTTTCGTCCGCTGGGCTCGGAGCGCGGCGACGACGAAGCACGCCTCACGCGGATCCGGTTGGAGGACGGCACGGAGATCGTCGAACCGGTGAACGTCCCTTCGGCGGAACTGATCGGGCCGGGTGCGGCGCGGCCGGTGGCACGTGATTCCCAGCAGCGGCCGCTGGTCGCCGCGGTGCGACGCGGCCAGGGCTGGGTGGTGGGTTCGCTCGTCGGTGAAACGTGGCGCTGGTTGCAAGGCGGACACCCGGAGGCGTACGCGGCGTATTGGTCGGTCCTCCTTTCGGCGGTCGCGCGCCCGGCCGCAGCGGCCGATGGACGCTGGACTTTGGCGCCCGAGGCCCGGCCGCTCCTCGTTGGGGAAAGCGTCGCGCTCGGCATGCTGGTCGCGCCGACCGGGCCGATTCCGGCCGCAACCCTTCGCCGCCGGGGGGAACCGGAGACGACGGCGAGCCCACTCCACCTGGTCCGCGATCCGCGCGAGCCGTCCAGGGTTCGGGCGCTGGTTTGGCCCTCGGAAGCGGGCTGGCACGAGGCGCGGGCGCTGCCGGGTGGCGCCGCGATTTCATTTTATGTGCACGAGGCCGCCGCGCTGCCGGCCGCCGCCGTGCAGGCGCGCCACGACGTCACCGGGCGGCTCGTGCAGAGCAATACGGTTGCGGCGACGGCTCCGAACGCCGGTAGGACCACCTCGACGCTCTTCTGGTGGGAGGTGGCGCTCCTCGCCCTCTTCGTGGGCTGCGCCGGCTGGCTCTGGCTGCGCGAGCGGAATATCTTGTCCACCGTCCGCGCCGTTAGAACTTCAGGTGCTTCACGGTGAGTCCCTGGTTCTGGAGCTATCTTAGGGAGTCGATGCCGATACGGAGGTGGGAGTTGACGAATTTCACGTCGATCTGACGGTTGCTCGCGGCGGTCCTCCCGCCCGCGGGCGTCATCGGCTGATCGGAGACGAGGAGCAACGCGCCCGTCGAGATTTCGTTGCAGAATTCGGTCATGAAGATGGTCGCGGTCTCCATGTTGATGCAGATGGCCCGGATCTTTTCCAGGTACTTCTCAAAGGCGTCATCGTGTTCCCCGACGCAGCGATTGGTGTCGATGATTTGAACGGTGTAGCTTCGGCAAGGGTGCGTAACTCGGCGACTGATTCCTGCTACGCTGGTGGCGATGCCAACGACCACCCCGATGACAGCGGTACACTATTCCGAGCCGGCGGGTCTGCCATCGCTCGCCCGGCGTTTCATGACTTGGCGATGTACCCGGCCACGGGGGCAGCGCATTCCCCGGGAACTGTGGCCAGCGGCGATCCGATGGGGTCAGTCCGCTGATGGCCATGTCCGCGGCGAGAGATCGCCGCGCACGGCGGCGGGATGACCCCTCTGCAATGTCGTCGCGATCCAAGGATACGGCGCAGCCACCGTGGTTCGCCGCGTCCAGGCGATGGCGACCTTCCCTCCGACGCCTTTTGGCGCGCTTGCCGCGTCCGCCCAAGACTTGCCGGCTTCTTTCAACGCGGCGTCCAACGCCCGTTGCCACCGCGCGCACTTGATATCGGCGATCCTCCGTGGCGGACATTTCCGGTGACAACGCCAGATGGGCGGGTTGGCGTGCGCTCGCCCTCCGCCAGCCTGCCGGCCAATCGCCCAACCGCCAGAATAGGCGCCGCGCACAGTGCGATCGTCGTCGCGCGTGGCCGCGATGTTTGCCAAAGGGTCGAGGTATGGGCGCCAGGGATCGCTTTGGGTCTCGCGTCCGAGAGACGGCCACCGTTCGGCGGACTGGAACCAATCGCGTGGGGTCGCTGGCAGGTAGGGCCAGAGGCGGCTGCTCCGCTATTCTTCTACGGCCCGATGGATCCATTACGCAGTTACACTGGCAGGCAGGGCCAGAGGAGGCTGCTCCGTTATTCGCCCACCCGGTCGGCGGTGACAACTCCGGCGCGAACGGGATTGAGAGGGATGTAATCGCAGACCCGGGCGAGATGGGGGGCGTCCTCGATCAACGGGCCTTGTACCGACCCTGCAACCCAGGGCCCTGCTGACCGTGGAATCGAGTCAGCCGCGTCGCGAACGTAGATTGCCGCCCGGGCATCCCCTGCACGAGGTTCGGTTCCGGTGTTGCGAGGGCGAGCCTGCGTGCGTGTATCTGCTTTGTTGATACCCTCCCTGCACGAGGTTCGGTTCCGGTGTTGCGAGGGCGAGGGGTAGTGGTTGCGCATGACCACGAACGCATGCACCTGCCAGCCGAACGGCACCGCCGCCTCATCCAGCGCGATGAGGAACGCGTTCGTAGCCCCGAACGCAGCGGAAACGTCGCGCTGCCGATTTCCGCGATTAATGACATGATAACGGGCTCCCGGGTATTGAATGCGAACAGGTGGCGCCATACCTCGAATCCACCTCTCCTGCCGTAGCCACACCTGACGTGCCGATACCCCATTTTTGGGTTATGCCGAGCTGGCGTCCTGCCGCTAGCCATGCTCGCGCCGAAACGCCCGTTCACGTCATCACGAACCCCGACGGCCGGGACAGCCTCCATTGCCATCAGCGGACTGACCCCGTCCGGATGCTCCCCATTTTTGGGTTATGCCGAGCTGGCGTCCTGCCGCTAGCCATGCTCGCGCCGAGACGCCCGTTCACGTCATCACGAACCCCGACGGCCGGGACAGCCTCCATTGCCATCAGCGGACTGACCCCGTCCGGATGCTCCCTGAAACAGGTGGCCCCGCTCCGCGCGCAGGCGGTTGAACCGCGTCGAAAACGTGCCCTGGAGCCACCGCATGCCCTCGACCAGATTTCCCCGCGGGGTCTCCACTGCCAGATGAAAGTGGTTCGACATGATGCACCACGCATGGACCCGCCAGCCGGTCTTCCCGCACGCCTCGCCCAGGTACTGCAAAAACGCCGCCTTGGTCTTGTCCGACCGAAAGATGTCCGCCCGGTGGATGCCCCGGTTCAGCCCATGGTAGATCCCGTCCTCCGCTTCGAGCCTGAGTTTTCGCGCCATCGTGGCCGCCGCCGAACCCACCGATCACCGCCCCTCAACCCCACACCCCAAAGCCCGACCCCGTTCGGGTGTGCTCATCGGGTGTGCTCATCGGATCGGCCCCGACTGCAGCAACCAGCGGGTTGACCCCGTTTCGGCGTCTCATCACCACCCATCGTACCGCAAGGCCGCCGCCGAGTTACGCACGTTTGCCGAAGCTACACCATGCACTGGCCTGACCATATCCGACCGCGGGCCGTAGCCGAATTCGCAGACCATGGCCGAGCTCTGAGCAGTTCGGATACCGCCCCTCGCGTGAACCCGCGTTGGGGTAAAATCGTTGCATCTGAAAATCAGGCGAAGCCTATTGCTTCGCGCTGACGCTGCCTCGACCCACGAGAAGTCGGCCCCATCAATCCGACTTCACCCGTTCGACCTCAAATGACCATGACTAACCGCCGTTTATTATGTGCCGCCTGGCCGAAACATGTCCTGCTCTCTCTGATCTTTTCTTTCCTCGGCGCCGGCGCACCGTGCCTGCCGGCAGCGGAAGGCAGCGCCACCCATGTCATCACCGGTAACGTCAGCAATGCCGCCACGGGCAACCTGCTCGAAGGCGCGCGCGTCGAGATTCCTGCCCTCGGAGCCGTCGCCCTGACCGACAACACAGGACGGTACCTGCTGCTTGGCGTGCCGGAGGGGACCCACGAGCTCGTCGCCCGGTACACCGGTCTGGACCCGGTCAGGTCCTCCGTCGTGGTGGGGAACGGGCAGCGCACCACCCGAGATTTCGATCTCACTACGGGTATTTACCAACTCGATACGTTCAAGGTGACGGGCGAACGCGAGGGCAACGCAGCCGCCATTACCGCGCAGCGCAACGCGACCAACGTCAAGAATGTCGTGGCAATCGATGGGTACGGCAACCTGCCCAACATGAACGCGAGCGAGTTGGCCGTGCTCCTCCCAGGGGTCGCGGGTAATCTGAGCGACGAGGGGAATATCGTTGGCTTCACCATCCGTGGCATGCCCCCCGGGATGAACACGATCACTATCGATGGCACGCTCATGGCCAGTCAGGGAGGAGCGACCCGACAGACGCGGATGCACACCATCACTGGATCGATGTTTGACCAACTTGAGCTCACGAAGGGCCACACGCCGGATAAAGGGGCCGACTCGCTGGGGGGCACGCTGAACCTCAAAAGCCGTTCTCCGCTTAATCTGAAGGGCAAGCGCCGGGTGACCTACAACTTCTCCGGCCGGCTCGCCCCCTCTTTCACCCAACAGATCCCCATGCGCGAGGATCACCGTTTTCATCCGTTGCTGAATGGCGAATATCAGGAGGTCTTCGACGCGTTCGGTGGTGAGCGCAACCTCGGCGTGACGGTCAACCTGTTCTACAGCGAACAGGTGATCGGCTTCTTCCGCTCGACGCGGGATTTTCAAAACACCCCCGACGACCCGGCCTATGTCTGGGATTACCGGACGGAGGACAACTACGACAACCGCAAGCAGGCCAGCATGAACGCCAAGTTCGACTATCGGCTCTCGCCGAACACCAAGCTGTCGCTGAACACGATCTATAATGATGAGCTTATCCGCTTCCGGCAGCGCTATCATTTTCGCGCGTTCACCGGAAATGCGAACGCAGTGCCAAACGCGACAACCTCGGGTATCGTTCCCGGGTATTCGGATCGCATCACCCAGGTTCGACCTGTCGTCGGGTCCACCGTCGACATCACCTCGCAAATGACCGGCTGGTACCACCGGCTCCGCCATATCGATTTTGGAGCGGAGCATGAATTCGGATCACTGCAAATCGACTATAATACCGTCTACAGCCAGGACCACATCAACAGCGGCACAGGAGACGGCGGTTCGCTGGTCAATCGCGCGACCCGCATCGGCTGGATCCTCGATCGCACCCAATCCGACCTCTATCCACGCTTCGTTCAGACCGCAGGGCCGGATCTGAGCAATCCAGCCAGCTATCGGCCGAATATCTTCAACTTTACCGACGCGCTGAATGTCCACGAAATCAAGGAAGTCCGTGGAAACGTCCGCTATAAACTGCCTACCGAATTCCGCGCCTACGTGAAGACGGGGGTACGATGGCGGGAGGAACTGGTCGAGAACGGGAACAAGAACCGCCGGTACAACTTTACCGGGACCGACTCCAGCCAGCTCCCGACCGACCACAGCATCGAAACCTTCGGCGACCAAAAAACGGGATTGAGCATACCGGCCTGGAATTCCAACGCCAGCGCACGCAAACGCACGCCGCTCGACTCGTCATTGTGGGCCGAGGATGTCTATTTCCACGGGATGTCACGCTATACCGGGACGCGCGGCGTGGTGGAAACCGTCAATGCGGGTTACCTCATGACGCAGGGCAATGTTGGAGCCACCGGCTTCCTCGGTGGAGTGCGAGTGGAAAGGACTGAGGATGACAGCTGGGGCTGGGTGCGACAGCGCTTCGGCAGCACCCCGGCACAGCAGGCGGCGGACCCGATTGGCTCCGCCGAGCGTGATTACGCCGGCACTCGGCGGGACCTCTCCGGCGAATACACGAAATGGTTTCCAAGCCTACACCTGACCCAGGATCTCACGCGCGATTTCAAGGCGCGGTTGAGTTGGTCGACGAGCTTTGGCCGGCCACCGCTTTCCAGCCTGATGCCCAACGAAACAATCAACGAGCTCAACGAGACGCTGACCATCAGCAATCCGAACCTGCTGCCGCAAACCGCCGAGAATTGGGATGCGTCGCTCGAATATTATTTCGAGCCGGTCGGGACTTTGTCCGTCGGATGGTTTCACAAGACGATCCGGGATTTCTTCGTCAACAATGTCCCATCCGGAGTGGTCGGTTCCGGTTTCGGCAATGGGTTCAACGGGGAGTATACCGGGTTCAATATACGCACGAGCGCGAACCTTGGGACCGCGGTCGTGCAGGGCTGGGAGTTGAGCTATCAGCAGCAGTTCACCTTCCTGCCAGGCCTGCTCAAAGGGCTCAGCCTCTCGGCGAACTACACGTACCTGGACGCCAGCGGTGACTTTGGTGGTACAGTCACCTCGGGCAGCGAGGTGCCTGAATTCGTACCACGCATGGGCAATATAAGCCTGAGCTGGCGGCACCGGGGGTTTAGTGCACGGGTCAACGTCAATTACACCGGCCGGTACCTCGACGCACTCAATACTGCGAGCCCCCCCCTGAATCTTTACCGCGCCGAACGCACGATCGTGAATGCGGGGATGTCCTATCAGTTCCGACCCAGCCTCTCGTTCTCCGTGGACGTGGCGAATGTCTTCAACGAAGCGCAGGTTTTTTACCGAGGCTATTCCACCCGGATGCAGAGCACGATCATCCCAGGAACCACGATTACATTCGGCGTGAGCGGACGATTCTGACTCCTGCCGGAAGCCGGATTTAGGATACCGGGGGCGATCCGATGGGGTCAGTCCGCTGATTGCCATGTCCGCGGCGAGAGATCGCCGCGCACGGCGGCGGGATGACCCCTCTGCAATGTCGTCGCGATCCAACGATACGGCGCAGCCACCGTGGTTCGCCGCGTCCAGGCGATGGCGACCTTCCCTCCGACGCCTTTTGGCGCGCTTGCCGCGTCCGCCCAAGACTTGCCGGCTTCTTTCAACGCGGCGTCTAACCGAGGGATACCGGTTTCAGGATTGCGGAAACTACCGGGTTCGATTCCGTTTCCATCTGTCAGCGTGCGCATATACCCATCCCGGATCCGATCCCTCTGAAAATCCAGTTTCTGAGGAGGAGTGAAACCGCTTGCCCGCCCACCCCAGAAAAATATGAAGCGCTACCATCATTGTCCGGCCCGCACCGTGTCCCGCCAGAAATATGCACGGCTGGAGTTTGCCGCGGTACTGTTTTTTTCCGCCAGCCTGGCCCTGCCGGCCGCGGACGGTAAAAACCCGAAACCTTCCGGCGTCCCGTCGCCCAGTGAAGTCGTTCAGCTTTCGATTTTCGAGGTGTCGGCCGACAAGGACGAGGGCTACCGCTCCACCCAAACCATCGCCGGCACCCGCACGATCGAGAACCTGAGGGACACGCCGAACTCGATCTCGATCATCAACCGCGAATTAATCGACGACCTAGGCGTCACGACCATGGGCGAACTTTCGGCCTTCGGCGTCACTGGCGAAGTGAGCACCGATACCGAATTCAACCGGACGTCGTACAATTTCCGCGGATCGGCCGGCACCCAATTGCGCAACGGCATCCTGTGGCTGCTGCCGAAGGACACGTTCAATCTCGAGCGGGTGGAAATCCTGCGCGGACCCACGGCCTTCCTCTACGGCGAGGGCAATCCGGGTGGCGCGCTCAACCAGGTCACGAAGCAGGCGCTGCTGAAAAACTTTGAAAAAGTGAACCTGTCGGTTGGCTCCTTCGACGCCCGCCGGGTCGAGATCGATCTGAACCGGAAGATTACCGACCAGATGGCCGTGCGCCTCGACCTCGTCTATGATGACTCGGACAGTTTCCTGAATCACGCCCACCGCAATTTCAAAGGGCTCTATTTCGCGGTCAATTACCGGCCGTACGCGGGAACGCATATCAGTGCCAATTTCGAATATGGCCGCAACCACGAGATCCGCGGCAGCAACATTCTCGCCGACCGGTTTTCCACCACGGCGGCGGGTGGCGCCACCACCGCCTACACCGTGACTACCGGCGGTTATACCCTCCTGCCGGCGGGCGGCCAGATTTACAACATGGTGGGTGCGCGGTATTCCGCCGGCACCGGCATCGCCGTGACCGACGACAACGTCCTCCCGCGCAGGCTCAATTTCCTCGGGCCCGATTCCTACTGGAAACAGCACTATGATTCCGTCCAGGTCACGGTGGACCAGCGGGTGAGCCGCGACTTCAACGTGCAGGCGAACATGATCGTGCAGAATTCCGATCGCTATATCCGATCCCGGGCAGGTTCGCTCGCCGCGGGCGCCTATCTGGACACCAACCGGACCCGGCCTGATGGCACGCCCAACCCGTATTTCAATCAATACTACACGGAGTCTTACGACCGAAAACAGTTCCTCGCGGAGCCGCAGCGAAACTTTCGGCTCACGGCGGTCTACGACGTGAAGCTTCCGTTCACGACCCAGCGCGTGATGGCCATGGGCGCCTACCACGCCAGTACGCCGAGCCAGCGGTATCACTCGGAGTTTGTCGATCCCTCCAGCCCGTTCTTCAGCGGGCGGCTGAGTGACGCCAACACCCTGGCGGCCTATCAGGCGAACCTCGCGGTCCTCCAACGGAATTTCTTTTACCGGAGGTTTTATTTCCGGGACGGGGATGCCGACGCGATTACGCAGCGCGGCGTGGTGGCCGGGCGCTCCGTTATCATGCGGGACATCGTGGCCGATGGAAACGCCGGACACCAAGCCCGCCGCAACTGGCACGCGCCCGCCTATGGGATTGGCGCATCCGGGTCGTACTTCAATGGACGCCTGCGCAGTCTGGTGGGGTTGCGCCGAGATTCCTTCATCCAAAGCCCGACGTTCGACTACTCCAATTCAGCGACCGGCGAAACCTACTATGTCGACAGCACGGTGGAGGTCCGCAACCGGTTCTACAAAAATTCGGCGAACGCGGGGGGCGTAGCGCACCTCTTCAGTTTTGTCAGCGCCTACTTCAATTACGCCCAAAGCGTGAATGTCAGCAACGGGGTTGGCGGCGCGGGCTTGGTCCCGGGCACCACCCGGGGACTGCTGATCGGCGATGGCTACGAGTATGGGCTGCGGTGGTCGTTCCTCGACAGCAAACTCGAGTCGAACTGGACCTATTACGTGACAAGCACCTATCGCAATGCCGCCAATCCCGCCGTGCCAGCCAACGTGAAGAACGAACTGGCCGTGTTCTTCAAGGAGCTCGATCCAAACGGCATCGACACGCAGACCTCGGTGGCCAACGGAATGGAATTCGAAACTGTCGCCAACCTGAACAAGAACTGGCGGTTGACCTGGAATTTTTCCACCAACGATCTTGTGACCTCGGAACGGTTTCCACAGTTGCAGGAATTCCGTTCCAGGGCGCAGCAGCAGAAATCGGTCATTCCCTTGACCGAAAGTTTCATGCTGACCGTGCCGGACGGGACTCCGCTGCCGGGTTTCACCAAAACCACCTCCAATCTCGTGACCAACTACAGCTTCGACCAAGGCTGGTTGAAACGGTTCAGCGTCGGCGGCGGATTTCAGTACCGCGACAAAAGCTATCGCGGCAATTTCGATCTCAATCAGGACGGAGTGGCCGAGCGCATCTGGTCTCCGAGCTACGTCTTGTGGAATCTCACGCTAGGTTATCGAACCACCCTGCTGAACCGGAAGGTGGATTTCCGGTTGAACCTGAACAATGTATTCGACCAGGGGTATTTTCGGTCCACCAGCCTTGCGTCCGGGTCGTGGGGGGCCGAAAGGAGTTTCCGGTTCGCCACGAGGATCGATCTTTAAGCTTGGGTTGCGTTCAAGATGAGACGGACTGTGAAAACCCTTCCCGGATCCGATCCCCCTGAAAATCCGGTTTCCTATCATTGAACATGACCTTGCTCACCACAACCGCGTCGATGCTGCTCGCAGCTCTGGCCTTCACCCCAGCCCGGGCGGCGGACGCCACAGCCAAACCGGAACGTCCGAAGACGATCAAGGTGCTCATGATTGGCAACAGTCAGTGCCCGCTCATCGTCAACAATCACCTGATCGAAAACCTCGCCAAGTCCAACAACGACGGCCCGCTCATCGAGATCACAGGTTGCGTAAAAGGCGGTGCCACATTGAAATCGCATTGGGATAACGGCACCGGACCCAAGTCCGCGCGCGAGATGATCGCCGGTGGCAAATGGAACTTTGTCGTGCTCCAGGAAATTTATAACATCAAAGAAGAAGACATGCGGCCCTACGCCGTTCTCTTCCATGATATGATCAAAAACAATGGCGCGCAGACCGTTCTCTTCGGCACGGCCTCAAACATCAGCGACTATCCGAAAGGCTTCGAGCGACTTCATCAGGCGCACCTGAACATTGGAAATGAACTCAACGTCCCCATCGTCGATGCCAGTTACGCCTATTTCAAATACCTCGGCGACAAACCCTCCGCCGAGAAGATGGAAAGCCTCTTCGCCAAGGATAAGGCGCACCCTGGCATGTGGGGCTCCTACATTTACACCTGCGGCATCTACAGCGTGGTCACGGGGCGCAGCCCGGTGGGACTCACCGGGCTTACGGATATGCCGGCGGAGGTCGCCAAAGCCTTGCAAGAGGCGGCTTGGGCGCAGCATCAGGAGACGACGAACGCCTTGAAGAAATAACTCGCTCACCACCATGAACCGCCGTCGATTCATCCACACTACTGCGCTTATCCCAATTCTGCTTGCACACAGGAACGCTCTGTGGGCGCAGCAAAACCTTTCCCTGATCCGATCCCCCTGAAAATCCGGTTTCCTATCATTCATTGGCTCGATTTTCAGCGTTCCCAAAACGAACGTCATGGGAACGGTAGCGGCACAACTGGGGGACTTCGGATTGAGGGTTGCGGAGACCACCGAGTCCGATTCCGTCCCCACCTGTAAGACTTGCCGGCTTCTTTCAACGCGGCGTCCAACGCCCGTTGCCACCGCGCGCACTTGATATCGGCGATCCTCCGTGGCGGACATTTCCGGTGACAACGCCAGATGGGCGGGTTGGCGTGCGCTCGCCCTCCGCCAGCCTGCCGGGCCAATCGCCCAACCGCCAGAATAGGCGCCGCACACAGTGCGATCGTCGTCGCGCGTGGCCGCGATGTTTGCCAAAGGGTCGAGGTATGGGCGCCAGGGAT
>CAMDOF010000163.1 GCA_945903465.1 Opitutus sp. GAS368
GGCGGCCGCGCTCCAGGCGAGTCTGCCCACGGGCGGGGCGCTCACGGTGGTCCTCCGCGACGCCGCCGGCAATGAATCCCCGGCCAGTCCACCCACCACCCTCACCACCGACTACCTCGCGCCCACGCTCAGCGTCAGCAGTAATCGCGTGGTCGCGGTCGGTATTGAAGAAATCATGACGTTTACATTTAGTCGGCCCGTCAGTGGTTTTCTTTTGTCCGGGGTGTCGGTGACGGGCGGCACGTTGAGTGGTTTGAGGGGAGCGGGGCAGTTGTATACGGCGACGTTTACGCCGAACCCAGGACCGGGCGGAACGGCGACGATTCAGGTGGTGGCGGGAGCGGCTCAGGATCTTTCGGGCAATCCCAGTATGGCGACGGACAGCGTGACGTTGCGAATCGAGGTAGCGGCGCCGGCGGTAGTAACGGCGGTGAGTGCGGTGACGCCGAATGGCTCCTATCGGACTGGAACCGAAATTTCGCTTGAGGTGACATTTTCTGGAGCGGTCAACGTGACGGGTGTGCCCACGCTGGCTCTCGACCTCGTGCCGGCGCGGGCGGCGAGCTATATGTCCGGTGGTGGGACTCGGACGTTGCTCTTTAAGTATGTGGTGCAGCCCGGTGATCGCTCGGAAGATCTCGATTATGCGTCGTCGCGGGCGTTGAGTTTGGCGGGTGGCACGATTGTGAATCTTTCTAATTTTGCGGCCGCGCTAACGCTGCCCGCACCCGGAGCGCCGGGCTCGCTCGCGGCGGCGAAAAACCTCCGGATGGATACCCTCGCGCCGCAGCTGACGATCACGAGTGAACGGCTGGCGCTACGCGCGGCGCAGACGACGCAGCTGACGTTTACGCTGACGGAAAATTCAGTTGATTTCGGTGCAAGTGCGG
Source organism: Opitutus sp. GAS368 (assembly GCA_945903465.1). Taxonomy (GTDB): domain Bacteria; phylum Verrucomicrobiota; class Verrucomicrobiia; order Opitutales; family Opitutaceae; genus ER46. Next base: position 891 of record CAMDOF010000163.1, read on the forward strand.
TGGTCGTGACGAACGGGACGCTGAGTGGATGGGCGGGTAGCGGGTTGAATTATACGGCGACGTTTACGCCGACGGCTAATTTAAGCGGGGTGGCGGTGATTCGAGTTTTGGCGGGGGTATTTACGGATGCAGCGGGCAATCCCAATCTGGGGGCGGAATTGAGTCTGGCGAATGACATCAGTTTTAGTTGGCTGCGGTCGTGGGGTGCGAGCGGCCGAGACGAAGTTTTGGCGACAGCGGTCGACGGGGCTGGCAACGTCTATGCGGCTGGCCGGTTTTCAGGCACGGTGGATTTCGATCCCAGCGTGGGGGTGGTGGCGTTGACGGCGGTTGGTGAGTCTGGCGGCTTTGTGACGAAGAGGGATCGTCAAGGTAGTTTACTTTGGGCTCGGGCGATGGGCGGAGCCGGTGCGGTCGAGGTGCGAGGGCTGGCGATTGATCCCGCGGGCGGCGTGCATCTGGCGGGGTCGTTTAGCGGGACGGTGGATATTGATCCGGGAGAGGGCGTCTTTTCGCTGACCTCTCGAGGCGCCACGGACGTATTTGTCGCCAAGCTGGATACGGAGGGGAGGTTTCAGTGGGGGGTCGAGTTGGGCGGGAGTGGTGTGGATGAGACCCGCGCGCTGGTGATAGATGCATCTGGTGCGGTTTACGTGGGTGGTGCTTTTACTGGGCAGGTGGACTTTGATCCCGGCCCGGGCACGCGCGTGCTGGGGTCGGCGGGTGGGGTGGATAATTTTTTGATTAAGTTGGATTCGACGGGGGCGCTGTTGTGGGCCACGGCTTTTGGGGGGTCGGGTGATGAGCGGATCAACGGGCTGGCGCTGGACGCGCTGGGTGCAGTCCATGTGGCGGGTGAGTTTAGTGGCACGGTGGATTTTGATACGGGTGTGGAAACGCGGATCTTGCTTGCGGCTGGTGGCAAGGATGGGTTTGTGGCGAAATACGATCCGAGCGGGGTGCTGCGGTGGGCGCAGCGAATCGGAGGGAGTGGCGATGATGTGGCCAACGCATTGGTCGTCGGGAGCCAAGGGGAGGTGACCGTGGTGGGCTCATTCCGTGGAACGATGGATTTGGGGCCAGTCGGCGGACCGTTGAGCCTGACGGCGGCGGGTGAAAGTGATGGATTTATTTTACGGCTCGATCGTGACGGCGTGCCGAGTTGGAGCCGCCGCGTGGGTGGGGTGGGTGGGGATGAGATTCGCGTGGTGGTGCAGGATACCAAAGGCGGCATATATTTGGGCGGGAGTTTTTATGGCACGGTGGATCTGGACCCTGGCGCGGGGGTGGCGATGCACACGGCGATGGAGGCCGGCGAAGAGATGTTTGTCCTCAAGCTAGCCACGACGGGCGAGTATGTTTGGTCGAAAGCGCTGGGAGCGGCCGCGGATGACCGCGTGCAAGCGATGGCGGTTGATCTTTTTGGTGATCTTTATGTGGCGGGATATTTTGGTGGGCTGGTGGATTTTGATGTGGGCGTCGGAACGACGCTGATCGCCTCTGCCGGCGGGGCGGACGCTTTCATGCTGAAGTTGACGGCGGCAGGCACGATTGCTTTGGACACTCAGGCGCCGAGCGTGACGGCGGTGACGCGTCAAAGTCCGCAAGACGCGGCGGTGGTGAATCGCAGCGTGGTGTACCGGGTGAAGTTTACGCGGGAGGTGACCGGTGTGGATGCGAGTGATTTTACGCTGACGACGAGTGGCGGTCTAACTGGGGCGATCGCGGAAGTGGTGGCGGTTAATGCTACGGATTATTTTGTAACCGTGTACAATCTGACGGGCAGTGGCAGTTTGCGGCTTGATGTGAAAGGCGTGGGTACGGGCATCCTGGATCGCGCGTTCAATGCCTTGGGCGCCGGTTATATTTTGGGAGAAAGTTATGCGGTGACAGCGGCGACGAAGCAGCCGGTGATCAGTAGTGTCGCGGGGGCGGATGGTGTTTATGGCGCCGCATTTGAGTATGCGATTTTGGCGAACGGGGCGCCCTCCGGATATACGGCGATCGGCTTGCCCCTCGGATTGAGCGTGAACTCGCTTTCGGGGGTTATCTCGGGGACCCCGCGGGAGTCGGGTATTTTTGCAGTTGCAGTGGGGGCGGCTAATTTGAGTGGACCGAGTGGAGCGGCATTTGTGGTGAAGGTTACGAAAGCCCCCCTGACGGTATCAGTGAGCAATGCGACTCGGCCCTATGGGCAGACGAATCCGGTCTTTGCGCTGACCTACGAAGGCCTCGCGAGCGGGGACACGGCGACCGTGCTGAGCGTGCAGCCGGAAATTACGACGCCAGCGGGAGCGCGTTCGGCGGTGGGCGCCTATCCGCTAGCGGCGGGTGGCGGGGTCTCGGACAAGTATGCATTTAATTATGTGGCGGGAACGCTGACGGTGGAGCGTGTACCGGTCGCGATCACGTTGAAGAATCTCACGCAGAGTTATTCGGGCCAAGGCGTGGTGCCAGATTCGGTGGCAAGTGTCGCGGATGTAGGGTTGACCTTCACATTTAATGGCTTGGTGACAAAACCGGTTTTACCGGGCAGTTACGCGGTGGTCGCGACGCCGACAGATTCCAATTATTCGGGCAGTGCGAGTGGCACGTTGGTGATTCAGCGGGCGGAGCAAGCTATTGAATTCGCGCCGCTGCCCGTGACGCCCCTGCGAGAACTGGTGTCGGGTCTCATCATCGAGACTTCGGCTACTTCGGGTTTGCCGGTGACGTTGGCGCTTGCTCCGGAAAGCGTCGCGACTCTATCCAGCGGGAATAAACTGGCGGCTATTCCCAGCGCGGGCGTGGTGGTCTTGCGGGCGAGCCAGGTAGGCAACGCTAATTATTTTCCTGCCGAAGAGGTGACCCTCACTCTGGACGTAACGAAGCGTAACCAGTATCTGGACTTTGCGGCGCTCGGCAATGTTGTGGCGGGGCAGGCGACCCTTGAGCTTCGCGCGACGGTCTCTTCGGGGTTGGCGGCGTCGTTTGAAGTGGTGAGTGGACCGGCGACGGTGGCCGGTTCGACCTTAACCTTTAATGGAATTGGCAAAGTGGTGGTAAAGGCGCGGCAAGTGGGGGATGAGACCTTTAATCCGGCGCTGGCGGTGACGCGATCTGTAACGACGGTCTTGCAGGAGCAAGTGATCACGTTTCCGCCGATCGCGGCACGGACTTATGGGGATGGCCCGCTGCCTTTGAGTGTCTTGAATGCGCGGGCGGATTCGGGTTTGGCCGTTGAGTATGCGGTGCTGCGTGGGCCGGGGGTATTTGGTCCGAATGGGCTGATCTTGAGCGGCGCGGGTGAAGTGGTCGTGCGCGTCAGCCAACTTGGTAATGCGACGATCGCCGCCGCGCGACCGGTGGATCAGAACATTGTGGTGGCGCCGCGGGAGTTGCGGGTGACGGCGGTGGCGGCGAGTCGGGTCTTCGGAGCAGCGAATCCGCCCTTTGGCGTCGCGTATGAAGGTTTTGTGAATGGGGATACCTTCGCGAAATTAGAAGCCGCCCCGGTGGTGGTAACGTCGGCCACCGAGGCCGCTGGGCCGGGGACTTATGCTTTGACGCCGACTGGTGGACGGTCGGCTAACTATCGATTCTCCTTTGTAAATGCCCTGCTGACGATAACGCGTGCCCAGCAGACTTTAGATTTCCCGCAGTTGCCCTCGCAGGCTTTTGGCAATGCGGCCTTCGCCTTGGGGGCCGTCGCGAGTTCAGGCCTGACGCCAACTTACACGATCGTGAGCGGACCGGCGACGCTGACGGGCGGCAATAGGGTGACCTTGATCGGTAATGGTACGGTGGTCGTTCGGGCGAGTTTGGCGGCCAGCGCAAATTACCTCGCGGCGACCAGCGTTGAGCAATCCTTCGAGGTCGCGTCTTCGATTCGCGTGGTGAATATTTCCTCCGTAGCCCGCGATGGCGCTTATCGCGCAGGCCAAAGTCTCACCGTGGATCTTAGCTTCTCGGGGGTCGTCGTCGTGTCGGGAGTTCCGGTGCTTGGGTTGAATGTCAGCGAGACGGGCGTGGCCACGTATGCGTCGGGGTCGGGCACGAGCGTGTTATCGTTTGTTTATGTGGTGCAGCCGGGTGATAACGTGGCGAAACTCGAAATCGCCGCGACGTTTCCCAGTGGCGGATTGATTAATAGTGAGACGGGCGTCGTCCCGCCGTCCTTGGTTTTACCCAAGGCAGGTGAGGTTGGTTCGCTCGGTTCAGTGCGTTCGTTGCGGATAGATACGTTGAGCCCATCGTCCTCGACGCTGGTGGTGACTACGCCCACCAATGTCTTGCGGCCGCCGCTGGCGGGCCTGGCGGAACCGGGTGCGCTGGTGGAAATTTTTGATGGGGCAGCTTTGTTGGTACGGGTGACGGCGACGGGTGGCGGTGCGTGGTCGGCGCTGCCGACGATTGATCTCGCGGCGGGGACGCACCCGCTCACGGTGCGCGCGACCGACGCGGCGGGGAACGCGGGGCCTTTCAGCGCTCCGTTGAATCTGATAATCGATACGTCGGTTCCGTCGGCGCCCGTGATCGTCACGGCGGGCGCCTTTAATATCACGCGACCGGTCATCCGCGGCACGGCGACGCCGGGGTTTTTAGTTAAGCTGCTCGATGGTATCGAGTCGTTGGAGAGCGTGGTGGCGGCGGCGGATGGTGGCTGGACCGTGACGCTCGCGCGTGATCTGGCGGCTGGGCTGCATCGTTTGTCAGCCACGGCGACGAATGCGGCCGGTACGCGTGGCCCGGTTTCGGCGGAGGCGTTGGTGACCATTGATTTGGTGTCGCCGGCGATTCCGGTGATTACGACGCGCGGGGTATTGGCAGGCACCAATGCCGTGGTACGGGGTACCGCGGAGCCGGCGAGCACGGTGGCGGTGTACGATGGTTCGACGCTGTTTGGCAGTGCGATGGTCGGGGCGAACGGTGAGTGGCAGGTTAAAGGTGCCGGAATCTTTTCTTCGGGGATTCGTTCGATGACGGCAACGGCGCAGGATTTGGCGGGAAATTTGAGCGGGAAGAGCGCGAGCGTATTGCTGGAGATTGATCCTTACCCGCCCGATGTGCCCACGTTGATAACCAAGGGAGCACTTAACCTGGCTCGGCCGACGATCGTCGGGAAGGCGGAGCCGATGGCAACGGTACGAATTTTCGACGATTCGTTTTTACTCGGCGTGACGACGGCAGCGGCCAACGGAGAATGGTCGCTGGCGTTGACGACGGCATTGACGGAGGGATCGCATAGCTTGGTGGCGTTGGCGGTCGACGCCGCTGGGAACGTCGGTAGCTTCTCCGTGGCGAGTGTTATCTTTATCGATACGTTTGCGCCCGCGGTACCCGCGTTTCCCGAAAGTTTGGTGGTGCAAAGCCTGCCCACGTTGTCCGGCACGGGTGAGCCCTATAGCTTGGTCAAGGTGTTAAAAGGGGAGACGGTCTTGGGCAGTGGGCCGGTGGATAGCGGTGGGTTCTGGCGGATTAAATTGACTTTGCCGCTGGTCGAAGGAGTCAACGCGCTGATCGCTTTTGCGACGGATCCTGCGGGTAATCTGAGTCGTTCTTCCGCGGAGGTGATGATCACGTACAGTCCCGTGGCACCCGTGGTGCCAGTATTTCCGGAGCTGGTGGTTTATTATTCGACGTCGAGCCCGAGAATTTCTGGAACGGCTGGAGTTGGTAACACGGTTATCCTTTTCGAGGCGGGTAACGTCCTCGCTGAAATATTGGCGGGCGCGGATGGCAAGTGGAGCTATACGCCCGCGGCGCCGTGGGTGGAGGGCGTTCATTTGCTTAAAGCACGGGCCCAGCTCGGCCCTTTGACGAGTGCGTTTTCGGAGACCATGGAGCTGGTGATTGATACGAGCGCCCCGCGCGTGTCATCGGTGAGCGTGGCGAGTCCGAACCGGCGGTCTAGTCCCACGCTGACAGGATCTTCCGAAGCGGGGGCGACCATTAAGATATTTGACGGCTCGGTTCTAATCGGCGCCGTCACAACGACATCCTTTGGGACGTGGTCCTTTACGCCGGCACGCGCCTTAGCTGAAGGCGCGCATGTGCTTTCGGTGAGTGCGATCGATTTAGCTGGTAACGAAAGTGCACGCTCGGCGCCGACGACGCTGATTATCGATTTGACCGCGCCCCTCGCGGCGGTGCCAACGGTGCCGGCGTGGTTTAACCTCAGCCAGCCTACGTTGGCGGGTCTCGCGGAGGCCTCCGCGCGAATCGAAATCACGGAAGCCGGCATACTTGTCGGTGAGGCTTTTTCGGATACGCTCGGTGCTTGGTCGATTCCCGCGACCCGGGCGTTCACTCAGGGTGAGCATATCCTCACTTATGCGATTACGGATTTGGCGGGTAATGTCGGTCCAAGCGTGACCAAGACGATCCAGATCGATCTGATCGCGCCGGCCCCGCCGACGTTCGCGCCGACCGGCATCTTGCGCAGTCTTTTACCCACCTTGCGGGGCACCGCCGAGGCCGGTAGCGTTGTGTCTCTTTCCGTCGGTACCTTGGTCATCGCGGCAGGGACGGCAGCGGCCGATGGCACGTGGAGCCTTGGGGTGACGCGTGGCTTGGTCGAAGGCGAACAAACGCTCAGGGCCGTGGCGGTGGATGCCGCCGGCAATCCCAGCCTGGCTTCCGCGGGTCTTTTGCTCGCGATCGACCTAACGCCGCCCGCGGCTCCGCAGATTACCGTCAGTGGTTCCTTTAATATTCCGCGCCCGGCGATCGCTGGTACGGCGGAGGCCTTGGCCACGGTTCGTATCCAAGAAGGACTGACAATTCTCGGCACCGGGCTTACCGATGATGCGGGGCAATGGAGTATCGCACCGAATGTTCCGTTTAATCGCGGAGCGCATGCGCTGAGGGCCTTTGCGATTGACGCGGCTGGTAACGAAAGTGTCGCGAGCGCGCCCACGGTTATCACCATCACGTTGGTGGGGCCGCCCCCGCCGGTTATCACTTCCGCCGGGCCCTTTAATGTCGCGCGCCCGATCATCACGGGCACGGCCGAAGCGGCGACGCGCATCGCCCTTTTCGAAGGCACCACGGCCCTCGGTACCGTTGATACCGCTGCGGGTAGTATTTGGTCCCTCACCGTTGCCACGGCCCTCAGCGAGGGCAGCCATGTGCTGACCGCGGTCGCGACTGATTTGGGCAATAACGTCGCGGGCCAGCCCTCCGACGTGGTTGCGATCACGCTCGATTTTACCCCGCCGGCTCGTCCGGTAATCGCGCCTCTGGCCGCGACTCGGCAGACTCTTCCCGTGATTCGGGGAACCGCCGAGGCGCTGGCGACGATTAGTTTGCAGGAGGGCTCGACGGTGTGGGCTCGCGTCGTGGCGGGTGCGGATGGGACTTGGAGTTTTACGCCCGCAGTTGCCCAGACTGAGGGTACGCATGCTTTGACGGCGGTGGCGCAGGATCGTGCTGGCAACCTCAGCGTTACTTCACTGCCGGTTGCCCTGATCATCGATACGACCCCGCCGGCTGCGGTGACTTTCCGCGCACTGGCGAGCCCGACGGCGATGACATCGCCAACCCTCGGCGGCATCGCGGAAGCCAATGCGACTGTGACGCTCTTCAACGGAACACAACTTCTTGGGACGACTGCCGCAAACGGCTTGGGCGAGTGGAGCTTTGCGTTGACCAGCGTTTTGCCGGAAGGCGCTGTGACGCTCACCGCGGTTGCGACCGATGCCGCCGGTAACGCGGGTCCAAAGGGTCAGATCAGCTTCCTTGTCGATTCGGTACTCCCGGCGCTGCCGACGGTGCAGGCTCAAGTCACGACTTCGCGCACGCCGGTTTTCCGCGGGACCTATGACGTGGGTGACACGTCCTTACTGACAGTCCTTGTGGCTGGAAAATTCTACTCCAGTGCTTTTGGCGCTGTAGAATTAATCCCGTCCACCAGTCGCTGGCAGTTGGAACTGCCGTTGGTCGATGCCCTTCTTGAAGGGACTTACTCCGTGACGGTAGTCGCTTACGATGCGGCGGGTAATTCGGCTACGGACGCTTCCAGTAATGAACTTGTGATCGGCTTAGGCGTCTTGCCGCCGTCGACCAACACGCTCCCGCAGCCCGCTTCGGTCAACGCTCTCCAAATCAGTATCGCCACCTCCGCTAACCTCACGCGCGATCTTGCCCAGATTTTTACTGATCCGCTCGGCCGCTTGCTTCAATTTGCCGTTGTCGACCAGAAAAACGTTAGCGCTACGCTCGTCGGGAACCAATTGCGACTGGTCTTTCCAAACGATTTCAACAGCCTGGCGGTCGTCAAAATCCGGGTGATTTTCGATCCACTTAAGCCCGCGGATGGCCCCGTCTACGCGCTTAATTTCATTTTCGATGCCAACGGTAATGGTATCGCCGATGTCCTCGAGGCGACGTTGGGTGATGCCAATGGTGATGGTCAACCCGATGTCACCCAGACTGGCGTGGCTTCATTCGTGGCACCTTCGGCTGGCGGCGTCTCCGGTATCGGCAGTGGCGCGGGTGTCATGTCCATCGTCGTGGGCGATCGTAAACCGGGCGATCCGCGCAGCGATCGCAATGGGGTTGTCAGCGATCCTCAGGGCCTGGTCAAAAACGTTAGCGCTGTGCCTATTGCGCAAATCGTTTCCATCCCGCAGACTTGGTCGCCGGTCTCTCCGGTCATTCAATTTGAGATTTCGAATGCTTCGCTCCGCGCCGACGGCGCGATCGTGATTGTCATCTCTTTACCGGCGGGTGCGGCGGCCCCAACGCATATTTATAAATACGGTTACGAATTTCCAACTTCCGCGCAAAAGTCTTTTTATATCTTCGACTGGGACGGGCGCACGGGCGGTCAATTGATCGACGTCAATGGCGACGGGAAACCCGATATCGTGCGCCTAGTTTATCGGGATGGTGAACGCGGCGATGATGACTTGTTAGTGAATGGTATCATTGTCGATCCGATCGTTTTTGGGGGAGATTTGGAGATTACGGCCAAACCGGTCTTCGCGGCGCTCGCGGCGACGTCGCTTTTGCCGGCTCCGGTTTTGAGCGGGACGAGCGTTGGCAGTGCCACGCTCAAGCTTTACGACGGCGGTAATTTAATCGGGGCGACCGTCGCGAGCGCGACCGGGGCGTGGACGTTCACGCCCTCGTCCGGTTTGAGCGACGGTAGTCACGAGTTCCGCGCCACGGCGACACTGCCACCTGCGGCGGTCAGTGAGACGGCGACTTTCACGATATTGATCGATACCCTTGTGCCGGCCGCACCGGTTGTGCTCACAGGGACTTTTTCAGGAGTGCAAGCCAGCGTCCGCGGTACCGCTGAAGCGGCCGCCACGGTTATTCTGTATGCAGCGTCGAAGGAGATCGGCCGGACCGTCGCCGCGATCGACGGTAAATGGAGTATCGTCGCTTCGATGGGTTATGATACCTTCGCCTTCACGGCCACGGCGACTGATGCCGTCGGCAACGTGAGCCCGCGCTCGAGCGTCTTGACCGTGACCAACACTGCGCCGGTCGTCGCGCCAAGCGGACCGACGGCGATCCCCGTGACCGTGATATTGGGAAATCTCACCGCTTCATTCGATGGCACGCCCAAGGCGGTCTCGGTCGTGACCAACCCGATGGGCGTCCCCGTGGCCGTGAGTTATGGTGGGGCGCCGGCCGCGCCCTCGGCCGTCGGTACTTATGGAATTACTGTGGTCGTGAACGCGCCCGGTTACGTTGGCAGCACGATCGGCACATTGACGATTAACCCCGGCGCGCAGACCATCGCGTTTGCGCCGCCTCTGAAGGCGACCGTCGGTTCCGCGATCACGCTTACCGGGACCGCTTCGAGCGGCTTGCCCGTCGTGGTTTCGCTCGTCAGCGGCCCCGCGAAATTATCGGGTAATGTGCTGACGTTGCTCGCGGCCGGAGAGGTCGTCGTGCGCGCTAGCCAAGTGGGTAGCGCTTCTTACGAGGCGGCCGCGCTCACTCGGACGGTTTCGGTATCGATCGCGACGGCGCAGTTTTATCTCGGTGCGGTCGTGGGGGCCGATGGCACCACGCGGATGGGTGAGGTGGCGGCGACGTTGCCGGCGAGTGGCGAGGGCAATGCGCTCCTGCTCGCGATTCCCTCGCTCGGGTTGCAGGGCGCGTTTGATTTCGCGCCAGATGCGACGGGAAGTTTTTCGCTGGCGGTGCCTCTAACCAAAGCCAGCAGTCCCAATGAGAATGGTCGGGCGGTGGCAGCGACAGCGACGAGTGCGCGTGTGAGCGGTACAGTTCGCGATGGCGTGTTATCGGGCGCGATTGATGGGGTTGGGCTTCGCTTTGTGGTGACGATGGCGTCGACGACGGGCGCGGTGTCCACGGTGGCGGGTCTCTATCGGGCAGAGGGACTGGGTGCGGTCACCGCTGGAATCACGGCGCTCGTTACGCCGTCGGGCCAGTCGTTGGTGCTCGTGAGTACCGCGGATTTTATGGCCGGGGTCGTTGGCACGGTCGATGCCACGTTGGGGCTCACCGCGGCGTTTGCGACGGCCGCGGGGCCATCGCTCCTGCGCGGGGCGCTCGATGTTACCGGCACGGTGCTCACGGCGACGTTGCGCGCGCCGAGCGGAGTTGAAACGAATTTTGCAGGTCTACGATCCCAGGTGACCCCGACTCGTCGGTTGATCAACTTGTCCTCGCGGACCCGGGTGGGTCCGGGTGAATTGACCTTGATCAGTGGATTTATCATCGGTGGTGGCGTCTCGCAATCGGTGCTGATCCGCGGGATCGGGCCGGCTTTGGCTGGGCTGGGCGTGAATAATCCGGTGGCGAATCCTCGGCTCCGGTTGTTCCGTGACGGGGAGTTGTTGGCGGAAAATTCAGGTTGGTCGAAGCTCGGAATCGGCAGCACGGAACTTGCCGCCGCGTTTTCTCGGCTCGGAGCATTTGCTTTGCCTGCGAACTCCGCGGATGCCGCGTTGTTGATCACCTTGCCGGCCGGCGCTTACACCCTCCATGTGGAGGGCGGTGCTGGCGTGGCGCTAGCGGAAATTTACGATGCGACGCCGAGCGGGGCCTCGCAGCTGCTCAATGTTTCTACGCGCGGTTACGCAGGGGCGGGTGGGAATGCGTTGATCGGCGGCTTCGTCGTCGCTGGCAATTCACCGCAGCGAGTCCTCGTTCGCGCCGTCGGCCCCGCTTTGAAGACGTTTGGGGTGGACGGCGTCCTGAGCGATCCTCGTCTCACGGTTTTCAGTGGTGAAGCGGTCGTGCTCGCCGAGAATGATAACTGGGGGACTAATGACGTCGCCGCGCTCCTCGCCGCCCAGTCGGCGGTCGGGGCATTCCCTCTACCCGCTGGGAGTAAGGACGCGGTGTTACTCCTCACCTTAGCGCCCGGTGCGTATACCGCTCACGTCGGTGGCGTGGACGCGGGCGAAGGAGTTGCCTTGATCGAAATTTATCAATTACCGTAATTTTTATTTATGTTGATCTGGTTTTTTCGGACGGCCGCGATCGTTATTCTTCCGCTGGCCGCGTGGTCCCAGACCGTAAGTGTTGTCCCGAACTCGACATCGTATTCAGCGTCGGGCGGGACGATCTCGTTTACGGTGACCCTGACCTACGGCACGACACTTTCATCCGTCGGGTTTCAGGTCGCGACGGTGCCCGCGGGTTGGACGTTTGGTGCGACCGGTGGCGCTAATCCACCGGCGGTCGTACCCTCGGCTGGCGAGACCTCGGCCTTTGCGTTTGCCTACACTTCAGTCCCCGCGAGCCCCAGCACGTTTACCTTCACCGCAGTTTATCCGGCGGGCTTGACGGGTAGCCAGATCTTCAGCGGTGTCAGCGGAATTTTCCGCCCGCCGGCGACGACCATCAGCGCCGCTTCCATCGTGCTGACTGCCGCGACCAATGGGGGCACGCCAGCGATCACGCGGCATCCGGTGGGCGGCGTTGTCACCCAGGGCGATCCTTACACCTTTTCGGTCGTGGCGACGGGCGCGGCACCGTTAACGTATCAGTGGTTAAAGGACGGGGCGGCCCTCGTGGGCGCCACGACGGCGAGTCTCGCGCTTTCGGCTACCCGCATAACCGATACCGGCAATTATTCCGTGGTCGTGACCAACGCTCAAGGCACCGGCACCAGCGCGGTCGCTCTGCTGAATATCGTGCCCTTGATTCTGGCGCCCTCGATCGTCACCTCGCCAGCGAATCAAGCCGTCACGGCTGGCAACACCGCCGACTTCTCGGTGGTCGCGACGGGTTCCTTGCCGTTGCTTTACCAGTGGTACAAGGGGGGGCAAATCCAAGCGGGTGCGACGAACGCGACCCTCGTCCTCACCAACGTCCAGAGCGCCGCGGCGGGTGAGTACACCGTCATTGCCACAAATTCCGCGGGCGCGGCGACCTCGGGCAAGGGCACTCTCTCGGTCATCACCGCACCCGTCGCCCCAACGATCACGAGCCAGCCGGTGGCGCAGACCGTCGTGGCGGGCGCGAGCATGTCCTTCGTGGTCGTGGCGACCGGGACCGCGCCGCTCACGTATCAGTGGACCAAGGACGGAGCCACCCTCGCCGGTGCGACGAGCGTGACTTTGGCGCTGACCAATGTTCAAAGCGCGTCCGCTGGGCGGTACGCGGTCACGGTGACAAACGCGACGGGCGCGGTGATTTCTGTGGGTGCCGCGCTCACGGTGAGCACGAGTGCGTCCCCGCCGGTGATCACGACCGCGCCGGCCGCCGCCGCCGTCGTGGCGGGAGCGAGTGCGTCTTTCGTGGCGGGAGCTAGCGGGACGGCGCCGTTGACGTATCAGTGGAAAAAGGACGGGCAAACCTTGGTGGGCGCGACGATGGCTGGGTTGACTTTGGCAAGTGCGCAACTCGCCGATGCGGGGACTTACGCGGTCGCGGTGACGAATGCAGCTGGGTCCGTTACGAGTGCGGGGGCTTTGTTGGTCGTGACGGCGGCGGGTCCGACTTCGCGGCTTTCAAATCTTTCCGTCCGCACCGCGATGGCAGCGAACCAGACGTTGATTGTCGGCATCGTGGTCCAGGGCGGCGGGCGGGATATTTTAGTGCGTGCGGCCGGCCCGGCGTTAGCGGCGTTCGGCTTACCCTCGGCGATGGCTGATCCAAGGCTTGATCTGTATCGGGGCGGTGTCGTCGCTTTTTCTAACGATGATTGGCCGGCCTCGCTGGAGTCGGCATTTATTAGTTCAGGAGCGTTTGGATTTCCGGCCCGGAGCAAAGATGCCGCGTTTTTGCAGAAGTTGTCGGACGATGCGGCCTACACCATTCAGGTGCGCGGCACGGGCGTGGGGGTGGTCTTGGTGGAAGCCTACGACGTGGGTGAAGGCAATACGCCGCGGATGATTAATGTTTCCGCGCGCAATCGCGTGGGTACGGGGGATGATATTTTAATCGCGGGCTTTAACGTCACGGGGACGGGCTCGAAGCAATTGCTCTTCCGCGCGGTGGGCCCAGGGTTGGCCGTTTTTAGTGTTTCGGGATTTCTGGTCGACCCCAAGATCGAGATTTACCAAGGCGGTACTAAATTGATCGAGAATGACAATTGGTCGCCCACGCTGGCGTCGACCTTTTCCGCGGTGGGCGCCTTCTCCTTGCCCGCCGGCAGTCGGGACGCCGCGCTGCTCATGACGCTCGCGTCGGGAGCTTACAGCGTGCAGGTGAAAGGGGCGGATGGCGGCTCGGGTGAAGCGGTGGTCGAGATTTACGAGGTGCCTTAAAATCAGCCGGTGCCGCTGGCGCCGCCCGCGCGAGTCCTGCCAAAAAATAGCCTCCGACCTGAATGGCGCTTAGGAAAGACCCCTAGTTTTCTTGCTGAGCGGTTTGCGACGCTCGATATCTGGGATTGAGGTGAAGAGCACTCGGCGGCTGAGGCGTTGCATTTGGCCGAGCGTCATTTGCACGGTGTGCCAGCTGGCAATCGCCGCGTGGAGCCACTCGTACTGCGCTTTGCAGAGAGGGACACGGACGGTCTTCCCTTTGACTTTGCGGGTCCATTGGTAGCAGGGCCCGCCGGCGCCCGGACCGCGGTCCTGCACGTAGCCTTCGCTGATCCAACCGGACTGCGCCAGGGTGGCCTTGAGCTGAGCGTAGTCCTCCTGCGCGGACGGCACAGCACTGGTTTTTTTTGATGCCATGGACGAATAAAGTAGACTGTTTGTCAATAGAGCGGTATGTATACCGCCCTATGGCAAACCCTCCATTTTTTCCCGCGTTGCGCGCCCGCCTCGCCTGTCTCGGCCGGGGCGTGGCGCAGGCGCTGCCGGCCTTGCGGCAATGCACCCTCAGCCAGATCGAAACGGCCGTCGGCCGCTTCGTCCCCACAGCGGCCTTCCAGCCGGCGCCTTCCGCGCGCGAGTGCCCCTTTTCCCTGCACCGCACCTTCTGGTGCTTTGTCTGGCAGATGCTCAACGAGAACACCTCTTGCCGGGAGGTCGTGCGCCAAGTGCAAGCGCTGTTCGCCTTGCAGGGCAATCGGCAGCTCGACGAGGGCAACAGCGGCTACTGTCAGGCCCGCGCGCGCCTGCCGCTGGACTTGCTGGAGGTCACGCTGGCCGACACCGCCGGTGCGGCCGACCGGCTGATCGGCCCCACCGGGTTTCTCCAGGGGCGCGCCGTCAAAGTCTGCGATTGCACAACCCTGACCATGCCCGACACGGAGGAAAACCAGGCGTTGTATCCGCAGCCAAAATCCCCGCGCCCCGGCTGTGGCTTTCCCCTGATGAAGCTCATGGTCATCGGCTCCCTGCGCAGCGGAGCCGTGCTGCACACGGTGCGGGGCAACTATTACCAAAACGAGATGCGCCTGTTCCACGCCGCCCGGCCCACCTTGGCCCCCAACGACATCGTCATCTATGATCGCGCCGCCGGTCACTTTGTCGGCGCCGCGCAGGTGCGCGCTCAAAACGCCGACCTCATCAGTCGCGTGGCGGTGCGCAAAATCGACTGGCGTAAGGGCCGGCGATTGGGCCGGGGCGACCGGCTCGTCACGTGGACCAAAGGCCCGAAAAAACCCAAGTATCTGACGGTGGAGGCATGGGCCCTTTTGCCCGAAAGTATTACCGTGCGGGTCATCCGTGTACCCGTGAGCCAAAAGGGCTTCCGGACCCGCGAGCTCACGCTGGTGACCACGCTGCTTGATCCGCAATTATACCCCGCCGAGCAAATCACCCAAGGCTCAGACCTCCTGACCCCCGGCTGGAATCAGGGTGAACCCACTTGGCGGTAGATGAGACGAAGGGCGGTCGTCGGGAAGCAGGTTTCCGTCGCCGTGAGGGTGGCGCAAAGGTCGGCGATGGTGGCGTCCTGCAGCGCACTGCCGC